>JANMHV010000385.1:0-28984 GCA_031375445.1 Burkholderiales bacterium | reverse complement strand
CCCTGTCGGACACCTCCGTTTTTGGGGTCATACACCAAAACCGGGGGTCAGAGCCCGTTTTTCGTTCCCGCGCGCGGGCCGCAAACCCGCTGTCTGACCCCGGTTTTAGGGGGTGGCGTAGGTAAAGCCGAGGGAGATGAGCCGATCGGACCGGGTGCCGCCGCTGCGGGCCACGGCGGAGAGGTCGAGGTCGAGGTGCTTCGGGATGGCGGTCCAGCGGGCGCCGACGCGGAAAAATGGCCGCTCGCGGTTCTCGCCCAGTGCCTCGGCCACGACCGCCCATTTCGGGCTGAGGGCGGTTTCGATCGCTACGCCCCAGATCGTGAGGTCGCGGTTCCCCTCGCGGTCGCGGATCCAGCCGATGTTGCCGTGCACGAGAGTCGCTTGGGTGAGGTGGTGCGTGAGCGGGATGAGGACGAAGGGGTTGTTCCAGCCGCGGTGGGTCTGGTTGAGGGGGCGGCGGATGAGACCCGCGACCACGCCCACGCCGACGGGATGTGCATCGGGCTCGAGCACCACGCGCTTCCCCTGCATGTAGGCCTCGCGGAACCCGGACTCGCCGCCCTCCCGCGTGCGCGCGCCGCCCACCTGCCACTCGATGCCGAGCCCGAAGTTGCACGCCGGCACCGCCCATGCGGTGGTGGATCCATCCCGCGTTCGATCCACCCAGGCCTCGAGCTGGCATCGACCCTGCTCCAGCACGCTGGCATCCTCGGTACTCAACGGCCGCCCGGCCTCCGCCGGCATCACCAGAAATAATTGGGTCAGTACAGCTTTTCCGAGATGCCTGGAAAAAACCTGTTCTGACCCCATTAATTTCGGGTGCGGGAGCGCATTTCCGCGAGGGCGGAGGCGGGCAGCGCCATGGAGGCTCCGGCACCCGGGCGCAGGGTGGCGATCCCGACCACGCGGCCGAAATCGTCGAAGATGGCGCCGCCGCTGCCGGTGGGAGAGATCGGCATCGAGATCTCGAGCACGCGCCCCGGCGGCGCCGACGTGACCTTCGTCACCGTGCCCTTCGTCAACGCCATCTCGCCCTGGTCGTTCGCGTTGAGCGCATGGATGGTATCGCCGGCCTTGGGCTCATCGGCCGCGACGACCAGCGACCGGAGCACGACTCCGGGCACCGAGAGCTTGCACAGGCCCAACGTCTCGTCGGTGATGAGCAGGTTGGCGGAGTGGGATTCCGCGCCGAGCTTTACCACCAATTGCGTGCCCGCCACGACGCCGTCGCACGTGGTCACCATCGTGCCTTGCTCGACCGCGAGTGCCAGTCCCACCGGCGTCATGCGGCCCGACATGTCGTAGCTGTGAACGCGGCCGACCGAGGGGAGCGCCATGGTGAGGATCTCGTTGGCGCTGCGGGATTTTGGCGGAGCGGGAGGCACGATCGGCGTTACCGTCTTGGGCGCTTCCGCCACGCGCTGCTCGGGCACCGGGGTCGAGCGGAAGGTGAAGAAGGCGCCAATCGCCACGATGACGAGCGCCCCGACGATCGGCAGCCACGGCAGCTTGCGTGCGGTCGCGGATGCCTCGTCGCCGCCGAGGTCCAGGTCCGGCGCGCCTGCCTGCTCCTTCGCGGCTTCCTTCTCGGCGGCGGTCACCAGCGACGCGTCATACGCCGCGCGCCGGTCGGGATTGAGCAGGATCTCCTGCGCCTGGGCGATCAATGCCTGCTGGGTGGGGTCCTGCGGCACCGCGCGCTCCGCGGCTGCCAGGGCTTGCCGGTACGCAAGGCCCAGGTCGATGGAATTGGCATCCCGCGAAACGCCCAGGATCTCGTAGAGCGACTTCTTCCGGGTAGCCATGGGGGCCATCATACAAATAATTGGGTCAGAACAGGTTTTTCAGCCTCGGCCTTGAAGGTCAGACTCCCAAGCAGCGCCTCGCGACGGATTTGGGAGTCTGACCCCAACGCGCAAGCCCAATAAATCTGTTCTGACCCAATTATTCGACGAGGGCGCGGCCGCGGCGCTCGTCGACGGTCGCGAGGACGACAAGCGCCAGCACGAAGAAGCCGCCGGTGAGCAGGATGGCCAGCCGATGGTTGCCGCCGGTGGCCCAGGTGACCGCGCCGTAGGTGAGCGGCCCGAGGATGGCGGCGAGCCGAGTCGCCACCCCCCACAGCCCGAAGAACTCCGCGCTGCGTCCGGCCGGGGAAAGGAAAGCCACGAGCGCCCTCCCGGCCGACTGGCTCGACCCCATGCAAAGCCCGGCGAGGTTGGCCGCGATCCAGAACGTCGACTGCTCCTTCGACAGGTACGACACCGTCACCATCGCAAGCCACCCCACCAGCGTGATCCGCAGCGCCCACACCTTGCCGATGCGGTCCTGCACGTAGCCGAACCCGAACGCGCCGATCGCCGCGGTGATGTTCACCACCAGGATCAGCATGATCGTGTCCTGGGTCTTGAACCCCATCACCTGCTCGGCGTAGATCGCGGCCAGCGCGATGACGGTGGCCACCCCCGCCTGGTAGCAGGTGCCGCACAGGAACACGAGCAGCAGGTCGCGATACTGCCGCGCCGAGCGGAAGGTCTCGCCGAGGCGTGCGAGCGCGCCCGCGGAAGCATCGACCGAAGAAACCCGCCCCGGCTCCGCCCGCTCCTTCAGCCAGAGGAAGGTGGGAGTGGCCGCGAGCCCGAAGATCACCGCGGTGATGATCATCGTCCCCGGCACGGCGGCGCCGGTGGTCGAGCCGCGCGACTCCGCCGTCATCACCCACGCGAGGCAGATGCCGAGCGCCAGCAGCCCGCCGAAATATCCGAGGCTCCATCCCCATCCCGACACCTTGCCCAGCGCCTCGGGCCGCGCGAGCTCGGGAAGGAAGGCCGCGCACAGGTTCTCGCCGATCGCATAGGCGAAGTTGGAGATCACGATGAAGACCACCGCCCACGCCACCATCCCGGGCTGCGTCCACGCGAGCGCCGCGGTGCCGGCGATGCACACCACGGTGCTCACCCCGAGGGCCCGCTTCTTCGATCCGTGCCCGTCGGCCCACGCGCCAACGATCGGCCCCGCGATCATCACCAGCGCGTAGGAAACGGAAAGGGCCGCGGTCCACGCGAAGGTGGCCCAAGGCGCGTTGCCCGCCACGCCGGAGACGAAGTACGCCGCGAACACCGCGGTGAGCACCACGGTGGTATAGCCCGAGTTGGCGAAGTCGTACATCGCCCAGGCGAAGACCTCCCGGCGCGTGACGCCGGGGTTGAGCTCCGGACGCTGCGGGCTCAAGAAGCCGGTCTCATCGCGCCACCGTCGGCTTGACCATCGCCGCCAGTACCGCCTGCGCCTCCTCCAGCGGACGATCGCGCCCCGCGCGAAGGTCCTCCATCGTGAGCGGCACCGGCACGTCGGGAATCACGCCAGTGCCCTCGATGCGCCGCCCGTTCGCCATCACGAATCCCACCTCGCTGTAGGCGAGCTCGGCACCACCGGGCACGCGCGCATAGCCGAGGAAGCCGAGCAGGCATCCGCACGACGGCTCCCCCACCACCTTGGCGCGCCCCACCGCCTGCAGCGTCCCGGAAAAGAGCTCGCTGCCGCTGGCGCTGCCCGCATTCACCAGCACCACCACCGGTTTGTCGTAGGCGTCGGCGCGTCCCTCGACCTCCTGCTTCAGCTTGATGATCTCCACCGCGCCGAAGAGCATCGCGACCGGCTGCCCCGTGCGCGTGGTGACATCGCCCAGGTCGGCTCGCTGCGTGAAGAAGCGCTCGAGGAGCGCATTCACCGCATGCACCGACCCGCCGGGATTGCCGCGCAAGTCGATCACGAGGCCCGGCGTTTTCGCGAGCGCCTCCAGCCCCTCCATCGCCCGCGGCATCACGCCGAGGGTCCATTGCGAAAGGCGAAGGTAGCCGTAGCCGGTGGGGAGCACGCGATGCCCGGCGGAGGGGCGGAAGGAAACCTTGCGCCGCTCGAAGGTGCCGCGGATCTCGCCGCCGTCGGGCCGCTCGAACACCAGGTCCACCTTGCTGCCGATCTCGCCATTGAGGATGCGGCGCATGGCGGTGGAGCGGCGCGCGCGCTCGGTGGAGGAGAGGCGGGCCGCATCGAGGAGGCGGGTGTAGAGCGCGTTGGCATCCTCGCCGTTCACTTGTTTCAGGAGCATCCCGGAACGCACCCCGGCCCACCACGCGTCGGAATCCCCATTGACGCCGAGGACCGCGAGCTTGCCGTCGATGGGCACGAAGGAGAAGCCGAGCGTGATGGCTTCATCCTTCTTGCGCAGCTCCACCCGCTTGGGGGATTCCACCCGGGTGTGGGAGTCCTTGAGCTCGCCGGCCATCACGTCCAGCACCTCCCAGAAGGCGTCGTCGTCCGACGCGGCGAGGGCGAGGGGCCGGTAACGCTTCCCGATGGCGGACCAGTCGACGCCGTTGAGCGTCACGTCGTGGTAGCGATCGTGGATGGTGTTCCAGACGAAGTCGAATGCCTGCCGGCGGCGCTCCGTGGAGAGCGGGGCGGGGTGGACGGAGGGCACCACCTCGTTGGGCGTGACGGTCTCGTCCAGGAGCTGGCGTCCGATGATGGAATGGGGGTCGACATAGGCGCAGCCCGACGCAAGAATCGCGCACGCGGCGGCGAGAGTTCGATAGACTGCTCTGTCACGGATCATCCAACCCAGCATACTAAAAAAGTACATGCGACGGACGCACGCCCTCTCCCTGGTTCTGCTGCTCCTCGCGGGTTGCGCTTCCGCGCCGGTTTCCACCACTTCCGAGGCTGACCCGCACCCGTTCTCGGCGCTGCGGCCCGGCGAAGCCATTTCCGGTTGGCTGCCGGTGCGGCTGATGCGCCTGAAGAAGATGACCGAGTACGCGCTGGTGGAGGTGGGCGGCACTACGGTCGTGAAGGCCATCGCCAACGCCTCGGCTTCCGGGCTGCGGCATGCGGTATCCGTGGACCTCGCGTCGATGCCCTGGCTGCAGTGGACTTGGAGGATCCCCCAGCTGATCGAGGGCGCCAACAACACCGAGGCCCACGTCGAGGATTCGCCCGCCCGGGTGATCGTGACCTTCGAGGGCGGGCGCGACAAGCTGCCCCCCGAAGAGCAGATGAACTACGACCTCGCGTTGGCGATGACGGGCAACCGCATGCCCTACGCGACGCTCATGTACATCTGGGAGAACCGCCTCCCCGAGGGCACCATCATCACGCACCACATGACCTCTCGGGTGAAAATGGTGGTGGCGGGCAGCGGCACCCGCGACCTGAACGTGTGGCATGGCGAGCGGCACAACGTGCTCGCCGACTACCGCCGCGCCTTCGGCGAGGATCCTCCTCGCGTCGCCTCCGTCGGCATCATGTCCGACTCGGACAATACCGGCGCCAGCATCACCGCCTATTTCGGCGACATCCGCTTCGCCTCGAAATAATTGGGTCAGAACAGGTTTTTCCGCCGGTAATTCCGTCGCGTCCTGTCGTCCGCGCCGTGAGCCCGGCGTTATGGAGGCATGCCCCGACCCCTCCGCCACTGGCTAGGCAACCTCCCAGCCCACGTTATCGTCCGCGGTAACGACAAGCAGGCCATCTTCCACTGCGATGGCGACCGGTTGTTCATGTTGGGCTGTCTCGCACGGTACGCCGCTCCCGTGGCGATCCACTCGTATGTGCTGATGCCGAATCACATGCACTTCATCGTGAGCGCGGGGCGACCGCTCGAGTTGTCCAAGATGATGCAGGATGTCGGTCGCCGCTACGTCCGATACTTCAACGATCGCTACGGACGGACCGGAACCCTGTTCGAAGGTCGTTTCAAGGCGGCGGGCATCCAGGTGGAGCGCTACCTGTTCAAGTGCCACCAGTACATCGACTCGAATCCTGTGCGGTCTGGATTGGCAGTTGGACCGGGCGAGCACCCCTGGTCCAGTTATCGAAAGCTGGCGTGGGGCGTCCCCGACGACCTCGTGACCCCGCACCCGCTCGTCCTCGCTACTTCGGCCGATGAGCGGGAGCGGCAGCGGGTCTACAGGGAAATGTTCGCGGCGCCGCTTTCCGAGGACGATCTGGACCGCATTCGCAAATGCACGCACCGGGGTTGGCTACTTGCGACGGCAGATTATTGTCGCGAGGTGGAGCACCTGACCGGGAGGAAAGCGGAGCCGCTCCCTCGGGGACGACCGCGTAAAGCGACGACGGAAAATCTGTTCTGACCCAATTATTGGGGGCAGGGCACGGCGCGCAGCTGCGTGCCGGGGTAGTCGCGCTGCAGCACGGTGAGGCGCGCGACGGTCTCGGTGTCGGGCTCGCGGATCACCATCACCACCTCGCGCAGGTCCTTGGCGAAGGGGCCCTGCTCGGCGCCCCGAATGCCCTTGGCCTCGAGGGAGGTCACGAACCGGCGCGCGGCCTCCTCGGTCGAGAAGACGCCCATGGAGATGGCATTGTCTGGGCGGATGGAGAGGTCCGCCACGCCCTGCCGGCGCAGCTCGGCCATGCGCGCCTCGGCGCCGCGACGATCGCGGGTGGCGGGAATGAACACCCAGTAGCGGCTCACTTCTTCGATCTTCCGCTCGACCAGTCGCGGCCCGAGCTGCAGCGACTGGAATGCTTCCCGCGCGCGGATCGAATCGCCGGGCTGGATGCCGTAGAACTCCACGCAAGCTGCGCCGGCAAGGTTCTGCACCGCGAGCCGGCCTTCCTCCGCGCGCTTGGCCGCGACCACGGGCGGCGTGACCCCCACGATCTTCACCTCGTCGCGATTGCGTTCCCGCGCCGCGAAGTCGGTCTTGTCGGCCTGGCCGGAGAGATACAGGTGCGCGCCGTAGCCGAGGGTCGCGAGGAGCAGCAGGAAGAAGAGGAATCGGGACACGTATCAGGACCGGCGGGCGATGAGGTTCAGGCCCTCGAGCACGAGATTTTCGTGGATCGAGAGGGTGAAGGGAAGGTGCGGGGCGATTTCTTTCGCCGCGCCGCCCGAGAGGACGACAGAAGCGGGCGGCGTTCCCCGATCCGCCATTGCCTGCGCCATTCGCATCACCGCCCCGGTGGTCGCGACGATGGCGCCAGTGGTGATGGCGTCGGGAGTCGCGCGGGGAAACGGCTCGAAGGCTCCCTCGGTCAACCGCAGCCCCGCCGTGCCCTGGTCGAGCGAGCGGCGCATCAGGGCAGGTCCGGGCACGATCACGCCGCCCGCAAAGTGGCCTGCCGCATCGAGCGCGTCGATCGTGAGCGCAGTCCCCGCGTTGACGACCAGCTTGTGGCCTTCCACGAGATGGTGGGCGGCCACGAGCGACGCCCAGCGATCGGAGCCAAGCTGGGAGGGGTTGCGATATCCGTTGGTGACGCCGAGTTGTTCAGGCAGCGAGCCGATGACCACCAGCGCGATGCCGGCGCCGGAACAGGCGGCCGCGATCATCTCCCGCACCTTCGGCCCCGCCACGTTGCTGGCAATCGCGCGATCGACCTTGCCGGCCCCCGGCCACGCCGTGGACAGCTGGCCCGCATCGACGGTCGCGATGGCACCGGTCGCCACCCACCCGGCGCCATCGTGCACACCCCACTTGATGCGCGTATTCCCGGCATCGATCGCCAAGAATAATTGGGTCAGAACAGATTTTTTCTCGGCCATGGAAATTCTGTTCTGACCCAATTATTTCCCGCGAAGCGAGATTTCGGCGGAGGAGAGGGGCACGATGCGCCCGCCGGATCGGGTGACGAGGAGGGTGCCGTCGGCGCCGACGTCGGTGACGGTGGCATCGAAGGGGGCCTCGCCCGCGGGCAGCACGCGCACCGGCCGGCCCTGGTACGCATGCAAGGCAAGCCAGTCGGCGCGAAAGGGTGCAAAGCCGTCGCGCTCGAAACGCGCCAGCACCGACTCCAACTCCCGCAGCAGCGCCCCCAGCAGCCCGGACCGCGAAGGCGCGGACGAAGCCGCGCGAGAAACATCGGTGACAGGCTGGTCGATCCGATCGACCACCGCATCCGCCAGCCGGAAATTCACGCCCACGCCCACCACCGCCACGCTCGGCCCCGCCATCTCGCCGCTCGTCTCGACGAGAATCCCCGCGAGCTTGTGGAAATCCACCAGCACGTCGTTCGGCCACTTCACCTGCACGCGCGCCGCGCCACACGCAGCAAGCGCCCGCGCCACCGCAAGCCCCACCGCGAGCGAAAGTCCGCCGAGGTGACCGGCCCCGCGCTCGAAGCGCCACAGCAGCGAAAAGGTCAGCGAGCCGCCGAGCGAGGACACCCACGACCGCCCGCGCCGCCCCCGCCCCGCGCTCTGCCACTCGGCGGCGAGGCACGTGCCCGAAGGGGCACCGGCCGCGGCCATCTCCAGCAGCCGCGTCGAGGTCGAGGCGATCTCGTCGACCACCTGCAGCCGGATGCGCGAGCCGGCGACAAGCGAAGAAGAAACCACCGAAGCGTCGAGAAACTCGATCGGCGCCGCGAGGCAGTAACCTTTCCCGCGCACCGAGAAGAGCTCGACCCCCAGATCAGCGGATTTCTTCAGCGCCTCCGAAAGGGAAGCGCGAGTGCGCCCCAGGTCCCGCGCCACGTCCTCCCCCGAATGGAAGCGCCCGTCGGCGATGCGGCGCAGCGCGAGGAAGGTGAGGGCGCTCATCGCTTGCGGCCCGCCCGGTTCTCCATCACGCAAGCATGGGCCTCGCGCCGGTAAGCCACCTCGGCGATGATCGAATCCAGCAGCAACTCGACCCGCCGCGAAAGCTTCGAATCGCGCCGGTAATCGGCCTCCGCGATGAAGTCCACGCGCCCGGCGTCGAGCAGCTTCACGCACGTCGCCCGTTCGCGAGCCTTCAGGGGGTTGAACACCGCCACCGAGTGCCCGCCGTTCTTCTTCGTGAGCGCCATCGAGGGCACGTCGGTCATCCCGTCGCCCACGTACACGATGTTCGAGAATGGAATCGGCCGGTCCGCCTCGGGCATGTGCTCGTTGATCGACTCCGTCACGTCCTCGATGCCCTTGTTGATGCGGAACAAAAACTGCGTCTTCAAGGTATCGGTGACGAGGAACTTGGGAAAAGTCGCGACCCCATGGTGGTTGAAGTGGTACTCCGAAGCGTAGATCCGCGTGAAGTGTTTCTTGATCGAGACGCCATCGAGGATCTCGCGCTGCCCCGCCGAGATGAGGTAATGCCGCAGCGCCACCTGCCCGCGCGAGCGCTTCTTCGCATAGGCATTGATGCGCGAGAACCACGTGGTGACGCCGGGAAAGTATTCGATCGATCGCGCCATGGCGGCGAAGTCGGCGCGCTTCACGTCCACCTTCGCGCGCTCGAGCGCCTCGAGGATATGCCGCATGTAGACGAGCATCTTGTCGGAGGAGGTCTTGCGCGCGTCCTCGTCCACCATCGCCCAGAACCGCGCCGGCTCCACGCCGATCTTGGGCAGCACCGTGTACTCCTGCATCGGCTGCGGCGAGAGCGTCCCGTCGAAATCGTAGACGAGCGCGATGGTGTTCTGGAAGAAGCGCGGCGCCATCGGGCCATTCTATCGGACGGGCGCCGCGGCCATCTCCTTCCACGCGCCCTGCTCGCGGATCCAGTAGCCGTTGCCGCGCGCCATCACCGTGGCGGCCTCGGTCTCCGAGACCAGGTCGGTGGCGGGCATGCCCTCCACGTAGTCGGCGGCGCGGAAGCCGGCGGCGCCGAAGGGCGGCTTGGCGAGCATGCGCGACACGATGTGCGATACCGCGAGGAAGCTCGCCGGTGTCGACGACGAGATCGCGTCCCCCGAACGCCTGGCGTCGGGCCCGATCACGCGCACGCCCACCGGCACCAGCGTGATCGCGGGCGTGGGAATCTCGCGCAGCCCGGCGATCTGCATCGCATCGCCCCGCAACGCCGCGCCGTGCTCCGGGACCACCACCAGGACCGCGCGCCGGCCGCTCGCCGCCAGCTTGTCGGTGAAGCCCTGGACGTCGTCCAGCAGCTTCTTCAGCCGTCGGGGATACGAGTCGGTGCTCTTGAGCGATGGCTCGGCCTGCAGGCGGTTGCCGTCGTGCAGCGAGATGGTGTTGAAGTAGAGCGCCGTCCGCGGCGCCGGCGACTTGCCGCGCGCCTCGAGCCAGCGGCCGAGGATCGCGCCGTCGTCGTAGATGCGCGAGCCGTCGAACGCGCGCTGGGGCGCGGCCACGTCCTTCAGCGGCACCGGCGCCGCCTGCACGCCCTGCGCGCGCACCTGCGCCAGGAAATCGTCGAAATGCCCGTCGTGGTTCATCGCGAGCTGCGTCTCGAAGCCGGCCGCCTGCAGGCCCGGCATCAGCAGGCATTGCGGCGCGGCGGCCACATAAAGGCCCTTGTGCGAGGGCTGCCCGCACGGCGCGCGCAGGAAGCGGATCGCGGCCGGCCCGCTATAGGTGGATACGGAATTGAAACGCTTCAGCAAGATGTCGAACGAGGCGAGCAGCGGATGTCCCGAGAGTCCCGCCGCCTCGATGTCGTCCCACGAGAGCGAGCACACGTGCACGAAGATCACGTCGAACGGCGCCGCATCCGCGGCGGGCGCCGCGAACGACACCGAGCGCTTCGCTTCCTTCGCGAGGAAATCGGCGAGCTGCGCGTCGGGCGTATTCACCGGCTCCGAGGGTTTCGCCGCCGTGCCCGAAGCCGCGACGGGAGCGGCGGGCGCCTTGCCGGGCGGTGACATCGCGAGCGCCATCGCCACCATCGCCACGACCACCAGCGCGTCGATGCGCACGAAGCGCAGCGCCGCGAAGGCGACCGCCACCGCCACCGCGGTGACCGCGAGCGCCACCGGGTTCACGAAGCGCCCGGCGAGCTCCGCGAGGTAGGCGCCGCTAAATCCCGCCACCAGCCCCGCCTGCGAGACCACGCGTGAGAGCCCCGGCAGCCACGAGTCGTAATAGAGGAGCGCCAGCGCGATCGGCACGCCGACCCACGGCCGCCAGCGGCGCAGGCGTGGCGTGGAGAGGGCCGCCAGCAGCACCACGAACACCAGGTTCTCGACCAGGTGCAGTCCAATGAGCCCCATCGCGAAGAGCGCCAGCTTGGCGACGAAATACAGGCTCCAGGCGCCGAGCAGGTCGGAGGCGCGCCTCCAACCGAACACCGAGGACTGCTCTTGCATCGTGGCTTCCTTCGGGGGCGGACGCGCGATTCTAGACTAGAATCGGCCGACAGCCAGTCCAAGAATCGGGGAGAGGATGGTCGCGTCGCAGCGCGTCGTTGCGTGCATGCTGCTGGCCCTCGCGTTGCCCGCGGCGGGCGCGCAGGACTCGCGTCGCACCCCGTTCACGCACTTCGGCGCGCGCCCGGCCCTCGAGCTGCGCGGCGACGGCGCCACCGCCACGGTGGATTTCGGCCAGCGCGCCGACGAGCTGGTGACCGCGGCCCAGTTGCGCGTGCGCTACGCCACCTCACCCGCGCTGGCGCCCGGCATCTCCCACCTGCGCGTCACGTTGAACGACCAGGTGATCGGCACCCTCCCGGTCACCGCCGCGGAGGCCGGCAAGCCGGTCCTGCGCGAGCTCTCGTTCGATCCGCGCCTCATCGTCGGATTCAACAAGCTGGTGATCACGCTGGTCGCGGCGCCGGGGAGCGCCCCGTCGCCCGATCGCCCGGGCCTCTGGGCCGACGTGAGCGGCACGAGCGAGATCGAGCTCGCGCTGCAGCCGCTCGCCGTGGCCGACGAGCTGGCGAGCCTGCCGGAGCCCTTCTTCGACCGCCACGACGAGCGCCGCGTCACGATCCCGTTCGTGTTCGCAGCACGGCCCTCGCACGGCACGTTGCGCTCCGCGGCGGCCGTCGCCTCCTGGTTCGGCGGCCTCGCGCGCTGGCGCGGCGTGCGCTTCCCGGCGCACCTCGATGCGCCCGCGCCGGGCCACGGGGTCGCCTTCGCCACCAACGCCGAGCGCCCGGCGTTCCTCGCGTCGCTGCCGCCGGCCGCGGGCCCCGAGCTGCGCGTCATGGCCAATCCCGCCGACAACCGCTCGAAGCTCCTTCTGGTAATGGGGCGCGATGCCGCCGACCTGCAGGCCGCGGTCCGCACGCTGGTCGCGGGTGGCGCGCCGCTCTCGGGCGCCGCGGTGCAGGTCAAGCAAGCGGAGGAGCCGGCGGCGCGCGCCGCATGGGATGCGGCAAACCTGGTGCGCATGGACCGGCCGATGAAATTCGCCGAGCTGGTCGACGGCCCGCAGCAGCTCGAGGTCACCGGCCGCGCCCCGCAACTGCCGCCGATCCGCATCGACCTGCGCGTCCCGCCGGACCTCGTGAACGGCCGCGGCGCGGGCATTCCCGTGAACCTCAAGGTGAACTACACGCCGCCCGCGTGCGCGGCCGAAACCTACCTCGACGTGGGCCTCGACGACGAGCTGGTGGAGGTGCTGCCGATGCGCACCGCCTACCAGCCGATGTCGGAGGCGCGCGAGCTCTTCATCCCGCCTTCGCGCTGGCGCCCGCGCTCGCGGTTGCAGCTCGCGCTGCGCTACGCCATGAAGGAAGACCCCGGCTGCCTCGCGCCGCGCGCCGACATCGTGAAGGTGGCGGTGTCGCCCGAATCGACGATCGACTTCACCGGACTCGCCCATCGCGCCACGCTGCCGGCGCTCGAGCACTTCGCGGCGATCGGTTACCCGTTCACGCGCCACGCGGACCTCTCGCAGACCGTGGTCGTCATGCCGCAGCCCGCCAGCGCCCCGGACATCACGACGCTCCTCGCGCTGATGGGCCGCATGGGTGAGGCCACCGGCGTCCCGGCCACGCGCGTGCGCGTCGTGGGACCCCGGGACGACGCCGCCTTCGCGGACGCGGACCTGCTGGTGATCGGCACGACTCCGCAGCAGGCGCTGCTCGACCGGTGGGCCGATTCGGTGCCGATCGCGATGGCCGGCTATTCCCGGCGCGTGAACGTTCCAGTGCCGCGCCATGTCGCGCTCACGCGCTGGCTGGGGTTGCGCAGTGGCGACGATGCGGGCGCGATGCCGGTGAGCTTCGAGGGCTCCGGGCCGCTCGCCGCGATCTACGGGTTCGAGTCGCCGGTCACCTCGGGGCGCAGCGTGGTCGCAGTGACTGCCGTCGTGCCGGAGCAGATGGCCCGCGTGCTCGACGTGCTGGACGACGGCGACTTGCGCCGCGAGGTGCGCGGCAGCGTCGCCTTCATGCTGCCCAACCGCGTGCAGTGGGGATTGCTCGGCCCCACGTACACGGCCGGCTCGCCGTCGTGGGCCTCGAGCTGGGGCGCGGTGGGGGCTGCCGTGGTGGTGCTCGGCACCGCTGTCCTCGGGCTCGTGCTCATCTTCCGCAAGCGCCGGCGCGCGGCTACCCCCGCGCGGAGCGCCGCGTGACCGCGCGGCTCTGCGCCGCGCTCCTGCTGCTGGCGCTGGGGCCGGCCACCGCCGCCGCGGCCGGGGCCGAGGTCGCGGTACTCCTCGAGCGCTCGCTCTTCTGGCAGGCGCGGCAGCGCGACGACCTCGCGCGCGAGGAGGTGGAAAAGGCGATCCGGCTCGCCCCCAACGATCCCGACGCGCTGCTCGCCCTTGGACGGCTGCAGCTGCGCGCCAACCAGGAGCGGGAGGCGGCGGCCACCTTGCAGCGGATGCAATCGGCCCAGCCGAACCATCGCGCCACCGCGCAGCTCGCAAGCCTGCTGCGCCTGCGTGGCCCCGACCGCGATCGCCTGCGCCAGGCGCGGCAACTGCGAAGCGCCGGGCGCCACGACGAGGCCCTCAAGGCCTGGCAGGCGCTCTTCGCCGACGGCTATCCCGACGATGAGCTGGCGCTCGAGGGCGCCCAGGTGCTGGGCGCGACGCGCGACGGCTGGGAGCCCGCGCGGGCGCAGATCGCGGAAATCGCGCGCCGCCACCCGGACGATCCGCGCTTCCAGGTGGCGCTTTCGATCCACATGGCGAGCCGCAAGCCGGCAGCGCCCGAGACGCTCAGGAAGCTGCGTGAGATGTCGGAGGTGCCCGCGGTGTCGCGGCAGGCGCGCGAGGCCTGGCGCCGCGCGGTGCTCGCGATGGATCCGGTCGAGGAGTCGCTGCCGCCGTTGCGCGACTACATCGCGGCAAACCCCGGAGACACGGCGGTCGTCGAGCGTCTCGAGGAATCGACGCGCGCCGTGGACCGCGATCGCCGGGTGCGCAACGACCCGGGCCTGCGCGCCAAGCGCGAGGGCATCGCCGCCCTCGAGGCGCGGCGGCTCGACGAGGCCGCCACGCTCCTCGAGCAGTCGCTCGCGATCCATCCCGAGGAGGGCGAGGCGGTGGGCGCCCTGGGGCTCACGCGCATGCGGCAGGGACGGCATGCCGAGGCGGTGGCGCAGTTCGAGCGTGCGGCGAAGCTCGACGCGGCGGGCCGCGGGAAGTGGGAAAAGCTCGCCGCCACGTCGCGCTATTGGGCGTTGCTGCGCGAGGCCCGCGAGGCACGCGACGCCGGGCGCCTCGACGAGGCCGAGGCCAGGGCGACCGCCGCCCGCGCCCTCGATCCGAACGAGGGCAGCGCCACCGCCGAGCTGGCCCGCGTGCTGGTCGCGGCCGGCCGCGACCGCGAGGCCGAGGGGTTGGCGACGAGCCTCGATCCCGAAGCGCGCCGCTCGATCGAGGACGCGGTGCGGGACATGCGCGCGACCCGCTTGCGTGGGGAGGCCCGCAAGCTGGAGGCGGCCGGCCGCAACGGCGAGGCGATCGCGGCCCTCGAGGCCGCCATGCCGCTGGACCCGCACGACCCGTGGCTGCGCCACGACCTCGCGCGCCTCTACGCCGGCCGCGGGGACGTGGCGCGCGGGCGGGCGATCTTCGAGGAACTGCTGGCCCGCAAGCCCACGGACGCCGACACGCGCTACGCGATGGCGCTTTTCCTCTCCAGCGCCGGGAATGAGCCCGAGGCCCTCGCGGTGCTGCAGGCCATCGCACCCGGGGAGCGCAGCGTCAACATGACGCGCCTGCAGCGGCGCCTCTGGGTCTCGGTGCAGGGCGAGCGCGCGCTGGCCTTCGCGCAACGGGGCCAGGCTGCGGAGGGGGCGGCAGTTCTCGCGGCGATGCAGGCTACCGCGGGCGACGATCCCGAGCTCGACATGGACATCGCCCGGTCGCTCAACCGGCTCGGCAAGGATGCCGAGCTGCGCGAGCAGCTCGCGCGCATGTCGGCGGCCCCGGGTGCGGGCGGCGAGCGGCAGGAGTCGCTCGCCCGCCTCAAGCTCTCGCTCGCATTGCGCGAGACGCGCGCCATGAGGACCGCGGGCCAGGCGGACGAGGCGATCACGCTGTACAACGCGATGCTCTCGGCGAACCCCGCGGAACGGGAGGTGCGCCTCGCACTGGTGGATACGCTTCTCGACCAGGGCCGCAATACCGAGGCGCGGCCGCACCTGGCGGCGGCGCTCGCGCAAGCGCCCGACGATGCGCGCGCCCTCGGGCAGGCCGGGCGGCTGGCGCTCGGCGAGGGCCGGCTCGACGAGGCCGCGGTGCACGAACAGCGCGCGATGGCCCTCGAGCCGCGCGAGGACGAGGGCTGGCGCTACCGCCGCCTCGCCACGATGCTCGACGCGAGCGCCGACTGGTACCTCGGCGGGCTGGATTCCCTCTACCGCTCGGGCAGCAAGGGGAAGTCGCGGCTGCTGGCGGCGGAACTGCCGCTCGCCTGGCGCCAGGGGCGCAAACCCGAGGGCCAGTGGTTCTTGCGCGCGACGCCGGCGTATGTCGCGAGCGGCACGCTCGACGTGAACGACCCGGGCGAGGCTTCGACCTTCGGCAGCCTGCTGCTGTGCCCTTCCCCGTGCGCGGCGCAGGGCCCGAGCGCTTCCGAGCAGGGCCTCGCGCTGGCCGCGGGCTTCGAGCGTGGCGCGCTGCGTGCCGACCTCGGCAGCTCGCCGCTCGGCTTCCCGGTGGTGAACTGGGTGGGCGGCGTCGCGTGGCGCGGCGACCTGGGTCCGATGTCGTACACGGTGGATGCGTCGCGGCGGCCGCTTCCCAGCAGCCAGCTTTCCTACGCCGGCATGCGCGATCCGAATACCGGCCAGGTGTGGGGCGGTGTCGTCGCGAACGGCGTGCGGGTCAACGTGGCGCGCGACAGCGGCGGCGAGTACGGCGCGTGGGGCCTCGCGGGCCTCTACCGGCTCACCGGACGCAACGTGCAGGACAACGACAAGGGCGAGGTGATGGCGGGCTTCTACCGCCGCTTTGTGAACGAGGGCGACCGCACGCTGGCGGCCGGCCTCACCGGGATGTTCTGGCGCTTCAGCGAGAACGCCGGCGAGTACACCTTCGGCCACGGCGGCTACTACAGCCCGAAGTGGTATCGCTCGCTCGGGCTGCCGGTCACCTTCGCCGCGCGCACCGCGCTTACCTCGTACCTGCTGCGAGCCGCAGTGTCGGTGGCGTGGTCCGAATCGCGGCGCGCGCCGTACTTTCCCACGGATGCGTCGCTGCAGTCGGCGGCCGAAGCGCTCGGCGGCGACCCGTTCCACGCCGGCGGCCGCAACGGGCGCAGCTTCGGCGCGGCGCTCGCCGGCGCCGTGGAGCACCAGGTGGCCCGTGGACTCTTCATCGGCGCGCGGGTCGACCTCGAGCACTCCACCAACTACACCCCGAGCCGCGTGCTGCTCTACGCGCGCTTCACGCCGGGAGGCGCGGCCGCGAGCCCGGTGGGCCTTCCTCCCGAGTCGGGACTGCCGGGATGGCCCTACTGATGCGCGCGCTTCTTGGCTCGTTGCTGCTCGCTCGCTTTGCCGCCGGCCGCGCGTCCCTGCTGCTTGCGAGCCTCGCGGCCGCGCCGGTCCTGCTGGTGCTTGCGATCCAGGCGGGCGCGCAAGGCAGCGAGCCCACGCCGCAACCTTACGCCGCTTACGAGCCCGCGCGGCTCGTAGCCGCCGCGCGCGAGCGCATCCGCGCGGGCGACTTGCGCGCCGCCGGCATCCTGCTCGCCCGCGCCCAGCGCATCGCGCCCGACGACCCGCGCGTGAAGCGGGGCCTCGCGGCGCTCGCCGCCGCCGAAGCCGGGCAGGCGCTGCCCGAGGAGGCTTCCCCGGTGGCGGCGACGCCCTTGGCGCCGAAGGCCGCGCCGATCGCGCTGCCGCCCGAGCCGCCGCCCCCATGGCCGCGCAAATGATCCGCGGGCTCGTTTCTTTCCTCGCCGCGCTGCTGCTCGCCTCGGCCCCGCATTCCGCCATCGCCGACGCGGACTGGGACCTCTTCAAGCGCGAGTTCGTGTCCGCCGAGGGCCGCGTGGTCGACACGGGGCAGGCCGGCATCAGCCATTCCGAAGGGCAGGGCTACGCGATGATCTTCGCGGTGCATCACGCCGACCGCGCCGCCCTGGACAAGCTCTGGCAGTGGACGCGCGTGAACCTGCAGGTGCGCGACGATGCGCTGCTCGCCTGGCGCTGGCAGCCCGAAGGCGGCGCCACCGATCGCAACAACGCCTCCGACGGCGACCTGCTGGTGGCCTGGGCCCTCTGGCGCGCCCACGAGCGCTGGCGCGATCCGGCCCATGCCGCGGCCGCGCGCCGCCTCGCCGCCGACATCCGTGCCAAGCTCGTGCGCCGCAGCACCCACGGCCTGGTGCTGGTGCCGGGGCTGGATGGCTTCGACAAGGTCGAGGGCCAGGTCATCAACCTCTCGTACTGGGTGTACCCGGCGCTGCGCGACCTGGAGCGCGCCGACCCGTCGCCGGAATGGGCGCAGCTCGCGGCGAACGGCCTCGATCTCCTCGGCTACTCATACTTCGGCCGCTGGCGGCTGCCGCCGGACTGGCTGCGTCTCGGGCCGCGCGTGGCACCCGCGGGGCCGCCGCCGGAGCGCTTCGGCTACGACGCGGTGCGGATCCCGGTGTACCTGCTCTGGGCGCGGCGCGATACCGAGGCGTTGATGAAGCCCTATCGCGATTTCTGGGGCCATTACCAGGGCGCGCGGGACCTGCCGGCATGGACCAACCTGAAGGACGACAGCGTGGACAGCCAGGGCGCCTCGGCGGGCATCCGGGCGATCGCGCAGGTGGCGGTGGGCTACCCCCGCGTGCGGGCGGAGGCGCTTCCCGCGCTCGAGAAGGGGCAGTCCTATTACTCCGCGGTGCTGCTCCTGCTCTGCAAGGTGGCGCTGCGCGAGCGCGGCGATTGACGCCTGTGCTGGCCTTGACTTGGCAGCCGTGCTACAAGCTGTAACCAACAAGAAGATCCCGGCATCGCCCCCCGCGCACCCATGGGAAAAACAACGCTCCTCTGTGCTGCCGCCACGCTGGCCCTGGCCGCCGCGGCGCAACCGGTCGCCCCCAAGCGAGAGGCGACCGTGCAGGGGGTGCCCAGCGGGATATCGCAATACGACGAGAAGAACGGCGCGCGCCTCCTCTATTACGAGGAGAAGGGCGGGCTGGTGACCCCGATGCCGCCACCCGTGCCGCGCGCGGAGCCGAAGGGCGAAGAGCGCGCCGCCGCGTTCCCGCCGCCCGCGCCCGCCACTCCCACGCGCCGCGCCCCCCGCGCGACACCTCCCTAGGCCACCTCGCCATGGCCGCCTCGCCGCGCACCATCCACATCCAGCGCCCCCGCGGAGCGGTGCGGCGCAGCCTGGCCGAGATCCGCAAAGTGCCGGCCAGGATGGTGCCGATGGTGCTGCTGGCGGGCGTGCTGCTCTACATGGTGCACCTGCGCGAGGGCCATTTCGCCGAGACGATCCAGCTCGCTTCCGGCTGGATCTGTGTCGCGCTCCTCTTCGGCGTGGGCCGATTGCCGGGCACGCGCAACAACGGGTGGCGCCTGGTGTTCGTGCTGCTCTCCGGCTACCTCACGCTGCGCTACCTGTGGTGGCGCAGCGTCGAGACGCTGATCTACACCAACCCCGTCGACTTCGTCGGGATGTCGCTCCTCTTCGCGGCCGAGCTCTACTCGATCACGGTGCACCTGCTGGGGCTCTTCGTGAACATGTGGCCGCTCGAGCGCGAACCCCAGCCGATGCCCGCGGACCGTGCCACGTGGCCCACGGTGGACATATTCATCCCGACGTACAGCGAGGATCCGGAGATCGTGCGGCTCACCGCGCTCGCCGCGAGCCAGATCGACTACCCGCGCGAGAAGATGCGGATCTTCATCTGCGACGACGGCGGCACCGTGGCCAAGCGCGGCAAGGATGGCGAGCCCGGCATGGAGGCCTGGCGCCGCCGCTACCGGCTGAAGGACGTGGCCGACGAGGTCGGGGCCACCTACCTCACGCGCGAGACCAACCGCTCGGCGAAGGCGGGCAACCTCAACCACGCGATGCACAACTCCGAGGGCGAGTACATCCTGTTCCTCGACTGCGACCACGTGCCGACGGTGGAGATCCTGCAGCGCACGCTCGGCTACCTGATCGCCGACCCGAAGGTGTTCCTGGTGCAGACGCCGCACTTCTTCGTGAACGCGGCGCCCGCCGAGAAGGCGATGGGCGCGGGTATTCCGGTGCCCGACGAGAGCGAGATGTTCTACCGCGTGACGCACCCCGGCCTCGACTCGTGGAATGCGAGCTACTTCTGTGGATCCGCGGCGGTGATGCGCCGCTCGTGCCTCGAGGAAGTGGGCGGGATCGCGGGGCAGTCGATCACCGAGGACGCGGAGACCGCCTTCGAGCTCCACCGGCGCGGCTACCGCAGCGTGTACGTGAACCAGCCGATGGTGTGCGGCCTCGCGCCCGAATCGTACGCCGACTACATGCTGCAGCACACGCGCTGGGCGCAGGGCATGGTGCAGATCTTCGTGCTGCACGACCCGCTCTTCGTGCCGGGGCTGACACTCGCGCAGCGCCTCTGCTACTTCAACTGCTGCCTGTTCTGATTCTTCGGCATCGCCCGCCTCATCTACTTCGTTGCCCCGGCGGCGTTCCTGATTTTCGGGCTCGCCATCTACCACGCGTCGGCGCCGCAGATCATCGCGTACGCGCTGCCCTACGTCTTCTCGACCTTCATCGTGACCGACTACCTCTTCGGGCGTACCCGCCGGCCGTTCTTCTCGGAAATCTACGAGAGCGTGCAATCGGTGTTCCTCGCACCCGCCGTGATCGACACGGTGCGCCATCCCCACCGGCCCACGTTCAAGGTGACGCCCAAGGGCATCGGCGTGCGCCGCGAGCAGCTGAACGCGCTCTCGCTCGTGTTCTTCGCCCTGCTGTGCGTCAACGTGTTCGCGGCCGGCATGGGGGTCTGGCGCCTGTGGTCGCAGCCCGAGTTCCGCGACATGGTGGCGGTGACGCTGATCTGGGGCCTCTACAACATCTACCTCGCCACGGCCTCGATCGGGGCGCTGTGGGAGAAGCGCCAGAACCGCTCGCACCACCGGCTCTCGGTGGGCGGCACGGCGATGGTGCAGTTCCCGCGCCTCAACAAGCGGATCGAGGTGCAGCTGCTCGACCTGTCGCTCACCGGCGTGGGTTTCCTCGCGAAGATCGACTTCCCGCTCGCCGAGCGCGAGCGCGTGCTGGTGGAGGCAGCGGGCGCCGACGGCCTGGTGAGCTACTTCCAGTGCGAGGCGCAACGCACCGCCCAGAGCGACGGCCGCACGGTGATCGGTGTCACGTTCATCGATGCCGCGGAGTCCTATCCGGACATCGTGCGCTTCGTCTACGGCGACAGCCGCCGCTGGCTCGCCGTGTGGCAGCTGCGCTCCCAGAGGCTGCCGTTATTCCATCTCTTCCGCCAGCTGGGTGGCCTGGGCCTTCGCGGCGCATGGGTCTGCAACGTCATCGTGGCGCGCGCGGCGTGGCATTACGTGAAGGTGGGCTTGCGCGCCGCGCGCAGGGGCGCCGTGGCGCTCGCCGCCGCCGCCGTGGCGCTCACGTCGCAGGCGGCCACCATGAAGCTGCCCCTCGAGCAACTCACGGGACTCAAGAAGATCGAGCTGCGCTGCATCTCCGACCGGCGCGAGATCCAGGTGCCGATCCCGGAGCGCTGGCAGGTGAAGGCGGCCGCGCTGCACCTGCGCTACACCGTCTCCACCAACCTCGCGCCCGATTCTTCCACGCTGGTGGTCCGCGTGCGCGGCGAACCGGTGATCCAGGCGCGGCTGAACCCGCTGGCGCCCGAGGTGAAGCTCGGCGTGCAGCTCCCGCTGCCTCTGCTGCAGCCGGGCTACAACGCGATCACCTTCGAGGTCGGCCAGCACACCACGCCGCGCGGGCAGTGCGAGAGCCCGTGCCCGCCGGACCTGTGGACCAACATCAGCCTGCGCGAGTCTTACGTGGAGATGGAGTACGAGCTCAAGTCCCTGCCGCGCGAGCTCTCGGCGCTGTCCACGCACGTCTTCGATCCGCGCCTCATGCCGGGCGGCGACGTGCACATCGTGATCCCGGACAACTCGGCGAGTAGCGCCGCGCTGGCCGGCATCGTGGCTTCCGGTGTCGCGCGCCGCTTCGATTACCGCAAGGTCGGCTTCAGCGTGTCGCGCACGCTCAAGCCCGGCGTGGACAACGTGGTGGTCGGCAAGCGCAGCTTCATGCAGCAGGTGGCGGGCGCCGGCAAGATGGATGCGGCGATCAAGGGCGGCTACCTGAAGCTGCTGCCGATGGTGGGCGCCGACGGCGCCGCCGACCCGGCCCACGCGCTCCTGCTCCTCTCGGGCGAGGACGATGCCGCCACCAAGCTCGCCGCGATCACGTTCTCGAATATCAGCTTCCGCTTCCCCGGCAGCGACGAGCTGAGCGCCTTCGAGTTCGCGCTCCCGTCGGTGAGCCAGTACAGCGGCCGCGAGACGATCGCTACCGACACCAAGTACGCGCTGCGCACGCTCGACTTCCCGACGCAGAGCTGGATCGGGCTGAATCCCGGCGAGCGCAGCATCGGCTTCCGCCTGCCGCCCGACTTCCACATCCGTCCCAACCAGCACGCGAAGCTGCTGCTCAACTTCTCCTACGGCGTGGGCCTCAAGAACGACTCGGCGCTCAACATCTCGGTGAACGGCCGGGGCGTGCGCGCCGTGCGCCTCGACGCCGCGGGCGGTACCTTCATCGAGAACTACGAGGTCGACATCCCGACCTACGTGTTCCAGCCGGGCGGCAACACCATCACCTTCGGCGCGCACCTGAACTCCGGCGGCCAGCTCTGCGACCTGCTGCAGCCCGACGGCATGTTCTTCACGCTCTACGACAACTCGTCGATCCGCTTCCCGGCGATGCCGCACTTCGTGGAGCTCCCCAAGCTCGAGCTTTTCATGCACTCCGGCTTCCCGATGACGCGCTGGCCCGACGGGCACGACGCCTACGTGTGGCTCGCCGACAAGGACGAGCGCACGCTGGGCGCGGCGCTGAACCTCGTGGGCCTCGCCACGCAGCGCAACGGCTTTCCGCTCTTCGGCCTCACCTTCACCTACGACCGGCCGGCCGAGGCGGGCGAGATCCTGGTGGTGGGCCCGGCCCCGGCGATAGATCGCGAGCTGCGGGCGAGCGCGCCGCTCAAGCTGCTGGAAGACGGCGTGGTGGTGCCCTACCCGGTGGTGCGCGGCTGGAACACCGAGGCGTCCATCGCCACCAGCCGCCAGCAGAGCGCGCTCGGCGCCGGGCGCGGCCTGCTGATGCAGTTCCAGTCGCCGTGGCAGTCGGGGCGCAGCGTGGTGATGCTGACCGCGAGCAGCGCCGCGGACGTGCTGGAGGCAAGCCGCCAGCTCCTCACCGGCACCGTGCAATCCCAGAGCAAGGGGGACCTGGTTCTGATCGAGTCGGGCGAGCTCGATCCCAAGGTGACCGCGATGGACGCCGGGCCGCGCTACGCGACGGGCAAGGAAGGCACCTACTCGGCGGTCGAGTCGTTCTTCTACACGCGGCCGGTGGCGTACTACAGCGTGATCGCGGTGGCGCTGGGCGGCTTCGCGATCGGGCTCTTCTTCGTGCTGCGGAAGTGGCGCAGGAGCCGGAAGTAAGGCGCGCTACTTCGGCACCGAGTAGTTGATCGAGCGCGTCTCCTCGCCGCCGAACTTGCCGCCGCCGGTGATGTAGAACGCGGCCGCCAGCAGCAGCACCAGCGGGACGCCGAGCCATGCGGCGATTTTCCAGGCGGGGGTGGGCGGCCTGGCCTTGGCCACCGGGCGCGCCCGGTCGAGCTCGATCTCCTTCGGATCCCAGAACACGATGAACGCCTTGAAGGGCATGCTCTTGCCCTTCAGCGTCACCTCGCGGTCGAAGCGCGAGTAGAACTCCGCCTTGTCCGAGAGCGCGTTGTAGGTTTCCTCGGAGATCAGGATCTCGCCGGGATGAGCCGAGGACTCGAAGCGCGAGGCGGTGTTCACCACGTCGCCGAAGACGTCGTTCTTCTCCAGCAGGCACTCGCCGGTGTGGATGCCGATGCGCGCGAGGAGCAGGGCGGGATAGCGCTTGGAGAGGTTGATCGCCTCCATGCCGCGCTGGATGTCGGCCGCGGCGCGGCAGGCGTCGGTGGCCTCGACGAAGTGCGAAAGCGAGCCGTCGCCGATGGTCTTCACCAAGGTGCCGTTGTACGCCTTGATCGAGGTCTCGCACAGGTCGTGGTACTGCTTGAGCATCCCGCGCACAGCGATGTCGCCCGAGGCCTCCGCCATGGCGGTGGAGCCCTTCAGGTCGGTGAACATCACCGCCAGCACGCGCTGGAACTTGTCCTTGACCGCCTTATCCAGCATCTCCCGGCGCTCGAGGAGCTTGCCGATGTCCTGCGTATCGGCGGAGGCCGGCGTGAGCGGGGCGGAATACACCTCGAGGTCCGGCGCCGCCGCGGGGGCGGGAGCCGCGCGCGCCACGGCGCCGGCGGCGGCGACCTCGCGCGTGCGGATGGTGGTGGTGGTCTGGGGCGCCCGCAGCAGCAGCGCCTCGCGCCACTCCTGCACCGTCTGCGGCCGCTTGGTCTCGTCGAGCGTCATCGCCCACTTGATCGCGTTCAGCAGCCCGGGGGTGTAGTTGCCGGAGGATTGCGCGGCGGCGAGCACCTTCTCGAGCGGGTCGCTCTTCATGCGCCGCACCGCGTCCGGCGGGTTCTCGCCGGTGACGGCGTAGAACATCACCCCGCCCAGCGCGTAGAGGTCGGTATAGGGGCCCTGCTCCGCCGCGGGGCTGTACTGCTCGAAGGGCGCGTAGCCGGGGGTGACGAGTGTGGTGAGCGTGTGGGTCTGGCCGATGGACTGGCGCGCCGAGCCGAAGTCGATCAGCACCGGGTCGCCGCGCTTGCGCACGAAGATGTTGTCGGGCTTGATGTCGCGGTGCAGGAAACCCGTGGCGTGCACCTTCTCGATGCCGTCGAGGAGGGGGGCCATGATGCCCTTCAGGATCTCCTCCTCGGGATGGGGCTGGCGCTTGAGCCACGCCTTCAGCGACTCGCCATCCTCGTAGTCCATCACCATGTAGCCGGTGCCGTTCGACTTGAAGTAGCGGTTCACGCGCACGATGTTGGGATGGCTGAAGCCGGCGAGGGTGCGCGCCTCCTTGAGGAAGCGCTCCAGGCCGATGTCATACTCCACCGTCATGTCCGGCGCGGTGAGGGTCACGCTGCCATCGGCCACTCGCGACACGGTGCCGCTGGGGAAGTACTCCTTGATCGCGACGTCCTTTTCCAGCTGCGTGTCGCGCGCGAGATAGGTAATGCCGAAGCCGCCGATGCCGAGGACGGCATCGAGCCGATACTCCATCAGCATGTCGCCGAGGATGAGGGCGTTCGGATACTGCGGCTGCGACACCTTGAACCTCCTGCCCGGGTCCGAGTCAACAGGACTATATCAACCAACAGGTCCTAGGTGAATGGACCGGCCGTATGAACCCTTCTTTCCTCCCCACGCTTCCGCTGCAGATGAGCTACCCGCTGATGTTCGGGGTATTGCTCGTGGCCGGCATGATGGGCGGGGAATTGGCGCGGTTGCTGAGGTTGCCGCGCATCATCGGCTACACCGTCGTGGGCCTCGTCATCGGCCCGCTCGCCCAGGCGCTCGGCATGGCGCCCCTCATCGACGAGGCGCGCATCTTCGTCGACCTGGCGCTGGGCCTCGTGCTCTTCGAGCTCGGCCGGCGCATGGACTTGAAGTGGATGAAGCGCGACTGGACGCTCGCCGCCATGGGGATCGCCGAGAGCCTGCTCTCCTTCACCGCGGTCTTCTTCACGCTCGTGTGGGGCTTCGACTTCGAGCCGGTGCACGCGGGCCTCGCCGCCGCCATCGCCATGACAGCGTCCCCTGCGGTGCTGCTCTTCATCGTCCACGACACGCGTGCCGAGGGGCAAGTGACCGCGCGGGCCTTCAACCTCGTGGCGCTGAACGGGCTGCTGGCCTCCATCATCGCCACGATCCTGCTCGGCAGCGCGCACATGAAGTCGCGCGTCGACATCGAGACGGCCATCCTGCATCCGCTGTACCTCTTCGCGGGCTCGCTCATCGTGGGCGCGTTGATGGCGTCGCTCACGCGCATCGTGGCGCGCACGGTGCAGCGCTCGCCCGACGTGCACTTCACGCTCATCGCCGGCATGGTGGTGGGCGCGGTAGGGCTCGCGGTGCTGCTCAAGCTCCCGGTCATCCTCACGCTGCTCGCCTTCGGGCTCTTCGCGCGCAACGACGAGCGCGGCCACGACCTCCTCAACGTGAGCCTCGCACCCTTCGGCCGGCTGCTCTTCATCGTGCTCTTCGTGATCACCGGCGCCAGCCTGCCCCTCGATTCCCTGGCGCAGGTGGGGTGGGTGGCGCTCGCCTTCGTGGTGGCGCGCCTGGCGGGCAAGTTCGCGGGCGTCTTCGCTTTCGCGCGCCTGGGCGACCTCGATCGGCGCCAGGCGGTGGGCCTCGCCCTCGCGCTCACGCCCATGTCCACGCTGGCGCTCCTCATGTCCCACGACATCTCGCGCATGTTCGTCGAGTACCGCTACGACCTGCACGCGGTGCTGGTGGCTTCGGTGCTGATGATGGAGATCGTGGGCCCGATGCTGATGCAGTGGGGCCTGCGCTACGCCGGCGAGACCCTCGAGGACCCGGATGGCACCATCGGTCCACGCCGCCGCAGGCCCTGACCATGCCGCTCGAATTCACCCACTCCGACCCCCTCACCTTCGGCATCGAGCTGGAGCTGATGGTGCTGAACACCCACAACTACGACCTCTCGCGGGGTGCCGCGGATATCCTCCCGCGGCTGGCGAAGATGTCGCTGCCCGGTGAGGTAAAGCCCGAGATCACCGAGAGCATGATCGAGGTGAACTCGAAGGTGAATACGCGCTACGACCAGCTGCTGGACGAAACCATCACCATCCGCAACGCCATCGTCGCCACCGCGGAGAAGTTGAACCTCGCCGTGGCCGGCGGCGGCGCGCACCCTTTCCACCGCTGGCAGGAGCGGCGCATCTACCCCACGGAGCGCTTCCACCACGTCTCCACGCTCTACGGCTACCTCGCCAAGCAGTTCACCGTATTCGGGCAGCACATCCACGTGGGCGTGGGCAGCGGCGACGACGCGGTGTACCTCACGCACCAGATGGCGCCCTTCATCCCGCACTTCATCGCCCTCTCGGCGGCCTCCCCTTACTACCAGGGCCAAGACACGTCGTTCGAGACTTCGCGGCTGCATGCGGTCTCGGCCTTTCCGCTTTCGGGCCACATGCCGGAAGTGGCCGACTGGGCCGAGTTCAACACCTTCTTCGACGAGATGCTGGGCTACGGCATCGTGAAGAGCATGAAGGATTTCTACTGGGACATCCGGCCGAAACCCGAGTACGGAACCATCGAGGTGCGCATCTGCGACACGCCGCTCACGGTGGAGCTGGCGGCCCAGCTCGCGGCCTACGCGCAGACGCTGGCCGGGGATTTGCTGCGGCATCGGCGCGTGCAGCCGGTGGCGCCACTCTATCGGGTGTACGGCTACAACCGATTCCAGGCGTGTCGCTTCGGCTTCGACGCGGTGGTGGTGTACCCCTACAGCCGCGAGCAGGTGCGCCTGCGCGAGGACCTGCTGAAGACGCTCACCCGCCTGGCGCCCATGGCCGATGAGCTGGGCACGGCCCAGGCCCTGAACGGGTTGCGGCGGCTGGTGGAGAAGGAGCAGAACGGCAGCCGCTGGCTGCGCGATACCTACGAGGAGAAGCAGTCGCTCTCGGACGTGGTGCGGATGCAGTCGGAGCTGTGGGGCAAGTAGTACTGCCTGTCATCAAACCGTCACCTTCCTGCCCCATCTTCCCGGCAACAATAAGAAGACCACAACAACAAGAAAGGAAAACACCATGTCCCACCTGCTCCTGATCCTCACCATCGCCGTCCTCGCCTTCGTGGCCCTCGCCTACGCGCGCAACGAAAGGCGCCGCGCCGACGGCAACGGCGGATCCTCCGACTTCTCCTACGGCACCGGCTGTGACGTCGCGTCCGACGGTGGTTGCGGCGGCGGTGACGGCGGCGGCGAGTAGCCTCTCCGCAGGCCCGCCGAACCGGTTTACCATGGGTGCATGGCCGCAGGCATCCGAAAGAATCCCGTAATAACCGCCATGGTGGTCGTCGCCATCGCGGTGGCCTTCACTTGGTTCGGGCCCTCGGACCGGAGCGTGCCGGTTGCGACGTCCTCGCCGGAATTTTCCCGGCCGGTCCCGGATCGCAGCGCGCCGAGCGTAACGGCCACCCCCTCCCCCCGTGCCGTCGCGGTTGCGCCCCACGCGCCCCGAACCCTTCGCAACCTCCCCATCGATCCGCTTCCGCCGGCCGTCTCTGTCGTGGCGCGCATCGACGCGCTGAACCGCGGCCTCCAGGCGGGCGATACCAGCGTCGCCTACCCGCTCTTCTCGCTCCTCGAGCATTGCCAGCGCGCGCCCCACATGGCGGCGACGATCCGCAGCGGCCGCATAGGTACGCCGGAGAGCGCGTCCTACGGCATCGAGGAAGCGCTGATCGTGGAGGCGGAGCTCCTCGATCGCGAATGCGCCACCGTGCCGCGCGCGCTCATCGATCGCCGCCTCGAGTTCCTCGAGCTCGCCGCCACATGGGGCGACATCCGGGCGCGCGTCGATTTCGGCGCCTACGCGCCCGACTACTTCGCCTCCACGCAGGGGCTGGTGCGCAATGCCGAGAAGGTGGTCGAGTTCAAGGCCAAGACCATGGCGTACCTGCACTCCGCGGCGGAAAACGGCGCGCCGCTGGCGCTCTTGAAGCTCGCCGGCCTCTATCGCGAGGGCGTGATGGTGGAGGGCGATTCGGTGACGGCGCTCGCCTATTACCTGGCGTGGGACCAGGTGGGCGGTAGCGCGGGCGGCGTGGATCCCTACCGCCAGCAGCGCGAGTGGGGCATGAGCGCCACGCAGCTGAACCAGGCGCGCGAGCTGCAGCGCCAGATCCTGGCGCGCTGCTGCAGGCAGTAGCTACTTCTTCTCGAGTGTGCGCAGGAAGGTCACGTTGTCGCGGAACATGGCTCGATAGTGCTCGGCGAAGAACTCCACCGCCTCGTCTTCGGTCTGCTCCATGTTCTGGTCGCGATGCATCCACGTGAACGCGTTGTAGCGCGCGGCGGCGAACATGATCGCCGCACTGATGCGGCTGCGGTGCTCCTTGTCGTTCATGGTGTTGGCTTCGTTGAGAAACCGCGTGACGAGGTCGAAGAACGCCTGGTCTTCGGGGCGCAGCGTGGTCATCAGAGCACCTTTCCGGGATTCATGAGGCCGTGCGGGTCGAGGGTTCGCTTGATCGAGCGCATGAGCCCCAGCTCGAGGTCGCTCTTGTACTCGCGGATCTCGTCGCGCTTGAGCACCCCCAGGCCGTGCTCCGCGCTGATGGAGCCGCCGAGCGCATCAACGACCTCGTAGACGATGTGGTTCACCTCGGGCGACTCGGCGAAAAACGCCTTCGCGTCCTGCCGGTCGGCCTTGCCGCAGTTGTAGTGGATGTTGCCGTCGCCCACGTGGCCGAAGGCGACGATGCGGATGCCGGGGAACCGCGCCTCCAGCCGCTCGCTCGCCGTGGCGATGAGCTCCGGCACCTTGCTCACCGGCACCGCCACGTCGTGCTTGATCGAGACGCCATTGATCTTCTGCGCTTCCGAGATGTTCTCGCGCAGCTTCCACAGGTCGTGGCGCTGGGTCTCGTTGGCGGCGAGCACGGCGTCGAGGAGCAGGCCCGCCTCGGCGCACTCACCCAGCGC
>JANMHV010000366.1:0-3454 GCA_031375445.1 Burkholderiales bacterium | reverse complement strand
CCTCAACTTCACGCGCCAGCGCCAGCTGACGCACGCGCTGCTCGGCCAGATGATGGCGCGCAAGTGGGGTCGCATCGTCAACATCACCGGCAAGAGCGAGCCCGAGGGGTTGAACGGCGCCTTCTGTGCCAAGGCCGCGGTGCACGCCTGGGCCAAGGGGCTCTCGCGCGAGGTGGGCAAGCACGGCATCACCGTCAACAGCATTCCGCCGGGGCGCATCCTCTCCGACCAGATCCGGCGCAACTATACGCCCGAGTACCGTGCCTGGCAGTCGGAGCACGAGATCCCGGTGGGGCGCTACGGCGAGCCCGAGGAGCTCGCGGACCTCGCGATCTTCCTCGCCTCACCTCGCGCCTCCTACATCACCGGTGCCGTGTTTCCGGTGGATGGCGGGCTGCGCCGCTACCAGTTCTAGGGTCAGAACAGGATTATCGTGGGCCGATAATCCTGTTCTGACCCAATTATTTCGCGACGCGGGCGGCGTGGCGCTCGAGGAGCGCCAGCACCACAGGGTCGATCTCCAGGCCCTCTCGCATCTGTCGTTCGAAGCGGTCCTGCTCGATCTCGCCCGGCAGCTTCACCGGGTTCGCCGGATCCGTGGGCGGCGTCTCGTGGAGGATGCGCGCGAAGTCCTCCATGCGCCCGGTGAGCCACTCGCGCGTCCCGAGGCGCGTGGCGTCGATCAGGATGAAGAAGTGGCCCAGGTCCTGGGCCGCCTCGGGCTCCTCGGACCACGACTTCACGTGCGTGAGGTATGAAGCGCCCGATAGCAGCCCCGCAAAGAGATCCACCATGAGTGCCAGGCCATAGCCCTTGTAGCCGCCGATGGGAAGCAGGAAGCCCTCGAGCGCCGCCTTCGGATCGGTGGTGGGCTTGCCTCCGGCATCGGTGGCCCAAGTGTCGGGTATCGCGCTGCCGCGCTTGAGGGCCGCGCGGATTTTCGCCCGCGCCACCACGCTCATCGCCATGTCGAGGAGGACCGGGCGCCCGCCGGGGTTGGGCATGCCGATGCCGAGCGGGCTGTTGCCGAGGCGCGCCTCGCTGCCGCCCGTGGGGGCGATGGTGGTGGTGGAGTTGCTGCCGATGATGCTCGCGAAGCCCTCCTGGGCCGCGAGCCAGCCGTAGGGCGCGATGCCGCCGAAGTGGTTGCCGCCGCGCGCGAAGGCGACCCCCACGCCGAGCGCCCGCGCCCGTTCCATGGCGGCGCGCAGGGCGCGCATGCCCACGACGGGCCCCAGGCCGTTGGCGCCGTCGACCACCGCGATCGCGGGCGCGACATCGTGCACCTCGATGGCCGCGTCGCGCGCGATGCCTCCGAGCTCGAGGCGCTCGCCGTAGGACTCGATGCGCGACACGCCGTGGGTCGCGTGCCCGAAGAGGTCGCCCAGCACCAGGATGCGGGCCGCATCCTCGGCGTCGGCGGCCGCGATGCCGAGCCCGCGGAATGCGCGCGCGGTGAGCTCCCGCAGCCCGGCCTCGGTCATTCGGCGGTGATCTTCGCGTCGCGGACCACTTTGCCCCACTTCTCGGTCTCGGTTTCCATGTAGCGCGCCAGCTCCTCGCGGGTGCCGGGCGCGGGCTCCAGGCCGTGCTTGGCGAGCTCGGCGGCGATCGCGGGATCGCGCAACACCTTCACCAGCTCGCGGTTCCAGAAGTCGAGGATGTCCTTCGGCACCTTGCTCGAGGCGACGAAGGCGTACCAGTTGACGGCCTCGAACCCCGGGAACCCCAGCTCCGCCACCGTGGGCACGTTCGGCATGAGCGCGGTGCGTTTCGAGCCGGTGGTGGCGAGCGCCACCAGCTTGCCGGTCTCGATGTGCGGCTGCGCCGTCGAGGGCACCGCCGGGTACATGGAGACGCGGCCGCCGAGAAGGTCGGTCATGGCGGGGCCGCCGCCCTTGTAGGGCACGTGGATCAGGTCCACCGCGGCGCGCTGCTTGAAGAGCTCGCCGGCGAGGTGCCCGGCGCCGCCGATGCCGGAGGACGCGTAGGTGACTTCTCCCTTCTTCGACTTCGCGAGCGCCACGAACTCCGCCAGCGTCTTCGCCGGCACTCCGGCATGCACCACGAACACGTTGGGGAACACCGCGCCCATGGTGATGGGTGCCAGGTCGCGCTTCACGTCGTAGGGCAGGTTCTTCGCCATCGCCGGCGCCACGGTGAGCGGGCCCACCGACGACAGGTGGATGGTGTAGCCATCGGGCGCCGCGTTGGCCACGTGCTGTGCGGCAATGTTTCCCCCGGCCCCGGCGCGGTTCTCCACCACCACCGACTGGCCGATGTTCTCGGTGAGCTTCCTGGCGATGATGCGCGCCGCGGTGTCGGTGCCGCCGCCGGGAGCGAAGCCGACGGTGAGCGTCACGACTCGCGTGGGGAAGGTGGCCTGGCCCGCGGCCGAGGCGCAGAAGGCGAGGGCGAGGGTGGCGGCGGCAAGGCGCGGGAAGGCCGCGAAACGGTGCGGGTGGTTCATGGATCCTCCGGAAAAAACGGTATCAGGCCGCCTTGAGCATGAGTGCCAGTCGCGCACGGTAGGCGGAACGGATGTGGGCGCGCGCGGCCTCTTCGGCCGCGGGCGCGTCGCGCCGCTCGAGGGCGGCGATGAGATCCTCGTGCTCGTCCAGCGCCGTTTTCGAGCGGCCAGGAAGGGCGAGCGTCGTCTGGCCCAGCAGCGCCATGGCTTCCTGCAGGGAGCTCAGGGTGCGCAGCAGGTCGCGGTTGTGCGCGCTGCGGTAGAGGGTCTCGTGGACCCGGCGGTTGTTGCGCGCGAGGAGGGCCGCGTCGGCCCGCAGCTCGCGATCGCGATCGGCAAGGCTCCTCAGCGTCGCGATCTCGACGTCGGAGGCGTGGCGCGCGGCGAGCGCCGCGGCGGTGCCCTCGAGTACCTCGCGCATCACGTAGAGCTCCCCCACCATCGAGGAGTCGAGCTCGCAGACGATCATGCCGCGGTGCGGATCGCGCGCTACCAGGCCCTCGGCCTCGAGCCGGCCGAGAGCTTCGCGCACCGGGGTGCGGCTGGCACCCAGCCACTCGGCGACCTCTACCTCGCGCAGCCTGGTGCCGGGCTTCAGGGTGCCGTCCTGGATCGCGGTGTGGAGCTGGAGATAGGCGCTGGCGCCCCGGAATACACCCGCGGTTGCGGTGCGGAAGCGCGGCTTCGCGAGGGCCTTGGTGGACATGGCCCAGTTTGACACAGGTATGCCAATGTATACAATGGTGCACCAGCTGCCCGAGCACCTCCCGTTGGACCCCTCGAACACCTACGACCTGCTGATCCTCGGCGGCGGCAATGCCGCCCTCTGCGCGGCACTTACCGCCCGGCGAGCCGGCCTCACCGTGTTGGTGGTGGAGGCGGCCCCGATCCACTTCCGGGGCGGGAACAGCCGCCACACGCGCAACATTCGCACCATGCACGAGGGGCCGCTGCCGCCCCTCACCGACGCCTACCCCGAGGAGG
>JANMHV010000359.1:0-4781 GCA_031375445.1 Burkholderiales bacterium | reverse complement strand
GGTGCCGGCGGCGCTCCCGCGGCCTTGGCCGGGTTGCGGATGATCATGGTCTTCTCGAAGTCGGCGGCGGTGGCGGCGGCCGGGGCGTCGTTGAAGTACTTGAGCTTGTGCTTGCCGATCTCGACCACGTCGTTGTTCTGCAGGAAGTGCTTCTTCACCGGCTTCCCGTTGACCATCGTGCCGTTGGTGCTGCCGAGGTCCTCGATGAACGAGTCGTTGAGGATCGTGATGATCGCGGCGTGCTCCCCGCTCACGGCCAGGTTGTCGATCTGGATGTCGTTGTGCGCTTTGCGCCCGATGAGGGTCCGCTCCTTGGAGAGAGTGAACTCCTTGAGCACCTGCCCGTCGACGCTGAGGATCAGCTTGGCCATGGTCGTTTTCCTTGGGTATTACCGGAAGAATGCCTTGAGGCGCGCGAGGAATCCCCGCGGCACACCGAAAGGCTCGGCGACGCGGATCAGCATCGCCGAAATGTTGTCGCGCCCGCCGTTGTCGTTGGCGGCCTGGACCAGCTGCTGCACGGTGAGGCTCGGGTTGGTCTTCAACGTGATGAGGGTCAAGCGGATCTCCTCGTCGTCGACCATGTCGGAGAGGCCGTCGGAGCACAGCAGGTAGGTGTCGTCCGGCTGGGTCTCGTAGACGTGCAGCTCGGTCTCCACGGTCGGGTCGATGCCCAGGGCGCGCGTGACCAGGTTCTTGTTCTGGGACAGCTTGGCCTCCTCCGGCGTGATGAGGCCGGAGTCGAGCTGCTCCTGGAGCAGCGAGTGGTCGCGGGTGACCTGCTCCATGGTCTCGCCGCGCAGGCGATAGAGGCGCGAGTCGCCGATATGGGCCACGGCGAGGAAATTGTCGTAGAACAGGCACACCACGAGGGTCGTGCCCATTCCCGCGCATTCGGGGTTGTTCTGCGAGGTGGTGAAGATGGCGCTGTTGGAGCGCGCCACCTGCTCCTCGATCAGCTTCACCGCGAGGGCCTTGGCCTCGTCGCGGCCCATGCGGTCCACGTCCTTGGGGACCCACGCTTCCTCGACGCCGTCGGAGATCAGGGATGTGGCCATGCCGCTCGCCACCTCGCCTGCGTTGTAGCCCCCCATGCCATCGGCGAGCACGAAGAGGCCGATGCCGGGCCGGGATTCGATGCAGTCCTCGTTGTGATCCCGGACGCGTCCGGGATCGGTGAGGCTTGCCGCCTGCAGCGATTGCGAAATGCTCACCCGCGCCTCCGCCCGAGGCTCGCGGCCGGCTCAGGCATGGCCCGGCCGCCTTCCCGTTTACTGTGCGCCTGTTGTCTCATCCCGTTTCCGGTTTGTTGTTGGACGCCGCCTCTCGCCGTCCAGGGCCCCTGCCCTGGCGCCGGGGGCCAATCTCCCCAAACTCGACCGCAAAAACTCGGATTTATAATAACTTAAAAAGCTTTTTTGAGAAACAATCCCGCTTCACGCCCGATGTCCATGATTTCTCGGACGCTTTCATTTCGTCTCGGCGGGCAAAAGTGCTGTGCCGATGACGCTTTCCGCCGGAGAGTTAGTCATTATACGATTGGGGCCCGGGTCGTCCGGCCGTTCGTGCCGCCCCGGGATCCAATTTCGCCGTCTCCCCCGCCGTAGCCCACGAGGTCGCCATGGACCGCTTACAAGACATCGATCCGCTGGAAACCCGCGAATGGGTCGACTCGCTCGACGCCGTTCTCGAAATCGAGGGCCCCGAGCGGGCCCACTTCCTCCTGGAGCAGCTGGTCGACAAGGCCCGGCGGTCCGGGGCCTACCTGCCCTACCGGGCCCAGACCGCGTACCTGAACACCATCCCGCCACACCTCGAGGAGCGAATCCCGGGGGATGCGGCGATGGAGGCGCGGCTTCGATCCTACGTGCGCTGGAACGCCGTCGCGACGGTGCTGCGCGCAGGAAAGAAGGATCTCGAACTGGGCGGCCACATCGCGAGCTTCGCCTCGGCGGCGACCCTCTACGACGTGGGCTTCAACCACTTCTGGAACGCCCCCACGGCCGAGCGCGGCGGCGACCTCATCTACGTCCAGGGCCACTCGTCGCCGGGCGTCTATGCGCGCGCCTACCTCGAGGGTCGCCTCACCGAGGCCCAGCTCGACAATTTCCGCCAGGAAGTCGACGGCCAGGGCATCTCCTCGTACCCGCACCCCTGGCTGATGCCCGATTTCTGGCAGTTCCCGACCGTATCCATGGGACTGGGGCCGATCCAGGCGATCTACCAGGCGCGCTTCCTCCATTACCTCGAGGACCGCGGCCACGCCAAGACCGCCGGGCGCAAGGTGTGGGCGTTCATGGGCGACGGCGAGATGGACGAGGCCGAGTCGCTCGGCGCCATCGGCCTCGCCTCGCGCGAGAACCTCGACAACCTGGTGTTCGTCGTGAACTGCAACCTGCAGCGCCTCGACGGCCCGGTGCGCGGCAACGGCAAGATCATCCAGGAGCTCGAAGCCGTCTTCCGCGGCGCAGGCTGGAACGTGATCAAGGTGATCTGGGGCTCGTACTGGGACCCGCTCATCGCCCGCGACAACGACGGGCTGTTGTTGAAGCGCATGGAAGAGGCGGTCGACGGCGAGTACCAGAAGTTCAAGAGCCGCGACGGCGCCTACGTGCGCGAGCACTTCTTCGGCAAGTACCCGGAGTTGAAGGCGCGCGTGGCGAACATGTCCGACGAGGACATCTGGCGCCTCAACCGCGGCGGCCACGACCCGCACAAGGTCTACGCGGCGTACTCGGCGGCGGTGAAGCACAAGGGCCAGCCGACGGTGATCCTCGCCAAGACGGTGAAGGGCTACGGCATGGGGGCGGTGGGCGAAGGCAAGAACATCGCGCACCAGCAGAAGAAGATGCCGCTCGAGGCGCTCAAGCACTTCCGCGACCGCTTCAACAGCCCGATCCCCGACGACAAGCTCGCCGACATCCCCTACTTCCAGCCCGCCGAAGATTCGCCGGAGATGAAGTACCTGCGCGAGATGCGCGCGGCACGGGGCGGTTCGCTCCCGCAGCGGCTGCGCAAGAGCACCCCGCTGCCGGTGCCCAAGCTCGAGACCTTCAAGGCGATCACCGACGCCACCGGCGAGGGCCGCGAGATCTCCACCACCATGGCGTTCGTGCGCATGCTGACGGCGCTGGTGAAGGACAAGGGGCTGGGCAGGAACATCGTGCCCATCGTTCCCGACGAGTCGCGCACCTTCGGCATGGAGGGGCTCTTCCGCCAGCTCGGAATCTACTCGCAGGTAGGGCAGCTCTACGAGCCGGAGGATAGCGACCAGCTCATGTTCTACAAGGAGGACAAGAGCGGCCAGATCCTCCAGGAAGGCATCAACGAGGCGGGGGCCATGTGCTCGTGGATCGCCGCGGCCACGTCGTACGCGAACAACAACGTGCCGATGATCCCGTTCTTCATCTTCTACTCGATGTTCGGGATGCAGCGCGTGGGGGACCTCGTATGGGCGGCAGGCGACATGCGCTCGCGCGGCTTCCTCATGGGCGGCACCGCGGGACGCACCACGCTCAACGGCGAGGGCCTGCAGCACGAGGACGGCCACAGCCTGGTGCTCTCCTCGGTGGTCCCGAACTGCATCTCCTACGACCCCACCTTCGCCTACGAGGTGGCGGTGATCGTGCAGGACGGGCTGCGCCGCATGGTGGAGGAGCAGGAGGACGTCTTCTACTACATCACCCTCATGAACGAGAATTACCCGCACCCGGGAATGCCGGAGGGCTCCCGCGACGGAATCCTCAAGGGGATGTACCGGCTGTCCCAGGCGGCAGCGGCGAAGGGACCCCGCGTGCAGCTGCTGGGGAGCGGCACGATCCTGCGCGAGGTGATCGCGGGCGCCGAGTTGCTGGCGAAGGACTGGGGTGTGGCCGCCGACGTGTGGAGCTGCCCCAGCTTCAACGAGCTGCGCCGCGACGGGATGGCCGCGGAACGCTGGAACCTGCTGCACCCGTCGGACACGCCGCGCAAGTCCCACGTGGCCGCGTGCCTCGACGGCACCAAGGGCCCGGTGATCGCGTCGACCGACTACATGCGCACCTACGCCGACCAGATCCGCGAGTACGTGCCGCGCCGCTACAAGGTGCTCGGCACCGACGGCTTCGGACGCAGCGATTCGCGCGAGAACCTGCGCCGGTTCTTCGAGGTGAATCGCCACTACGTCGCGATCGCGGCGCTGAAGGCGCTGGCCGAGGATGGCGAAGTGCCGGCGGCCAAGGTGGCCGAGGCGATCAAGAAGTACGGCATCGACGCGGGCAAGCCCGCTCCCTGGACCGTCTAGCTGTCGGCCGTCACCCCCGCGAAGGCGGGGGCCCAATGATGGGGTCCCCGCCTCCGCGGGGACGACAAGAAGAAACAAGAAGGAGGAGAAGTTGGCCGCGATCGAAGTCAAGGTCCCCGACATCGGGGACTTCAAGGACGTGCCCGTCATCGAGCTGCTGGTGAAGGCTGGCGACGTGGTGAAGAAGGACGATGCCCTGGTCTCGCTCGAGAGCGACAAGGCGACGATGGAGATACCCGCCCCCGGACCGGGAACCGTCAAGGAGCTGCGGATCAAGGTCGGCGACAAGGTGAGCGAGGGAAGCGTGATCCTCCTCATGGAGGGCGGCGCCGAGGGAGAGAAGCCCGCGGCGGCGAAGGCTCCCGCGCCGGCCGCGGCACCGGCAGCCGCTCCCGCCGCTGCCGCCAAGGCAGCGCCCGCACCCGCTGCGGCACCGGCACCCACCCCTGCAGCCGTCGCCGCGCCTTCGGCCCCGGCCGCCGGCGCCGACCGCGCGCTC
>JANMHV010000294.1:0-19614 GCA_031375445.1 Burkholderiales bacterium | reverse complement strand
GAGCGCGGCGGCGTGCCGGGCAGCAGCACCTGCGCCACCGCCACCGGCGTGCCGTAGAGCGCGGTGAGGCTCTCGCTGGTGAGGACCTCCGCGGCGGCGCCCGCGGTGACGATCCGGCCCTCACGCATCAGCAGCGCCCGATCGGCGATGCGCAGCGCGTGCTCCGGGTGGTGGGTAGAGAGCAGCACCCCCACGCCGCTGTCGCGCAGGCGTGCGATCTCCTCCAGCACCAGCGACTGGTTGCCGAAGTCGAGGTTGGCGGTCGGCTCGTCCATCACCATGAGGCGGGCACCCGTGGCGAGTGCCGGGGCGTTGAGCGCCAGCTGGCGCTCGCCGCCGCTCACCCGCTGGATCGGCTGGGCGGCGAGGTGCGCGATTCCCAGTCGCTCGAGGCTCGCGGCCGCGGCCTCGTCATCGGCCGCGGATGGGGAAGCCAGCGCGCCGCGATGGGCGCTCCTCCCCATCGCCACCATCTCGAAGACGCTGAAATCGAAATAGCTCTCCGCGGCCTGGGGCACGTAGGCGAGGCGGCGCGCCCGCTCGCGAGGGTCCCACTCGCGCAGCGGCCGGCCTTCGAGGAGCACCCCGCCCGCGAGCGGCGGCAGCAGTCCCAGCAGGGTTCGGAGCAGCGTGGTCTTGCCGCTGCCGTTGGGTCCGAGCAGGCACGCGACCTCGCACGCGCGCACCACGAGGTCGAGGGCGCGTCCCACGGTTCGCCGCGGGAACCCGAAGTCGAGCCCGGCCGCCGCGAGCGTCACGATTGCCGCCGGAAGGTGATCGCGAGCAGCGCGATGAACACGGGCGTGCCGAGGAACGCGGTCACGACGCCGGGCGGCAGCTCGGTGGCGAAGGCGGTGCGGCACACGGTATCCACCGCCAGCATGAATGCAGCGCCCAGCAGCAAAGACAGCGGCAGGACGCGGGCGAACGCGGCGCCGGTGACGAGTCTCGCGGCGTGGGGCACCAGAAGCCCGACCCAGCCGATGGTGCCTGCCAGCGCCACGGCGGAGGCCGTGACGAGCGTCGCGGCCACGATCACGACGACGCGCAGCCGCGCCACCGCGAGGCCCAGCGAGCGCCCCTCGTCATCCGAGAGCGCCAGCAGGTCGACGCGCCAGCGCAGCAGCCAGATGACGGCCACGCCGAGCGCGATCGGCACCAGGGTGAACGGCAGGTCCCGCGGCAACGCCCCGGTGAAGCTGCCGAGCAGCCAGAACGTGATCGCGGGCAGCTGGTTGTAGGGATCGGCCACGTATTTCACCAGCGCCACGCCGGCGCCGAAGAGCGAGCCCACCACGACGCCGGTGAGGATCAGCGTGAGGATCGGGTCGCGCCCGCGTAGCCACGTCCCCACCGCGATCACCAGGGCCACGGCGGCGAGCCCGCCCACGAAGGCGAATGCATGGATCGCCGCGAGGGGAAGCGACAGGAGGAGTGCCACGCCGGCGCCGAGCGCGCATCCCGAGGACACGCCGAGGATGTCGGGCGACACCAGCGGGTTCTTGAACAGGTTCTGGTAGGCGGCGCCCGCCGCGGCGAGGGCCGCGCCCACGCAGAGTGCCGCGATCACGCGCGGCGCGCGCACCTGGAGCACGATCGCCTCGACATTGGCGCCGAGCCCGGAGTCGCCGCCCACGACACCGTGCCAGAGGACTTTCGCGACGTCGAAGGCAGGCACCGCGAAGCGCCCCGCGGCGAAGCTCCACGCCACGACGCCCAGCAGCACGGCGAGCGCCAGCGCCACCTCGACGGCCGGGCGTGCCCGGCGCGCGGGCCTCACGGCGCCAACGCGTCTCCGAACGACGCGGTGGGATGGATCGCGAGGAGGTCGCCCGCGCCCTCGGCCGAGTACCCGGGCAGGGCGCCGGCGAGCTGCGCGAAGCGTTCGCCCCGCAGCAATGCCAGCAACGACCGCATGCGCCGGCTGTCGAGGTCCGCCGCGCGGCAGGCGAGGAAATAGGATTCGGCGCACAGGGGCACGAAGTCCAGGCCGTACTGCGCCGCCGCGGCGTGGATGCCGAGGCCCGCGTCCGCCTGGTGTCCGGCGATGAGGGCTGCGACCGCGCCGTGGGTCATCTCCTCGTTGTCGTAGCCGCGCAGCCGCGTGCGCTCGATGCCCTCGGTCGAGAGCATGAACTCCAGCAGCGCGCGGGTTCCCGAGCCACGCTGCCGGTTCACCATGCGCACGTCCGCGCGGCCGAGGTCGGCGACGGTCGCGATGCCCTTGGGATTTCCCGCCCGCACCATCAGGCCCTGGGAGCGCGTCACGAACCGCACCAGGCGATGCTCTCCCGGCGGCAGGCATTCGGAATAACGCCGCGCCATCAGCTCGCCCAGCCGGCCCTCGGGAACGTGGAAGCCGGCGATATCGCATTCCCCGCGCCGCAGCGCCGCGAGCGCGTCGAAGCTGCCCTTGTACTGGAGGTCCAGCTCGAAACCCGCATCGGCCGCGAGGTCCCGCAGCGTGCCGATCGCGTAGTCGTGGCTCGCCTGGATCGCGAGGACCGTGCCGCCCCGCAGCGACTCGTTGATCTCCCGCGACACCTCGGCGGCGAGGTTCTCGAGCTCCGGGGCGAGGCGTGCCTGCGCGCGCCGCGCGCTCCACAGGAGCCGCTCGCCCAGCGGCGTGAGGCGCGTGCCGCGGCCGCGCTCCTTCACCACCAGGGGTGCCGCGAAGAATGCCTCCCACTCCGCGATCAGGTTCCACGCGTGGCGATAGGAGACGCCGGCGGCCTCCGCCGCGCAGGTGAGCTTGCGGGTGGCCGCGACCTCGGCGAGGAGGTTCACGAGCATGAAGTCGAGCTCGCGCTCCGTGTCGCCGCGGAAGCGCCAGACCGGCCGGATGTCGATGCGGATCATCGGGCCATTATCGCAGGTCGCCCCCGAGCGGCCCGGGGCTACATTCAGGGCTTGAAGTTGGGGAAGAAGAGCTGCTCCGCCTCGATCCTGTAGGCCGCGATCGCCGCCTGTCCCGCCGGCGAGATCAGGTAGTCGACGAAGCGCTGCCCCGGCCCCTGCTTCACGTGGGGATGCTTCGCCGGGTTCACCAGCATCACTCCGTACTGGTTGAAGAGCCGCGTGTCGCCCTCCACGAGGATCACGAGGTCGGCGCGGTTCTTGAAGGATAGCCAGGTGCCGCGATCGGTGAGCGCGTAGGCCCCCATTCCCGCGGCGGTGTTGAGGGTTGGGCCCATGCCGGCGCCGGTCTCGCGGTACCACGCGCCCTTGGGTTCCACGTCGGCGGACTTCCAGTAGCGCAGCTCCGCGGCGTGGGTGCCGCTCTTGTCGGCGCGCGAGGCGAACGGGGCCTGCTTCCCCGCGATCTTCTTCAGGGCGGCGACCACGTCGTTGCCCTTAGCCTCGGCCGGGTCTGCTTTCGGCCCCACGATCACGAAGTCGTTGTACATCACCGGGTAGCGCTTCACGCCGAAACCTTCGGCGACGAATTTCTCCTCGGCAAGCTGGTCGTGGACGAACACCACGTCGGCGTCGCCGCGCCGCGCCATGTCGAGCGCCTGCCCCGTGCCGACGGCGACGACTCGCGCCTCGATGCCGGTGGCGCGGCGGAACTCCGGCAGCAGGTGCTTGAAGAGCCCCGACTGCTCGGTGGATGTCGTCGAGGCGACGGTGATGAACTCCTGTGCCGCAGCGCCGGGGGTGACGGCGATAAACATGGCCGCAACGCTCGCGGCGGCAAGCCAGGCGTGGCTCAAGCGGAGGGAGATTCGGGTGATCGCGGCTTCCATGGCAGCTCTCCGGTGAGGAAACGTTCCGCCTCGCGCGAGCGCGGGGCGGTGAAGAACGTGGCGGACGGCGTCATCTCGGCGACCCGGCCCTCGTGCAGGAAGACGATTTCGCCTCCGAGGCGTTGCGCGAGGCCGAGATGGTGGGTGGTGAGGACGATCGCGGTGCCGGCGGCGCGGATCTCCCCGATCACCCGCTCGACTTCGGCGCTGGCGCCCGGGTCGAGGCTCGCCGTGGGCTCGTCGAGGAACAGGATCCGCGGCCGCAGCGACCAGGCGCGGGCGAGTGCCAGGCGCTGCTGCTCGCCGCCCGACAGCACTCGTGCCGGGCGCCCCGCGAGCGGCCCCAGGCCCACGCGCTCGAGCGCGTCGCGGGCGCGGCGCTCGCGCTCGTCGCCGGCGATGCCGTTCACGGCAAGCGCGTATTCCACGTTCGCGAGGGCGGAGCGCCGCAGCAGCACCGGGCGCTGGAACACCATCGCCTGCGCGCGCGGGCGCGCCAGGCTGCCGTTCCAGAGCACTTGGCCCGCGGTGGGCGCGATCAGCCCGTGCAGCAGGCGCAGCAGCACGCTCTTGCCCGCGCCGTTCGCGCCCAGCACCACGGTCGGCAGCGCGCCGTCGATGCGCAGGTCCACGCCATGGAGGGCGAGGTGGCCCCCGAGCCGCGCGCCGAGCCCGCGCGCCTCGAGGGGGAGAAGCGGCGCGCTAGCCATGGTGGCGCGTGCTCCACTCGCGCACCGCGAAGGCCGCGGCATTCACGGCGAGCACCAGGACCAGCAGCAGGATGCCGAGCGCGAGGGCGAGCGGCAGGTCGCCCTTGCTGGTTTCCAGAGCGATGGCGGTGGTCATCACGCGGGTCACGCCATCGATGTTGCCGCCCACGATCATCACCGCGCCCACCTCGGACGCGGCGCGACCGAATCCGGCAAGCACCACGGTGAAGAGCGGGAAGCGCAGGTCGGCGAGCAGCGTCGGCACCGCGCGCAGCGGCGTGACCCCCAGCGAGGCGAGCTGCTCGCGATACTCGCGCCACGCATCCTCGACGAATTGGCGCGACAGTGCCGCGACGATCGGCAGCACCAGGAGCGTCTGCGCGACCACGATCGCCGTGGGCGTGAAGAGGAGGCCCGCGGCGCCCAGGGGCCCGGCGCGGGACAGCGCCATGTAGACCGCGAGCCCCACCACCACCGCGGGCAGGCCGAGGAGGGAGTTCAACGCGACCACCACGGCGCGCCGTCCCGGAAAGTCGCACACGGCCACCACGGCGCCCAGGGGCAGGCCGAGCAGGCACGCGGCGAGCGCCGAGGCGAGGCTCACCTCGAGCGACAACACCACGATGCCGAAGAGACCGGGGTCCAGGCCCGCGATCAGGCGAAAGGCGAGGCCGAAGCTCGCCGCGAAGTCCTGCATGGGTCCCATTGTCCCCGTGGCGGCGTCCAATGCCGATATGAAGCCGCGTGCCTATCCCCGGAGCCCGGCGAAGCCCGGTGAAGCGCGCCTCACGGGGGCCGGCGGCTCAGGACGGCATCAAGTGGATCCCATCCGCGAGGAACGACACCGAGGCAGCCGCGCCCGCGGCCACCTGGTTGCGGCGCGCGACGTGGGTTGGGATGCTGAAGCGGATCACCTCGCCGCCCGGTGTCGAGAAGCGCACGGCGGTGTTCTCGCCCAGCGCGAGTGCGTCCTTGACCACGCCGGCGAGTGGATTCTCGTGCTCGCCGCGCGACGGCCGGTCGCGACGGTGCATCACCACGAACGCCGGCGGCACCGCGATACGCACGGAAGCGCCCGCCGGGAAGGCGGCCTGGGGGCGTGCCTGCAACGTGACGCCGTTCCATTCGACCCAGGTGGCCCCATCACGATGGGCGGCGACGCGGGCGGCGTAGACGTTGCGCAGGCCCACCAGCCCCGCGACTTCGGAAGTGATGGGCCGGGTGCGCAGCTCCTCCGCGGTCCCGGTCTGGATCGTGCGGCCGCGATGCAGGAGGGTCATGCGATCGGACAGCATCGCGGCCTCGTCCAGGTCGTGCGTGACGAGCACGACGGGCATGCGCAGCTCCCGCCGCAGCGTCGCGAGCTCGACGTAGAGCCGTTCGCGCGTTGCACGGTCGACCGCCGAGAACGGCTCGTCGAGCAGCAGCACGTGGGGATCGCGGGCCAGGGCGCGCGCCACCGCCACGCGCTGCTTCTGGCCGCCCGACAACTGCGCCGGCCGCCGGTCTTCGAGCCCCGCGAGGTTCATGCGCTCGAGCAGCTCCCCGGCCCGCCGCACGCGTTCGCCGCGGGTGCCCCCGTCGATGGCGATGGCGACGTTGGCGATCGCGCTGAGGTGGGGAAACAGCGCGTAATCCTGGAACACGAATCCGACGCGCCGGCGGCGGACGGGGAGGAAGATTCCGGCGTCGCTATCGCGCCAGCGCTCGCCGCCGCAGGTGATCATGCCGTCGGTGCGCGAGAGGCCCGCGACTGCCCGCAGCAGGGAGGTCTTGCCGCTGCCCGAGGGGCCCGTGAGCGCCAGCACTTCGCCTGGCATGCACCGTAGCTCCGCCTCGAGCGACACCGGGGTGCGCTGCCGGATCAAGGCCTCCAGGCCTTCAAACATGGGGCTTGCGGGCGGTTGCGTGCACCACGCCCATGGCGGCCAGGGTGATGACGAGGAGCACCAGCGACATCATGCCGGCTCCGGCCGAGTCCATCGCCTGCACGCGGTCGTAGATCGAGATGGCGACGGTCCGGGTTTCGCCCGGGATGCTGCCGCCGACCATCAGCACCACCCCGAACTCCCCGAGCGTGTGCGCGAAAGTGAGCACGATCGCCGAGACGATCCCGGGCCATGCGAGCGGCAGCTCGATGCGCACGAAGGTCTCCAGCCGCCCCAGCCCGCAGCAAGCCGCCGCGTGGCGCACGTCCGCCGGGATCGACTCGAAGGCGCGCTGCGCCGGCTGCACCGCGAACGGGATGTTGAAGATCACCGAGGCCAGCACCAGCCCCTCGAACGAGAACGCGAGGGGGTGTCCCGTGAGCGCGCGATAACCGTCGCCCAACGGGCTGCCGGCGCCGAACGAGACCAGCAGGTAGTAGCCGAGCACGGTCGGCGGCAGCACCAGGGGAAGGGCCAGGGCCCCTTCGACCCAGGCCTTGCCGCGGAATCGGCTCCATGCGAGCCACCGCGATACGACGATCGCCAGGGGCAGGAGCACCACGAGCGTCCACGCCGCGAGCCGCAGCGAGAGCAGGAGCGCCGGGCCGTCCATCACTCGCCCGGCAGAGCGAACCCGTGGCGGCGGAAGATCGCACGCGCCGCGGGCTGCTGCAGGTACGCGTAGAACTCGCGGGCGATCGGGCCGGCACCGGCCAGCAGCGCCATTCGCTGGCGCAGGGGGGCGTGGAGCGTGTCGGGCAGCAGGACGTATCTCCCGCGTTGCGCCACGGCGGGCGAGAGCGCGAGTGAGTACGCGAAGAGGCCCGCCTGCGCTCCGCCGCTCGATGCGAACTGCGCTGCCTGAGATACGTTCTCGCCCAGCACCAGGCGGCCCTTCAACGCTTCCCAGAGGCCGCGACGCTGCAGCGCTTCCCGTGCGGCGCGTCCGTAGGGAGCGTGCTCGGGGTTGGCGATCGCGATGCGGTCCACGCGCCCCTCCCGCACCGCGGCCGCGAGGCTCGCCATGTCCGCATCGGGCGTCACGGCCGAGCCGTGGGGTGCGAAGAGCACGATGCGCCCGATGGCGTAAAGCACGCCGCCATCGAGCGTGCGGCCCTCCTTGTGCAGTGCCGCCACGTACTCTTCGTCAGCAGACATGAAGATTTCGAACGGCGCACCCGCGGCGATCTGGTGGCGGAAGTTGCCCGAGGAGCCGAGGGTCACCCTCACGCGCGATCCGCGCTCGCGTTCGAAGCCCGCGGCGACCTCCTCGACGGCGAAGCGCAGGTCCGATGCTGCGGCGACGACCGGGGGCTCGGCGCCGCGCGCTGGCGTGGCGGCGAAGAATGCGGCGAGGAGGGCGGCGAGGAGGGCGGCGAGGAGGGTGCGCATGGCGGTGGGCGAGTGCCAAACCCGTAATATACCGCCGGATATAACGAGAAGGAACTAGCGCAGCAGCTCGGCGAAGCGCTCGAGCTCCGGGTCGAGCGCGCGGTCGACGGCCCTCCCCATGGCCTCGAAGCGCGCCACGACCTCGCGGCCGAAGTCGGTCACGTGCGCGCCACCCCCGCCGGCGCCCCCCGTGGCCGAGGCGACCACCGGCTCGCGGAAGCAGCGATTCATCGTGTCCACCAGGAGCCACGCACGGCGGTACGACATGCCCAGGCGCTTGGCCGAGGCGGAGATGGAGCCGGTCTCGGCGATGGCGGCCAGCAGCTCCGACTTGCCCGGCCCGATCGCGATGTCGGGGCCGAACATCACGCGCAGCTTGGTGGGGCCGCGCGCGTGGCGCATCTACTTGGCCGCGGCGCCGAGGACTTTCTGCAGCTCGCCCGACTGGTACATCTCCCGCATGATGTCGCAGCCGCCGACGAATTCGCCGTTCACGTAGAGCTGCGGGATGGTGGGCCAGTTCGCGAACGACTTGATGCCCTCGCGGATCTCGGGGTTCTGCAGCACGTCGACGGTGAAGGCGTTTTCGACGCCGCACATCTTGAGGATCTGCGTCGCCGTCGACGAGAAGCCGCATTGCGGCATCTGCGGCGAGCCCTTCATGTACAGCACGACGGGATGGCCTTCGACTTGCTGGCGGATGGTGTCCTGGATGCTCATGGTGGTGTCCTTTTACTGGTGGAGGGTCGACCGGCGCACCGCGTCCGATCCAACCCGGATTTAGATCTCCCTCATTTTACGACTCCGCCAGCCACGCGCGCGATTCCGGCGAGATCCGGAATCGACACCCGTTCCGTGAAACCCGCTTCCAGCAGCATCTCGCGCACCCTGTCGGCCTGGTCGTACCCGTGCTCCAGCAGCAACCACCCGCCGGGCGCCAGGTGCCCGCGGGCCCCCGAGACGATGGCCCGGATCGACTCCAGCCCGTCGGCGCTGCCATCGGTGAGGGCGCTCCCGGGCTCGAAGCGCAGGTCGCCCGCGGCAAGGTGGGGGTCGGCCGCGGCGACGTAGGGCGGGTTGGCGACGATCAGGTCGAAGCGCCGCTCGCCGACCGGTGCGTACCAGCTCCCCGGGAGCAGCTCGACGCGCGCCTCGCAACCCAGCGCGCGTGCGTTCTCCCGCGCGATCGCCAGCGCCTCCTCGCTCGTGTCCGTGGCGGTGACGGCCGCGTCGGGCCGCTCGCAGGCGAGCGTGAGGGCGATCGCGCCCGAGCCGGTGCCGAGGTCGAGGATCCGGGGAGCGCCCGACACCCCGCGCAGCTTCGCGAGCGCCACTTCCACCAGCACCTCGGTTTCCGGCCGCGGGATCAGCACGCCCGGGCCCACCGAGAAATCGCGGGAATAGAACTCGCGCTTCCCCACCAGGTAGGCCACCGGGTGGCCCATCGCGCGCCGGGCGACCGCGAGGTCGATGCGGGCGTCCTCGCTCTCGGTGAGGATCCGCATCGGGTTGGCCGCGAGGTAGGCGCGGTTCACGCCCAGGAGGTGCGACACGAGCACCTGGGCGTCGACCCGCCCGATGGCGGTGGTCGCCTCCTCGAGGGCGGCCTTCAGCGTGAGCACGGCATCAGCCCGCCGCGAGGCCCTGCAGCTGCTCGGCCTGGTGCTCCGCCATCAGCGCGCCGGTGAGGTCGCTCAAGTCGCCATCCATGATCGCGTCGATCTTGTGCAGCGTGAGGTTGATGCGGTGGTCGGTGACGCGGCCCTGGGGGAAGTTGTAGGTGCGGATGCGGTCGGAGCGGTCGCCCGAGCCCACCAGGCTCTTCCTCTCGGAGGCTTCCTTGGCGGCCTGCTCGCGCACCTGCTTGTCCTTGATGCGCGCGGCGAGGATGCGCCACGCCTGCTCGCGGTTCTTGTGCTGGCTGCGCGCGTCCTGGCACTCCACCACGATGCCGGTGGGGGCGTGGACCAGCCGCACCGCGGAGTCGGTCTTGTTCACGTGCTGGCCGCCGGCCCCACTCGCGCGGAAGGTGTCGATGCGCACGTCGGCGGGATTGATCAGCACGTCGGAGGCGTCGTCGGCCTCCGGCATCACCGCGACGGTGGCGGCCGAGGTATGGATGCGGCCCTGGGTCTCGGTGGCGGGCACGCGCTGCACGCGGTGGCCGCCGGACTCGAACTTGAGCCGGGAATACGCGCCCTGCCCCACGACGCGGGCGATGACTTCCTTGAAGCCGCCGGCCTCCCCCGCGCTCTCGGAGACGATCTCCACCTGCCAGCGGTTCCTCTCGGCGAAGCGCGCGTACATGCGGAAGAGGTCCCCGGCGAAGAGGGCGCTCTCGTCGCCGCCGGTGCCGGCGCGGATCTCGAGGAAGAGGTTGCGCTCGTCGTTGGGATCCTTCGGCAGCAGCATCTTCTGCAGGCCCGCGGCGAGCGACTCCAGGCGGGCGCGGCCGGCGCGGATCTCGTCCTCGGCGAAGGCGCGCATCTCGGGGTCCCGCGCCATCTCCTCCGCGGCGGCGATGTCGCCCTCGGCGCTGCGGTATTCCGCGAACGCCTCCACCACCGGATGGATCTCGGCACGCTCCTGGGATAGCTTGCGGTAGTCCTCGAGGTCGTTCACGACGCCGGGGTCGGAGAGGCGCGCGTCGATCTCGCGCAGCCGCGAGTCGAGGCTCGCGAGCCGGGTGGCGATGGATTCGTTCATGGCTCGCGCGCCGAGCCGGGCGAATCGATCTCCGGATAGAACGCGTCGATCGCGCGCAGCAGCGCCTCGCGCTCGCCCTCGCCCGCCCGCGACAGGGCCTGGGTGGGGTGGTGCAGGAACTTGTTCGCCAGGCCCTTGGCGAGGGCCTCGAGCACGGCGCCCGGATCGTCCCCGCGCGCGAGCCGCCCGCGGGCCCGGGCGAGCTCCGCCTCGCGGTACTGGTCGGCGCGGCGGCGCAGCTCCACGATCGCCGGCACGGCGGCGCGCGCCTCGCGGCGGGCGCGGAAGGCCACGACCTGGCGGTCCACGATCGCCTCGGCATCGGTCATCGCCGACTGGCGGCTCGCCGCGCCGTCCTGGACGATCGTGCCCAGGTCGTCGATGGTGTAGAGGAAGACGTCCTCGAGCTTCGCCACCTCGCGCTCGACGTCGCGGGGCACGGCGAAATCGACGATGAAGATCGGCCGGCGCCGGCGCGCCTTGAGGGCCCGTTCCACCATCCCCTTGCCGATGATGGGAAGCGTGGAGGCCGTCCCGGTCACGATCACGTCGAACTCGGCGAAGCGCTCGGGCAGGTCGGCGAGCGCGATGGCGCGTCCGCCGAAGCGCTCGGCGAACGCTTCCCCGCGCGAGAGGGTGCGGTTGGCCACCACCAGCGACTGCGGCTGCTGCGGGGCGAAGTAGGTGGCGGCCAGCTCCACCATCTCGCCCACCCCCACGAACAGCATGCGCGTGCGGGAGAGGTCGCCGAACAGGTTCTGCGCGAGCTTGAGCGCCGCGGCCGACATCGAGATCGACTGGGCGCCCACGGCGGTCTCCGAGCGAACCTGCTTGGCCACGGCGAAGGTCTGCTGGAAGAGGTGCTGCAGGACCGACCCCAGGGTGCCGGCGCCCTCGGCCGCACGGACCGACTGCTTCACCTGGCCCAGGATCTGCGGCTCGCCGAGGACCATCGAGTCGAGGCCGGCGGCGACGCGGAAGGCGTGGCGGACCGCCGCCTCGTCCGCGTGCCAGTAGAGGTGCGGCTCGAGTGCCAGGCCCGCGCGCCCGGCCTCGCGCACCAGCCACTGGCGGGCCGGGAGGATTTCGGGGGCGGCGCAGTAGATCTCGGTGCGGTTGCAGGTCGAAACGAGCACCGCCTCGCCGACGCCGGGTTGGGCCGCCAGGTCGGCGAGGGCGTCGCGCTGGCGCTCCGGCGGGAAGGCGAGCTTCTCGCGGATCTCCAGCGGGGCACTGCGATGGTTGATTCCGAGGACGTGGAGGGGCATGGGGGAGTGTCGGTCGCGGCCGGGCGGCGCCCGGTCGGGACTGCTTGAAATTATAGCAGCCGTCCCCGGGGGCGGCACCCGGCCCCCGGCATGCCCGCCCGCATGCAAGAATGCTGACAAAGGGAATAAAAAAGGCGCATTATCATGTTGATTAGACTTGAGGTTTAATGGCCGCCGCCACATCCCATTTCAGTCCCCTCGGACGCGCGCTGGTGCAGCAGGGCCGGCTCGTCCAGGCCGACGCCAACGCCATCCAGGCGGAGGCCGCGAAGGTGGGGATCACCTTCATCCAGCAGCTCGTGCAGACGAAGAAGCTCACGGCCCGGGAGGTGTCCCAGTTCGCGGCCAACACCTTCGGCTATCCGTTGCTGGACCTCAATGCCGTGGACGTGGAGCAGCTCCCGTCCCACCTCATCGACCCCAAGGTGGTGCTGACCCACCGCGTGGTGGCGCTCGGCAAGCGCGGCAACCGCGTCTTCGTGGCGATGTCCGACCCCTCCAACGAGCAGGTGCTGCAGGAGGTGAAGTTCGCCACCGGCCTGAACATGGAGCCGGTGGTGGTCGAGGACGACAAGCTCGCCGCCATCGTGAAGAAGTTGACGGAGTCCTCCAGCAAGGCGCTGGAGATGGCGACCGAGGACGTGGACCTCTCGGGCATCGAGGTGACGGAGGGCGACAGCCAGCCCGAGGTCCAGACCGACGATGTCGACGATGCGCCGGTGGTGAAGTACGTGCAGAAGATCCTGCTGGACGCGATCAACGGCGGGGCATCCGACATCCACTTCGAGCCGTTCGAGAAGTTCTACCGCATCCGCTATCGCACCGACGGCGTGCTCTACGACGTGGCCCAGCCGCCGCTCGCCATCAAGGACAAGCTGGTCTCGCGCATCAAGGTGGTGTCGCGGCTGGACATCTCGGAGAAGCGCGTGCCGCAGGACGGGCGGATGAAGATGGTGCTGTCCAAGACCCGCGCCATCGACTTCCGGGTCTCGACGCTGCCCACCCTCTTCGGCGAGAAGATCTGCATGCGGATCCTCGATCCCTCGAGCGCGACACTCGGGATCGATGCCCTCGGCTACGAGCCGGACCAGCGCGAGGCGCTGATGAACGCGATCCAGCGCCCTTACGGCATGGTGCTGGTGACGGGGCCCACGGGCTCGGGCAAGACGGTCTCGCTCTACACGTGCCTCAACATCCTGAACAAGCCGGGGATCAACATCTCCACGGCGGAGGACCCGGCGGAGATCAACCTCCCGGGCGTGAACCAGGTCAACATCAACGACAAGCAGGGGCTCACCTTCCCGGTGGCGCTGAAAGCCTTCCTGCGCCAGGACCCGGACATCATCATGGTGGGCGAGATCCGCGACATCGAGACCGGCGAGATCTCGATCAAGGCCGCCCAGACCGGCCACATGGTGCTCTCCACGCTTCACACCAACGACGCGCCCCAGACCCTCACGCGGCTGATGAACATGGGCATCGCCCCGTTCAACATCGCCTCCTCCGTGATCCTGGTGACCGCCCAGCGCCTGGCGCGCAAGCTCTGCTCGTGCAAGCGCCCGGTGGACATCCCGGAAGCCGCGCTGCGGCGGGCGGGATACGTGGACGAGGACCTCGACGGAACCTGGCAGCCGTTCGAGGCCGTGGGGTGCGAGCTGTGCAAGAATACCGGCTACAAGGGTAGGGTCGGCATCTACCAGGTCATGCCCATCACCGAACCGATGGAGCGGATCATCATGAACAACGGCAACGCCATAGACCTGGCAGACCAGGCCAAGCGCGACGGGGTGAGGGACCTGCGGCAGTCAGGCCTTCTCAAGGTGAAGCGGGGGATGACGTCGCTCGAAGAGATCGAAGCCGTCACGAACGAGTAGGGGAGACCGAAATGGCCGCTGTAGCGAAGAAACCCGGGCAGGACGTGAAGCAGTTCAACTATTCCTGGACCGGGAAGGACAAGGCCGGGAAGGTGATCAAGGGCGAGGTGCGCGCCGGGGGCGAGGCGATCGTCGCCGCCAACCTGCGCCGCCAGGGCATCCAGGTGCAGAGCATCAAGAAGGTGCGCACCGGCGGCGGCAAGAAGATCACCGAGAAGGACCTCACCATCTTCACGCGCCAGCTGGCGGTGATGATGAAGGCGGGCGTGCCGCTGCTGCAGGCCTTCGACATCGTGGGCCGCGGGCACGCCAACCCGTCGGTGGGCAAGCTCCTTCTCGACATCAAGACCGACGTCGAGACCGGCTCCTCCCTCGGGCAGGCGTTCCGCAAGTACCCGCTCTACTTCGACGCGCTCTTCTGCAACCTGGTGGCCGCGGGCGAATCCGCGGGTATCCTGGACACCCTGCTCGACCGGCTCGCGACCTACAAGGAGAAGATCCTCGCCATCAAGGGCAAGATCAAGAGTGCCCTCTTCTACCCGATCTCGATCATCAGCGTGGCGCTGATCGTGACGGCGGTGATCATGATCTTCGTGATCCCGGTGTTCAAGGACCTGTTCAAGAGCTTCGGCGCGGACCTTCCGGGTCCCACGCTGGTGGTGATGGCGATTTCCGACTGGTTCATCGCCAACTGGTGGTGGCTCTTCCCGGGCGGCGGCTTCGGCATCTGGTTCTTCTTCTATACCTGGAAGCGCTCGGCCACGATGCAGCGCTTCATGGACCAGTTGGCGCTCAGGGTGCCGGTATTCGGCTCGGTGATCCGCAAGGCCGCCATCGCGCGCTGGTGCCGCACGCTCTCCACCATGTTCGCGGCCGGCGTGCCGCTGGTGGAGTCGCTCGATTCGGTGGCGGGCGCGGCCGGCAACTACGTCTACTACGCGGCCACCAAGCGCATCCAGGCGGAGGTCTCCAGCGGCACCGGGCTCACGGTGGCGATGACCAACACCGGCGTCTTCCCCAGCATGGTGCTGCAGATGACCGCCATCGGCGAGGAGTCGGGGTCGCTCGACGCCATGCTCTCCAAGGTCGCGGACTTCTTCGAGCAGGAGGTCGACGAGGCGGTCGACTCGCTCGCCTCCCTGATGGAGCCGATGATCATGGTGGTGCTGGGCGGCCTCATCGGCGGCATCGTGGTGGCCATGTACCTGCCGATCTTCAAGATGGGCCAGGCGATCTGATCCTCACCCGGTCGCGAGGGGCGCGGAAAGCGATTTCCGCGCCTTTTCATTGATGGAACTCCTCGAAGCCCTCCGCACTTCCCCCCTCTGGCTCGGCGCTGCCGTGGGCCTCCTGGGCCTGTGCGTGGGCTCGTTCCTGAACGTGGTGATCCACCGCCTGCCGCTCATGATGGAGCGGCAATGGAAGGCGGAATGCGCGGAGCTCGATGGGAAGGCGCCGCCCGTCTTCGAGCGGCTCGACCTCTCGCATCCGCCCTCGCGCTGCCCGTCGTGCGGCGCCGGCATCACGGCGCTGCAGAACATCCCGGTGGCGAGCTGGCTGGCGCTCCGGGGCAAGTGCGCCAACTGCCGCGCCCCGATCTCGGCGCGCTATCCGCTGGTCGAGGTGCTCGGCGGGGCGCTCGCGCTGCTGATGGCGTGGCGCTTCGGGTTCTCCGGGGCGCTCGCCGCGGCGCTGGTCTACGCCTGGGCGATGCTGGCCCTCACGTTCATCGATTTCGACACCCAGCTCCTGCCCGACGACATCACCCTGCCGCTCCTGTGGCTGGGGCTGCTCGTGAACGCCTTCGGCGCCTTCACCGACCTACGCTCGGCGGTCTTCGGGGCGGCCGGCGGCTATCTCATCCTCTGGTCCGTCTACTGGGCCTTCCGCCTGATCGCGAAGAAGGAGGGCATGGGTTACGGCGACTTCAAGCTCCTCGCGGCGATCGGCGCCTGGACCGGCTGGCAGGTGCTGCCCTTCGTGGTGGTGGTTTCGGCCGGGCTGGGCGCGGTGATCGGCTCGGTGTTCCTGTGGCTGGCGAAGAAGGGCACCGACACCCGTATCCCGTTCGGCCCCTACCTCGCCCTCGGCGGCATCGCGGCGCTGGTTTGGGGCCGGGAGGCGGTGGTGGCCTGGATCGGCCACTTCCCCGCGTGAGCCTCGTCATCGGCCTCACCGGCGGGATCGGCTCCGGCAAGAGCACCGCGGCACGCGACCTGGAGGCGCTGGGGGCCACGGTGGTGGACACCGATGCCATCTCGCACGCCCTCACGACGGCCGGGGGCGCGGCGATGGCGCCGTTGCGGGAGGCCTTCGGCGCGGCCTACGTCTCCCCCGACGGCGCCCTGGATCGCGCCGCCATGCGCCGCCTGGTGTTCCAGGATCCCCAGGCGCGCGAGCGGCTGGAAGCGATCCTCCACCCCGCGATCCGGAGTGCCGCCGACTCGGCCATCGCGCGGTCCACGGGCCCCTACGCGGTGCTCGCCGTTCCGCTGCTGTTCGAGACGCGCGGCTACGCGGGCCGTGTCGCCCGCACGCTCGCGATCGATTGCCCGGAAGAGCTGCAGGTCGAGCGCACGGCACAGCGCTCCGGGCTCGCCGCGGCCGAGGTGCGCGCCATCATGGCGGCCCAGTGGCCGCGCTGGCGCCGGCTGCAGGTGGCCGACGACGTGATCTGGAACGGCGGGGACGAGGCGGGACTCGCCACGCAGTGTGAACGGATGCACCGCCGCTACGTCGATCTCGCGGGCGGAAGCAAATGACATTTGTCAGGGCGCACCCTATGCCCCACAATCCCGCCGAACCGCAAGGCCGGGCCCGGTGATCATCTACGAATATCCGCTGAACGAGCGCGTACGAACGCTCCTCCGACTGGAGGACTTGTACGATCGGGTGACGTTCTTCCTCGATCGCGAGAGCTTCCACGAGCACCACGCCTGCCTCACCGGGATGTTCGAGATCCTGGAGGTGGCGAGCCGTGCCGACCTCAAGAGCGACCTGCTGCAGGAGCTCGACCGCCAGCGCACCTTCCTCGAGGCCCTGCGCGACAACCCGGCGATCTCGGAGGAAAAGCTGGAGGGCGTGCTGCGCGAGATCGACAGCGCCTTCTCGCACCTGCACGCCACCTCGGGCAAGACCGGCCAGCCGCTGCGCGAGAACGAGTGGCTGATGGCGATCAAGCAGCGCGCCGGAATCCCGGGGGGCACCAGCGAGTTCGACCTGCCCTCGTACCACGCCTGGCTGCACCATCCCGCCGCGCGCCGCCGCGCCGACCTCGGCACGTGGCTGAAGCACCTGCTGCCGATCCACGCGGCGCTCGCCATCGTGCTGCGCGTGCTGCGGGAGAGCGGGCGCACCTCCTCGCTGATCGCGTTCCAGGGCGTGTTCCAGCAGACCCCGGCCGAGAAGCCGGCCCAGATGCTGCGCCTCTCGCTCGGCGACGAGCTGCCGTGCGTGCCCGAGATCAGCGCCAACAAGTACGCGCTCAACGTGCGCTTCCTGCTGCCCGAGGGCGTCCAGAAGACCCGGGTCTACGAGCACGACGTCCCCTTCGACCTCGCCTTCTGCAACCTGTGAGCGCTCCGCCCCGCGATGCGCGCACCGTGGCCTGCCCCGCGTGCGGCAAGAAGGCGCTATTCGCGCCCTCCAATCCGTTCCGGCCGTTCTGCTCCAAGCGCTGCCGCGTGAGCGACCTGGGCGGCTGGGCCTCGGAGTCCTACCGCATCCCGGCCAAGCCCGGCGAGGACGATCCGGGGGGCGAGCCGCAGACGCCGGAGAGCTGAGCCCCGCGCACTCTTTTTGCGCCCCGGGTGCCGCTCGGCTAAAATAGTGCGGTTTGGAGCGGCTTCCCCCCCCGAATACACCGTGGAATCCCTGCCGTATGTCCATCTCTGGGTGCCCAATCGCTCCCTGCGCGTCACGGGTCGGCGCTGGGTCCTCGGGGCCTTCGCGGCGACGGCAGGCGTGGTTTGCGCGTTCGCCTGGGCGGTGGGGGCCTGGCCGGTGATGCCTTTCGCCGGGCTGGAGGTGGCCGGACTCGCCTACGCTTGCCGCGTGCTGGAACGCCACGACGCGGATTTCGAGCGGCTCGAGGTGGGGGAGAGTGAAGTGAGGTGGGAGGCACGCGATGCGCGCCGGGTGGCGAGCTTCGTGGCCCACCGGCCGTGGGCGCGGGTGGTGATGCGGGAGAACGGCGTGCGCTGCACGCTTCGACTCGCGTACGCCGGGCGCACGGTGCCGCTGGGAAGGATGATGTCGGACGAGGGGCGACGCAGCCTCGCGGAGAGCCTCCGCGGCAAGCTGCCCGTCACCGCGTATTAGAAAACCCGTACAACAAAGGTCTGGCCATGCTTCTGAAACACCTTCGCGCTCCCCTCGGTCTCGTCTCGCTGCTGGCGGCCGCAACCGCATCGCGGGCCGATTACATGCTCGACATCCTGGAGCCGGCGTCTCCCATGGCCGCCGATGCCTACCGGCTGCACTGGGGCATCATGTGGGTCTGCGTGGCGATCTTCTTCATCGTCTTCGGCGTGATGTTCTGGTCGATCTTCAAGCACCGCCGCTCGGCGGGCGCCAAGGCCGCCCAGTTCCACGAGAACACGACGATCGAGATCATCTGGACGCTGATCCCGCTGGTGGTGCTGGTGGTGATGGCGATTCCCGCCACTTCCACGATGATCCAGATGAAGGATGCCTCCAACGCGGACCTGTCGATCAAGGTGACCGCGCTGCAGTGGCGCTGGGAATACGATTACCAGCAGGATGGCGTGCGCTTCTACTCGAGCCTTTCCACGCCCCGCGACCAGATCGAGGAATATGCCGGGCCCGGAAAGAAGAAGAACGAGAAGTACCTGCTCGAAGTCGATCGCAACGTGGTGGTGCCGGTGGGCAAGAAGGTGCGCCTGCTGATCACCTCCAACGACGTGATCCACGGCTGGTACGTGCCGCAGCTGGGCGTGAACCAGTACGGCATCCCCGGCTTCGTGAAGGACGCCTGGTTCACCGCGACCAAGGAAGGGATCTACCGCGGGCAGTGCAGCCAGATCTGCGGCAAGGAGCACGCCTACATGCCGATCGTGGTGGAGGCCGTCTCGGCCGAGAAGTACGCCGCGTGGGTGGCCGATGCCAAGTCCAAGATGCCGCCGCCCCCGGCGCCCGCCGCCCTCCCGGCGGCCGCCGCGGCCGCTGTCGCCCCGGCGGAGGACGCCAACAAGAAGTGGACCGCCGACGAGCTGAAAGCCACGGGCGAGAAGGTGTACGCCGCAAATTGCGCGGCCTGCCACCAGCCCACCGGCAAGGGCATGCCGCCCGCCTTCCCGGCCCTCGAAGGCTCGAAGGTCGTGGGCGGACCGAAGGGCGCGCACATCGACATGGTGCTGAAAGGCAAGCCCGGCACCGCGATGGCCGCCTTCGACCGGCTCTCGGACAGCGAGATCGCCGCCGTAGTCACCTACGAGCGCACCGCCTGGGGCAACAAGGGCGATGTGGTCATGCCGGCCGACGTCCGCGCCGCGCGCAAGTAACAACAAACGATTCCCGGAAAGCGAGTTCCCATGAGCCACGCCACCCACGCTCACGACCAACACCACGACGGCCAGGCCCACGACCACCACGGTCCGCCGGCGGGCTTCACCCGCTGGATGTACACCACGAACCACAAGGACATCGGCACGATGTACCTGTGGTTCTCGTTCTTCATGTTCCTCACCGGCGGGACCATGGCGCTCCTGATCCGCGCGGAGCTCTTCCAGCCCGGCCTGCAGCTGCTGGACCCGCAGTTCTTCAACTCGCTCACCACGGTCCACGGCCTGGTGATGGTGTTCGGCGCGATCATGCCGGCCTTCGTGGGCTTCGCGAACTGGCTGATCCCGATGCAGGTGGGTGCCGCCGACATGGCGTTCCCGCGCATGAACAACTGGAGCTTCTGGCTGCTGATCCCCGCGGGCCTGCTGCTGATCTCGTCGTTCTTCGTCCCGGGCGGCGCCATCGCC
>JANMHV010000211.1:0-7478 GCA_031375445.1 Burkholderiales bacterium | reverse complement strand
AGCCGTCCGCCCGCCCGCGCCCATGGCCGACGCCGCACCGGCAGCGCGCGATCCCCTGCCTGGACCAGCGGGCAACAGGGTCGCCGCGGCTTCCGTCGCCGCTCCGGCACCGATGGCGTCGGCTCCGATTGCTGCATCCGCGGCCAGTGCTTCGCCACCTTCGCCGCCGGCCGCCCCGGCCCCCCGCGGCTTCGCCCCCGAGCCGGGCGCATCACCCCAGGACAGCGCCGCTCCCCAGGCGCCCCGCCCTGCGGCCCCTGCTGCCACGCGTGCGGCAACCGCGGAGCGGCGCGAGGCCCAAGGCGCCGCCGGCGCCCAGCCCCCGATCCTCGACGCGGAAGCCGCGAAACGCGCGAGTCCCGAGGCGCAACTCGAGCGCATCGCGCGGCTGCGAGAGTCGAGGCGCGACGAGGAAGCCGACCGCGCCCTCGAGGAGTTTCGCCGCAGCCATCCCGACTACCGCATTCCCGCCGCCTTGTGGGAGCGGGTGAGGAACCGCTAGCGATGTCCGAGACGCGCCAGCTCGCCCGCTCCCTCGTGGAGCCGGAGCCCGCCTCGTTCGACAGCCGCCATCCGCGCGCCGAATCGATCGAGCGGGTGCGCGGCGCGGCGCGAGGCTTCGAGCTCGACCTCGACGGCGAGCACGTCGTGATCACGGCCCGCAACGCGCGCTACGAGGGGAAGTGGGTGGGCAGCGCCGATGCGCTGCGCCTCGAAGGGGAGTTCATCGCCGGCACGCGTGTGCAGGGATTCCTCAAGATCACGTCCGCGGTGATGGTGCTGCTGGTCGGCGCGAGCGCGTGGATCCTGTGGACCGGCGGCGACGAGTCGCCGGCGCGCTTCCTGGTGCCGCTCGTGACGCTGCTCGCGATCCTCGGCCTGCCGTTCGTGGTCACCGGCGTCGCCTCGGCGCGGGAGGCCGACAAGTCGCGCATCCGCAAGGCGCTGCGCGTGGCGCTGGAGGACGAGGAGTAGACCCTCTCCCCGGCCCTCTCCCAAGGGAGAGGGAGACTTCCTAGCCCACCCAAACCCTGGCGTTCCGGAACATCCGCATCCACGGCGAGTCCTCGGGCCAACCCTCGGGCCGCCACGAGAACAGCACCGAGCGGAACACGCGCTCCGGATGCGGCATCAGGATGGTGAAGCGACCATCGGGCGTCGTGACCGACGTGATGCCCTGGGGCGAACCGTTCGGGTTGTAGGGGTAGGTCTGCGTCACCTTGCCGCGGTTGTCCACGTAGCGCGCGCCCACCAGGTACCGGCACGCCTCCATCGACTTCTCGTCCCTGAACACGGCCTTGCCCTCGCCGTGGGCGGTGACGATCGGCAGCCGGCTGCCCGCCATGCCGGCGAACAGGATCGAAGGCGACTGCTGCACCTCGACCATCGTGAGCCGCGCCTCGTACTGCTCCGAGAGGTTGCGCTCGAAATGCGGCCAGTTCGCCGCACCCGGGATGATGTCCTTCAGGTTCGACATCATCTGGCAGCCGTTGCAGGCGCCGAGGGCGAAGGAATCGGCGCGGGCGAAGAACGCCTCGAACTCGTCGCGCGCGCGGGGATTGAAGAGGATCGACTTGGCCCAACCTTCGCCCGCCCCCAGCACGTCGCCGTAGCTGAAGCCGCCGCACGCGGCGAAACCCTTGAAATCCGCCAGCCTCACGCGCCCGGCGATGATGTCGCTCATGTGCACGTCCACCGCGGCGAACCCCGCGCGGTCGAACGCCGCCGCCATCTCCTGCTGGCCGTTCACGCCCTGCTCACGCAGCACCGCCACCTTCGGCCGAGTCCCCTTCGAGAGGTACGGCGCCGCGATGTCCTCGGCGGGATCGAACGCAAGCTGCGCGTGCAGTCCCGGGTCGCCCTCGTCGAGGAGACGGTCGTATTCCTGGTCGGCGCAAAGCGGGTTGTCGCGCAGGCGCTGGATCTGGTGCGTCACCTTCGACCACGCGCGATGCAGGTCCACGCGCCGCTCGGCGAAGACGGGCTTGCCGTTGGCGATGATCCGCACCTCGCCCGCCGCGTTCGGGTGCCCGATCACGTGGGACTCCTTCGAAAGGCCGGCTTCTCGCAGCCTCGCCATCACCGCGTGGCGATCGCCGCGGCGCACCTGGATCACCGCGCCCAGCTCCTCGTTGAAAAGCGCGGCCACGATGCGCTCTTCGAGGTTGCCCGAGAGCACGTCGGACTGGCGCTCATGGCCGTCGACGTCGAGCTTGCGCGGGTCGTAGGCAAGGTTGTCGAGGTAGATGGTGACGCCCGCGCGGCCGGCGAACGCCATCTCGGCGAGTGTGGCGAAGAGGCCGCCATCGGAGCGGTCGTGGTAGGCGAGGATCTTCCCGTCCGCATTCAGCGCCTGGATCGCGCCGAAGAAGGCCGCGAGCTTCGCCGGGTCGTCCACATCGGGCGCCGCGTCACCGAGCTGCGATTGCACCTGCGCGTAGATCGAGCCGCCAAGCCGGTTGCGACCGCTGCCGAGGTCGATGAGCACGAGCTCGGTATCGCCCGCGCTCGTCACGAGTTGCGGTGTCAGCGTCCGGCGCACGTCGGCCACCGGGGCGAAGGCGGTGATGAGGAGCGAGAGCGGCGCCGTGACGGCCTTCTCCGCGCCGCTCTTCGCGTCGCGCCACGTGGTCTTCATCGACATCGAGTCCTTGCCCACCGGGATCGCGATGCCGAGCGCGGGGCACAGCTCCATGCCGACCGCGTGCACCGTGTCGAAGAGCGCGGCGTCCTCGCCGGGATGGCCTGCGGCGCACATCCAGTTGGCCGAGAGCTTGAGCCGGGAGATCCCGTCGATCGCCGCCGCCGCGATGTTGGTGACCGCCTCTCCCACCGCCATGCGGCCCGAGGCCGGACCGTCGATGAGGGCGAGCGGCGTGCGCTCACCCAGCGCCATCGCTTCCCCCAGGTAGGTGCGATATCCCATCGCGGTGACGGCGCAATCGGCCACCGGCACCTGCCACGGGCCCACCATCTGGTCGCGCACGCTGTAGCCGCCGACGGTGCGGTCGCCGATCGAGATGAGGAACGTCTTGTCCGCCACGGTCGGCGAGCGCAGCACGCGATAGCACGCTTCCTTCAGGTCGATCGCGGGCGCGAGCGCCGGGAGCCGGTGCGGCACGCGCTTCACGTCCCGGTGCATCCGCGGCGGCTTGCCGAGCAGTACCTCGAGCGGCATGTCCACGGGCGTGTTGCCGAGGAGCGGATCCTCCACCACCAGGGCGTCGCCGGCGCGCCCTTCGCCCACCACCGCGAAGCCGCAGCGCTCGCGCTCGCACAGGCGGGTGAAATCCCCGAGCCGCGACGCGTCGATCGCGAGCACGTAGCGCTCCTGCGACTCGTTGGACCAGATCTGCATCGGCGTCATGCCGGGCTCCTCGTTGGGAACCTTGCGCAGGTCGAAGGTCGCCCCCACGCCGCCGGAGTGCGCGAGCTCGGGGAACGCGTTCGAGAGCCCACCCGCGCCGACGTCGTGGATCGAGAGGATCGGGTTGGCCTCTCCCATCTGCCAGCAGGCATCGATCACTTCCTGGCAGCGGCGCTCGAGCTCGGCGTTCGCGCGCTGCACCGAATCGAAATCGAGGCTCTCGACGTTCTGCCCCGAGGTCATCGAGGACGCGGCACCCCCGCCCAGGCCGATGAGGAACGACGGCCCGCCGAGCTGGATGAAGAGCGTGCCCTGCCCCAGCGGCCTCTTCGCCGTGTGCCCCGCGGAGATGTTGCCGTAGCCGCCGGCCAGCATGATCGGCTTGTGGTAGCCGCGCACTTCACCCGCGCTCTCCAGCTCGAAGGCGCGGAAGTAGCCGGTGAGGTTGGGACGGCCGAACTCGTTGTTGTAGGCGGCGCCGCCGATCGGGCCCTCGACCATGATGTCGAGGGCTGAAGCGATGCGCCCGGGCTTGCCGTAGTCGCGCTCCCACGGCTCGTGGGCGCCGGGAATGCGCAGGTTGGAAACCGAGAATCCGGTGAGGCCCGCCTTGGGCTTGCCGCCGGTGCCGGTGGCGCCCTCGTCGCGGATCTCGCCGCCCGCGCCGGTGCCGGCGCCCGGGTGCGGCGCGATCGCCGTGGGGTGGTTGTGCGTCTCCACCTTCATCAGGATGTGGGTCGTGTCGCGGTGGTACTGCCAGCCTCCCGTGGGCTCGGGGAAGAAGCGCTCGACCTCCGCGCCCTCCATCACCGCGGAGTTGTCCGAATAGGCCACCACGGTGCCCTGCGGATTCGCGCGGTGGGTGTTGCGGATCATCGCGAAGAGCGATTGTTCTTGCGCCGCGCCGTCGATCGTCCACGACGCGTTGAAGATCTTGTGGCGGCAATGCTCGCTGTTGGCCTGGGCGAACATCATCAGCTCCACGTCCGTGGGGTTGCGCCCCAGGCGGGTGAAGTTTTCCACCAGGTAATCGATCTCGTCGGGTGCCAGCGCCAGCCCCATCGAGGCATTGGCCGCCTCGAGCGCGCGCTTGCCGCCGGCGGCGAGGTCGACGGTCGCAAGCGGCCGCGGCGTGGCGTGGGTGAAGAGGGCCTCGGCGCCGGCGAGGTCCCCCACCACCACCTCGGTCATGCGGTCGTGGATCGCGGCTTCGAACAGCGCACGCGAGGCTTCCGGGAGGCCGGTGACGTGATAGGCCACGCCGCGCTCGATGCGCTCGACGCGCGCCAGCGCGCAGTTGCGCGCGATGTCGGTGGCCTTGGAAGACCAGGGGGAGACGGTGCCGAACCGGGGCAGCACCAGCAGCAGCGTGCCGTGGGGCTCGCCTTCGAAGGCGGTGCCGTAGGTGAGGAGCTTGCCCAGCACCTGCGACTCGGCCCCGGTAAGCGCGGCGGTGACCGCCACGAAATGCACGAAGCGGGTGCGGACCGTGACGGCGTCGGCCAGCGTTTTCGGCAGCGAGGCGAGGAGCTTTTCGACCCGGAACGGGGAGAGCGCGGCCGCGCCCGGCAGCGTGAGGACCTGCTGCGGCGGCACGCCTTGCGGATTCATCCCGCAATTATAAATTAATCGGGGTCTTCCTTTCGCCGGTGCGGGAGGCCGAACACGGGCAGCGTCCAATTGAACGCGATGGCACCCAGGCGGATGGCGGCGATGCACGACATTCCCGCAAGGGCGGCCACGGTCTGCGCAATGGAGTACTGCAGCACCAGGTACAGCGTCGCCCCTGCGATCGCCGCGGTGGCGTAGATCTGTCCCTTGCGCAGGATGAGCGGGATCTCGGCCGAGAGCACGTCGCGGATGGCGCCGCCCGCGACCCCGGTGAGCGTTCCCATCATCACCACCACGATGCCGCGATGCTCGAGGTGCTCGGCGATCTGCGCCCCGCCGATGGTGAAGAGTGCCAGCCCGAAGGCGTCGGCCACGGCGAGCGCGCGCTCCGGCGGCGTGAAGCGGCGCGTCCAGAGGATGGTGCCCATCGCGGCACCCAGGATCACCCACAGGTAGATCGGTTGCGCGATCCAGAACACCTGCCGGTCCAGCAGCACGTCGCGCAGCGTCCCGCCGCCGATCGCCGTCACGGTTGCGATCACCACCACACCCAGCAGGTCAAGATTCTTGCGCGCCGCGGCGAGCGCGCCGGAGACCGCGAACACCGCCACACCCGCATAGTCGAGGAGCTCGAGGATCACTTCGGGCGATTCTCGCGGCGCAGCACCAGCTTCAATCCCGACCACGTGTCGTCCACCGCGCACACCTTCACGTCGACGAGGCCGAGCGGCAACGCTACCTGGCGGATCGTGTCCTCGGTGATGTCGGTGGGGACCTTCGAGGCCTTCTTCGGCCACGAGATCCACAGCGCGGAGTCGGGGCGCATGCGCTTCACGGCGGCGGCGAGGAACGCCGCGAGCTTCGCGCGCGAGTCGGTGAAGAGGTGCGCCACGTCGGTCTTCGCATCGTGGCGCGGCGCGATCGATGCGCCTTCGGGCCACGGGGCGAGGAGCGCCGGGTAATCCATCGGCGCCCCCGACACGAACACCCGCGAGCCCGCGGCGATGCCGAGCTTCTTCGCGAGCGGCGTGCCCGAGTATCCCGCCGGGGTCACTTCTTCGGCGCTGTCTCGACGCGCCCCATCAAGTGGAACTCCGCGTTGGGCCGCATGCTGGTCAGGTTGGCGAGGCGGTTCGACATGGCGAAGAAGGCCGCGATGGCGCCGATGTCCCACAGGTCCTCGTCGCTGAAGCCGTGGGCGCGCGCGGCATCGAGGTCGGCCTCGACGATCTCCCCCGAGCGCAGCGCCACCTTCATCGCGAAGTCGAGCATCGCCATCTGCCGTGGCGTGATGTCGGCCTTGCGGTAATTGGTGGCGACCTGGTCGGCGACGATCGGGCTCTTGGCGCGGATGCGCAGGATCGCGCCGTGCGCCACCACGCAGTAGAGGCAATCGTTGGCGCCGGAGGTGGCCACCACGATCATCTCGCGCTCGGCCTTGGTGATGCCCTGGGCCTTCTCCATCAACGCATCGTGGTAGGCGAAGAAGGCGCGGAATTCTTCGGGCCGGTGGGCCAGGGTCAGGAACACGTTGGGCACGAAGCCCGCCTTCTCCTGCACCGCGAGGATCCGCGTGCGAATGTCTTCCGGCAGCGCCGCGAGCTCGGGTACGGGGAAGCGGCTGATGGGGGCGTTCATCGGTTTTCCTTTGGCATGCGAACCATGGTGCGCATCAGGCGCTCGAGGAGCGCGGGCGGATCCTCGCAGCGCCCGGTGTGGGCGGGAGAAGTCTGGATGATGGTGCTGCGCGCCGCGATGAGCCAATGGAAGCGCTCGCGCGGGGGCAGCTTGCCGATGGGGCCGGCGTTGTCGCCGCCGGCGCAGATGGCGGGAATGCTCGCGAGGTGCGCGCGGACGCTCTCCAGGTCGATCGCGGGGTCGAGCGCCGCGAGCCGCGCCTCGTCCACCTCGATCCGCGCCTCGAGGAACTTGCGCGCGGGGCACGAGACGATGATGCCGACGTTCACGAACTCCCCGCGCTCCACGCGGGGGACGACGCGGATCACCGCATAGTCATAGGTGCTGTGATCGGGCACGCAGGGCCTCCGTCACGAATGCGCGCGGCGCGTCCAGGCGCCGCTCCAGGAACCGCACGTACTCCTCGCCCCGATCGCCGACCCATTCAGCGGGCACTTCATCCACGACGCGACGGATCGCGGGGCGCACGGCGGCGGCCATCGCCTCGTCGACCGCTGCAAGGTTCGCGGCGGCCGGCAGCAGCACATGGTCCTTCACTTGTGGAAACGCGTCGCCCGAGCGGTGCGCGAAATCGTCCCCCATATGGTGGAAGAAGAGTGCGGCGCCATGGTCGATGAGCCAGAGCTTGCGGTGCCACATCAGCAGGTTGGTGTTCTTCGCGGTGCGGTCGATGTTGGTGGTGTACGCATCCAGCCAGACCAGCTGCGCGGAGAACGGTCCGTCCACCACGTCGTGCGCCGCGACGGGATCGAAGTTGAAGGCGCCATCGAGGTACCGCATTCCGATGTTGACGCCGCGACTC
>JANMHV010000178.1:0-3981 GCA_031375445.1 Burkholderiales bacterium | reverse complement strand
GCACGAAATGAAACTGGGCCGGCCCGTTTCACCTCGTGCAATTGGTGGTCTGTCCCCTAAGGTTCATCAGTAAAAACTCCAGCGGTAGACGGCGTCCACGCCGGGCAGGTATCCGGCGCGCACCAGCAACTGGAATTTCTTGGTGATCTGCCACGTCACGCGCAACGCGCCTTCCGCGTCGGCGAGGCCCTGCTCGTAGATCACGTGGATGTCGGTGGTGAGACGCTTGCCGACCGTCACCACGTCGGCAGCCGAGGCGCTGCCGGTCTTTCCCGCCACCGTGCTCTGGGGCAGCGTCCCCAGGGCGCTGGCGGAGTCGGGCCGGCCGATCCGCACCTCGTCGAAGCCGAAGCGCTTGGTGAAGTCCCCGCCCGGGGCGCTGCTGCCGAGCAGCGCCCGCGCCGCGGCCATCAGGGTCGCGGCGTCGGCCTGGTTCGACTCCGCCTGGCCGCGGCCCAGCACCAGCCATGAGAGCTTCTCCGGCTCCGACACCTCGGGACGCGACACCAGCCGCACCCGCGGTCGCGAGGCCGTGCCGTAGACCTCGACCCCCGCCTCCACCGGCAAGCCGGTGCGCAGCGCCAGCACGTTCAGCGTTGGATTCTCAAGGGGGCCCGAGAAGGTGAAGGCGCCGCGCTCGATCGCGAGCTTCTGCCCGTAACCATCGTAGGTGCCGTCCACCGTGCGGATGGAGCCGGTGGCCCGGAGCGCCCCGGCCTCGCCCACCAGCCGCAGGTTGCCGGTGAGCCGCGTGTCGAGGCCGCGGCCCTGGAACCACGCGTTGTCGCCCAGTCCGAAACGGACATCGAGGCGGATCTTCTCCTTCCCCTTCGGCTCGTCGTCGTCGGCGGCCACCGCGGCGCGTCGCACCACCACCACGTCGTCGGACACCGTCGGCAGTGCCGTGGCGAGCGCGCCGATCCACGCCGCGTCGGACTTGAGGTCGCCGGTGACGACGATACCGTCGGCCTTCGCTTCGAGCCGCGCCTCGCCGCTGAGGGCCACGAAGCGGGTGGCGAGCTGCGTGACGGGCACCGCGTTGGCGCGCACGCGCAGCGCGCCGGTGCGGCTGCGCAGGTCCACGCTGCCTTCGGCGGTGATCTCGCCCGGCGCGTGGCGCGAGAGCGCTCCCAACTTCGTGCGCGCGCCCTCCGAGGGATTCCACGGCGTGGTTGCCGAGAAGCGTTCGATGGCGATGGTGCGGTCGCGGATCACGAGGGCTACTTGTCCCTGGTCGATCTCGAAGCCCTGGGAGGGCTCGCGCAACTTGAGGTTCTCGGAGCGCACCTCGCCGGAAAAACGCGGATCGCGACCGGTGCCGGAGACGGCGAGGCTCGCGCGGAGGCTCCCGCCCAGGCGGGCATCGGGGCCCAGCCACGCGGAGAGCGGCTCGAGGTTGGGCACGTCGGCCTCGAGGCGCGCCTGCACCGGGGACGCCTCGGAGAACTCCCATCCCGACTTGCCGCGCGCGAGCTCGCCCGTGCCCTCGCCCTGCACGCGGCCGATGCGCTCGGCGCGGATGTCGACCGCCGCACGCGCCTTCCCCTTCGCTGCATCGAGCTTCACGACCAACTCCTGCAGCCCCAGCGCCACCGCGGGCTCGCCCAGGCGCAGGTCCCCGGAAACGCGGCGCAGCGACGCCGTGCCTTCGAACTGGTCGCCGGCGCGGATATCCCAATCGGCGGCCACCACCAGGTCGGAAGCGCGGCGCAGCGTGGGAAGCCGCAACGCGCGCGCGGTGCTGCGGATCGCCAGGCCCGGGCTCGAGCCACGCAGCTCCAGCGAGCGCGGTGTCCAGCGCGTGACGGCGAGCCTCGCCTCGCCCCACTCACCCTTCAGGCGCGCGTCTCCCAGCTCCACGCGATCGGCGGCGAGGGCGAGGGGGGCGGGCGCCAGCAACGTGAACGCCGACGGGCCCGTGAGCGCCACCGCCTGCAGCTGCCCGGCCCACGCGGGCGCCTTCGCGCGGGCGTCGAGCCCACCTTCCAGCGCAGCAGTCAGGCGCTGGTCCTTCGTGAGGAGCGCGTCGAGTGTCGCGCGATGCGAGGCGCGCGTGCCCGACACGGTGGCGGACAAGGTCTCGGCGAGCGGCGTCGGCGGCTTCTCCGCGCCCACCGCCACGCCCTTCGCGTCGAGCTTCGCCTCGATGCGGCTCGAAGGATCGGCGCCCGCTTCCGCGCGCAGCGCCAGCTCGCGCACGAACACGTTGGCGGGCATCACCAGGTTGGCGCCGTCGAGCTCGATGCGCCCGGCGGGTGCCGCGAACGTGCCGGTGATGCGGCCCTTCGCATCCGCGCGGCCGGCGATCGTGATGCCGAACGGCTTCGCGAGCACCGCGAGATTTGGCGCCGCAAGCGAGAACTCCATCGCATCGCCGGCGCGCCCGAAGGCGCCCTTCGCGACCAGGCGCGAGTCGCCCAGCGTCACGTCGATATCGGCATCGCGCACCCGCTTCGCATCCCCGGCGATGCGCACGCGCCCCAGCGCGGGCAATCCCGCGTAGCGGCTGGCGGCGAGATCGATCGTGGCCTCCCCGGCAGGCCCGCCCTCGAGCGTGCCGCGGGTGGTGAAGGCGAAATTGAGGTCCCCGGGCTGGGTCTTCGCGATCGCCGCGGGATCGAAGTGCTCGGCGCGCCCCTCGAGGCGGAACTCGCGCTGTCCCTTGAGCCCCACGGTGCCGCTTGCGGTGAGCGAGCCGCCGCGATGCTTCACGCGCGCGGTCTCGATCGTGAGGAGGTTCGAGGCGATCCCCGCGCGGCCCTCCACCTGGAAGCGCGGATCGGTGAGGGCACCCTCGAAGCGCTGGCCTTCCGGCGTGCTCGCGACTTTCAACGCCCCGGTGAGCCGCGTCGGCTGCAACTGCGTGTGGAGCGCCGCGAGGTTCGCCCCGGCGAGTTGCAGGTCGGCCTGCACTCGCCCGCGCTCCACCGTCGCGCGCCCGGTGGCGCTGCCGCCGCCCGACAGCTCCACGCGCGCATCGGATACTTCGACCCGCTCCGCCAGCACGCGCACGCGAGCGGTCGCCGCCGAGACGGGAAGGCGCTGGCGGTCGATCGGGCCGGGATCCGCGTTGGTGATCCGCACCGGGCCCGCAAAGCCCTTGCCCTCGGCGGTGAGCTTCGCCTCGACATCGAGCCTGGTCGACGGCGCGTCGGGGGCGAGCTGCCTCACGTCCAGCCCGCGCGCGCTCGCCTCGAAGGAGCGCACCGGGACGGTCGCGAACGGCTCGAGGGTCGCGCGCACCGTGGCGGGCGTGCCGCCGATATCGCCGCGGGCATCGGCCACGAACGCGGTGAGCTGGCCCTTCGCCTCGACGGCCACGTTCACGTCCTTGTCGCTGAAGCGCCCGGCGAAGTCGCCCTTCGCCTGCAGGTCGAACGGGGCCGTGGTGCCGAGCGTGCCCGACAGGCGCGCGCGGCCATAGGGCGTGACGGCGCTCGCCTCCTCGAGGTTCCAGTGGCGCTCGTCGCCGCCCCCCTTCACGAAGAGGTCACGGATCACCACGTCCTTGGCGCGGTTGGCGTCGCGCGGCGCGCCGCGCACCAGCTCGCCCCGGCGCAGCTCGCCGATGCGCAGCTCTTCCACCCTCACCGGCTGCGGTGGCTTGAACGAGACCGGGATCTTCGCCGCCGCACCGGTGGAAGCCGTGCGCACCTCGATCGACCGGATCGCGAGCTTGCGAATATCCACGCGGCCGAAGAGCGGCGGCGCGGTGTCGAATTCGACATCCTGGACCAGGATGTACATGTCGGGGCGATCCACCTCGATGCGCTGGATGCGAAGCCCCCCGAAGAGGCGTCCCTCCACGCCCTGCACCTTCACGCCCTCGCCCGCGAAGCCCGTCGCCTGCTCCACCCCCAGGCGCGCCCCCGCCGTGGTGCCGAGGAAATACCACGCCGCGAGGGCGATCGCCCCCACCAGCGCAACGAGGAGCAGCACCACGTGCCGCACCCAGCGGGGCCGGGGGCGCGGCGGGGGCGG
>JANMHV010000176.1:0-12863 GCA_031375445.1 Burkholderiales bacterium | reverse complement strand
GCTGGTGAAGACCATGCGCGACGCGTCCCAGGCCGCGGTCGCCACCGCGCGGGAGGATGCGAACCGGGGGCTCGGGTTGAGCCTCGGGGTGATCGGCCTCACGACGCTTCTCGCGCTCCTGGCCTGCGCGGTGCTCGTCATGAGAACGGTGGTGCGCCCCCTCGCGCACGCGGTGAGCGTGGTGGACCGGGTGGCCGCGGGCGACCTCACCGTGGAAGTGGATTCGTCGTCGCGCGATGAGACCGGCCGCCTCCTGGACGGCCTGCGGTCGATGCGCGATGGCCTCCGGCAGGCGGTGGGCGTGATCCGGCGCTCCGCCCAGAGTGTCGCCACCGCGTCGCGGCAGATCGCCACCGGGCACGCCGACCTCTCCAGCCGCACCGAGGAGCAGGCGGCGAGCCTGGAAGAGGCGGCCTCCTCGATGGAGGAACTCGCCACCGCGGTGCGCCACAACACCGATAGCGCGCGAGAGGCCAACATCCTCGCCTCCGGCGCCTCGGCCACCGCCCAGCGCGGGGGCGAAGTGATGGGAGAGGTCGTCGGCACCATGGGAGGCATCCAGTCGTCGGCGAAGAAGATCTCCGAGATCGTGGGCCTCATCGACAGCATCGCGTTCCAGACCAACATCCTCGCGCTCAACGCGGCGGTGGAAGCCGCGCGCGCCGGCGAGCAGGGGCGCGGCTTCGCCGTCGTCGCCTCCGAGGTGCGGGCGCTCGCCCAGCGCACCGCCACGGCCGCGAAGGAGATCAAGTCCCTGATCCAGGATTCCGGCACCACCGTCGGCACCGGCACCCGCCTCGTCGAGCAGGCCGGCAACACCATGGAGGAGATCGTCTCCTCGGTGGGGCGGGTCACGCAGATGATGGCCGAGATCGCCGCCTCGAGCCAGGAGCAGCAGACCGGCATCGAGCAGGTGAGTGGCGTCGTCACGCAGATGGACCGCGTGGTGCAGCAGAATGCGTCCCTGGTGGCGGAATCGGCGGCCGCGGCGGCCAACCTCGCAGACCACGCCGCGGAGCTGATGGAATCGGTCGCGCGGTTCCGCCTCGAGAAGCACGCCGCGGCCGCGCATGATGCGACCGCGAACACCGCCAACGCGCGCGACGCCTCGGCCACCGCCAGCGCTTTCGTGCGCGGCGCCCACGCCGGGCGCGTCGGCCGTGCGAGCCCTCCCACGTTACCCGACCGAACCCGGGAGTCGATCTCTTGAGCCATGCCCTGAAACCCTTCTCCACGCTGCTCCTCGCGGGCGCATTGGCCCTCGCCCCCGCGGCGCTCGCGGCCGACCCGGCGACGGCTTTCGAAGAGAAGTGCGCCGCTTGCCATGGCAAGAATGGCGCGAGCACCGAGCCCGCCATCCCGTCCATCGGCGGCTATTCTGCCAAGTACCTGGTCGAGAGCCTGAAGAACTTCAAGAAGAAGGTCCGCACCTGCGCCGAGGTGAGCATCCCCACGGGGCCGAAGAAGGGCACCAAGTCGGACATGTGCAAGGTGACCGCCGACCTGCCGGAATCCGACGGCGAGGCCATCGCCAAGCACCTCGCGGGCCAGAAGTTCGTGCGCGCGAAGCAGCCGTTCGATGCCGCCAAGGCGGCGAAGGGCGCACCGGTCTACAAGCTGCGCTGCGAGAAGTGCCACGAGAACAACGGCGCCTCGCCCGACGAGGACAACGGCATCCTCGCCGGCCAGTGGACCCCCTACCTCAGGGAGCAGCTCGCGGGCTTCCGCGCCGGCCGGCGCCCCATCGACGACAAGATGAAGCAGCGCCTCGACCGCGTGACCAAGGAAGAGGAGGACTTCCTGCTGCACTTCTTCGCCAGCCAGCAGTAGCCGCGGGCGGCCATTCCCCGTCGCAGGAGTCAAGCGGGAATTTCCCGCGAAGAATGCGGGCTGCGGAGGCCTCGCGACGCGCTCGCGCGCGTATCATGGCCAGGTTCCCTTGCAGGTGCGCAACATGAGACCAGTCGACACGAAGATCATCGATGGGCTGCGGGTATCGGGCCTCGCGCTGGGCTCCCTGGTCGCCGGGGTGGCGATCTACCAGTACATGCGCGTGACGGGCCGCCCCGATGCGGCGGAGATGCGCGACCTGTGGTTGCTGGTGGCCATGGAGCTCGCCGCCATTCCGGTGGCGCTTTCCTTCCTCATGCCGCGCCGCGCCCTCGACATGGCCCTGGCACTCGCGCCCACTCCGGCGCCGCGGCTGCCCAATCCCTGGACGTACTGAGGGATTCCGGCCCTACTCCTTCTGCAGCTTCAACGCGGCGGAGTTCATGCAGTAGCGCAACCCGGTGGGCTTGGGCCCATCGTCGAACACGTGGCCCAGGTGCGCGTCGCAGCGTGCGCAGAGCACCTCGGTGCGGGTGGAAAACCAGCTGCGGTCCTCCTTCTCAGCCACGTTCTCCTTCGACACCGGCTGCCAGAAGCTCGGCCACCCGGTGCCGGAATCGAACTTGGAATCCGACTTGAAGAGCGGCAGCCCGCAGCAGATGCAGTTGTAGGTGCCGCGCTCCTTGCTGTCGTGGTACTCCCCGGTGAAGGCGCGCTCGGTGCCGTGCTTGCGCGTCACCTGGTACTGCTCCGGCGTGAGCTGGGCTTTCCACTCGGCTTCGGGCTTCTCGATCTTTTCCATGCAGGCCTCCTGTTTCACGCCATTTTAGTCGGTTATCCTCGGCACACCTTGCACCGAAAAGCTCGATGACCGCGAAGCCACGGCTCGGATGGCGCGACCTCGCCGACGCGCGCGTCGCCCTCATGCTGGCGTTCGGCTATTCGGCGGGCCTGCCCTACCTGCTCGTCTTCAGCACGCTGTTCGTGTGGATGCGCGAGTCCGGCGTGCCGGTGACCACCATCGGCCTCTTCAGCTGGCTCGCCCTCGCCTACAGCTTCAAGTTCGCGTGGGCGCCCATCATCGACGCGGTGGACGTGCCGTTGCTCGCCCGCCGCCTGGGACGCAAGCGCGCCTGGCTCGTCGTCTGCCAGGCGCTGATCGCCGTGGGCCTCGTCGGCATGGGACTCAACGATCCGGGCGGCAGCCTCACGCTGCTCGCCGTGTGCACGTTCTTCGTCGCGTTCGGATCGGCGAGCCAGGACGTGGTCGTCGATGGCTGGCGCATCGATGCAGCCCCGCTCGAGAAGCAGGGCATCATGGCCGCCGCTTACCAGCTGGGCTATCGCCTGGCGCTCCTCTCCGCGGGCGCGGGGGCGCTCTTCATCGCCGAATTCGTGAGCTGGCGTGCGGCCTACACCACCATGGCGGTATTGATGGCGGTGGGCTTCGCCGCGAGCCTCCTCTCGCCCGTCGTCGACCGCGGCGCGGGGGATGCCGCAGGGGGCGTGAAGCCGCGCTTCGACTTCATCCAGGCGGTGAAGGCGCCGGTCGCGGACCTCTTCCGCCGCAAGGGCGCCATGCTGTGGCCGATCCTGGCGCTGGTGGCGCTCTACCGGCTGCCGGACTTCGTCGCCAACGTGATGGCCTACCCGATGTACGTGGACGTGGGTTTCACCAAGACCGACATCGCGACGGTGTCGAAGGTCTACGGCGTGTGGGTCGGGATCGTCGGCGCATTCGCCGGCGGCTTCATGGTGACCAAGGCGGGGCTGCGCGCGACCCTCATCATCGGCGGGGTGCTGTGCGCCGCCTCCAACCTCACGTTCACCTGGCTGGCGATGGTGGGCCCGCGGCTGGAGGTCCTGATCGCCGCGGTCAGCATCGACAATTTCTCCGCGAGCTTCGCCGGCACCGCCCTCATCGCCTACATGTCGGGGCTCACCGCGCCCGGCTTCGTCGCCACCCAGTACGCGCTGCTCTCCTCGCTCTACGCGCTGCCGGGCAAGGTGGTGGGCGGCATCTCGGGGTTCATGGTCGCCGCCTACGGTTATCCCACCTTCTTCACGTTGACTTCGCTGGTGGGCATCCCGGTGGTGGTGCTGTGCCTGTGGGTGACCCGCAAGAAGGACTGGGAGGAAGACCAGCCCAGAACCATCGAGGCCCCGGGAGGGTCCTAGGGACACATGGAAAAAAACGACCGTGCCTTCGCGCGGGCCCTGGTGCCGATCGCCTCGGCCCTGCCCGCCACTACCGCCGCCGCCATCGGGAACGCCATCGCGCGGCACTCGTACCTCGACTGGGTGCTGGGGCAGGTGCTCTACAGCCTGATGGAGATCTCCACCAAGCAGGGCCGCGTGGTGGTGCGCCCGCCGCGCCCGGACGAATACGTCCGCGCCGTGGCCGACCTGTTCGCGTTCCACAAGCTCGAGTCGCGCTTCGACTTCGACGGCCTCGCCCGGCGCCTCGAGCAAGCGGATGCCGCGCGCCACGTGCTGGCGCGGTGCGTGTACATGCGCGACCTCGGCGCGAAGGATGGCGCCATCCGCCTGGGCCTGGGGCCGTGGGCCTCCTCCCACGAGGCGGCGAAGTCGATCGCGGCCGAGGGCGCGCGGCTCGACCGCGCCTTCCTCGCCAAGCGCCGCAAGGAAATCGAGGACGCCATAACCCGGGCCGAAAAGCTGCGTGCCACCACCGACCGGTTGCTGCGCCGGCTGCACGAGCGCCGGCGCGTGAGCCCGGGCTTCAACCGCCGCGCCGCACCCCGCTAGCCCGGGCGGCGGCGGAAGCGGAAGACGCCGAGGCTTCCCCGCAGGTTCGGCAGGAAGGTCACGCTATCCCCGCCGTGCAGCACCTGCTCCTCGAGGATCTCGGCGCCCACCTTGCGGCAGAGGTCCTCGAAGTCCTGCACCGTGCACAGGTGGATGTTGGGCGTGTCGTACCAGCTGTAGGGCAGCGTCTTCGACACCGGCATGTGGCCGCGCAGGATGTCGAGCCGGTGGCGCCAGTAGCCGAAGTTGGGGAAGGTCACGATCCCCTCGCGCCCAACGCGCAGCATCTCGTTCAACACCACCTCGGCGTTGCGCATCGCCTGCAGCGTCTGCGACAGGATCACGAAATCGAACGAGCCGTCGTCGAACGAGGCGAGCCCGCTCTCGATGTCGCCCTGGACCACGTTCACGCCGTTCTTGACACTCGCCAGCACGTTGGCGTCGTCGATCTCGATGCCGTAGCCCTGCGTCCCGCGCGTGGCGGCGAGCCCCGCGAGCAGCACGCCGTCGCCGCACCCCAGGTCGAGCACGCGCGAGCCCTCCGGGATCCAGCGCGAGATGAGCTCGAAGTCGTAGCGTTCCGTCACGTGCCCTCCCGCTGGCCTTCGAAGCCGCGCATCTCCTCGAGCACCGTCGCCGAGTGCGCGAGCGGTGCCGCGCGCGAGCCGGCGCCGATCTCGGCTGCGATGTTGTCGACGTAGGCGGCGATCAGCTCGTGGTAGCGCGGGTTGTCGAGGAGGAAGGCGTCGTGGCCATGGGGGGCATCGACCTCGGCATAGGTCACCGCGCGCTTGGCCGCGGTGAGCGCCTTCACGATCTCGCGGCTGCGCTCCGGCGGGAAGCGCCAGTCGCTCCTGAAGGAGGCGACGAAGAATCCCGCGCGCGCCTTGGAGAGCGCCTTGGCGAGGTCCCCGCCCGCCTGCTTGGCCGGGTCGAAGTAATCGAGCGCCTTGGTCATCAGCAGGTAGGTATTCGCATCGAATACCTGCGAGAACTTTTCCCCCTGGTAGCGCAGGTACGACTCGATCTCGAACTCGACGTCGTAGTTGAAGCCGTATTCGTCGCGCTTCTTCAGCACGCGCCCGAACTTCTCCATCAGCATGTCTTCGGAGAGGTAGGTGATGTGGCCGAGCATGCGCGCGAGCTTGAGGCCCCGCGCCGGGATCGCGCGGTGGGCGTAGAAGTTGCCGCCGTGGAAATCCGGGTCCGAGACGATCGCCTGGCGGGCCACGTCGTTGAAGGCGATGTTCTGCGTGGAAAGGCGCGAGGCCGCCGCGATCACGAAGGCGTGGCGGATGCGCTCCGGGAAGGAGAGCGTCCACTGCATCGCCTGCATGCCTCCCAGCGAGCCGCCGATGGCCGCGGCCAGGCGCTCGATGCCGAGCCGGTCCATGAGGCGCGCCTGGGAGGCCACCCAGTCCTCCACCGTCACCAGCGGAAAGCTGGCACCGTAGGGCTGCCCGGTGGCGCGGTCGATGGAGGCGGGTCCCGTGGAGCCGTGGCAGCCGCCGATGTTGTTCACCCCGATCACGAAGAAGCGCTCGGTGTCGATGGGCTTGCCGGGGCCGATCAGGTTGTCCCACCAGCCGACCTTCTTCGGGTCGTCGGCGTAGTACCCGGCCACGTGGTGGCTACCCGAGAGGGCGTGGCACACCAGCACCGCGTTGGACTTGTCGGCATTGAGCGCGCCGTACGTCTCGTAGACGAGCTCGTAGGAGGCGAGCGTCTTGCCGCCCTTGAGGATCAGGGGCTCGAGGAAGCCCGCCTTCTGCGGCAGGACCGCCCCGACCGAGCCCGATGTGGTGTTGCCCATAAGCAGAAAACCCGAAACGGCCGGTGGGCGCGTGTCGGGTTTTGGGGCTCCGTCACTCGCTTTAGCCGTATTTGTTGAGCGCCCGCAAGCTGAGTCAAATCGGCGCTATGGGAAGAATTCTACCACCGGGCACCGCGTCAGGGGGGCGAGGCCGTCGAGCCGCGTTCCTAGCCGTTCAGCCGCTCGATCAGCGCCTGCATCTTCTCCGGCTCCTCGCTGCGCAGGATGCGCGCCACCACGGGAGCTATGTCCGGCAGGCTCGTGGTGAGCACGCGCTGCTTCACCGCCAGCAGGTGCGCGGGGTGCATCGAGAAGTGGCGCAGGCCAAAGCCCAGCAGCAGGCGCGTCAACTCCACGTCGCCCGCCATCTCGCCGCAGATCGCCACCGGCTTCTCGTGCTGGTTGGCGGTGCGGATGACCCCCGCCAGCAGCGCCAGCACCGCGGGGTGGAGCGGGTCGTAGAGGTGCGCCACGCGGTCGTCGGCACGGTCGATCGCGAGCGTGTACTGGATCAGGTCATTCGTGCCGACGGAGAGGAAATCGAGCTTGCGGATGAACATCGGCAGCGCGATCGCCGCGGCCGGCACCTCGATCATGCCGCCCACCGGCACGTAGTCGTCGAACTTGATGCCCTCGTCGCGCAGCTCTTCCTTGGCGCGCTTCACCGCGGCCATCGCCTGGTTCAGCTCGTTCCACGCCGTGAGCATCGGGATCAGGATCATCACCTTGCCGTGGCGCGAGGAGCGCAGGATCGCGCGCAGCTGGGTGTTGAAGACCTCGGGCTCCGAGAGGCAGTAGCGGATGGCGCGCAGGCCCAGCGCCGGGTTCACGGTGCTGTTGTCCTGGCCGTCGATCGCCTTGTCGGCGCCGATGTCGAGGGTGCGGATGGTGACGGGGAGGCCCTTCATGCCCTCCACCACCTCGCGGTAGGACTCGTACTGCTCATCCTCGTCGGGAAGCCCGCGGCGGTTCATGAACAGGAACTCGCTCCTGAAGAGGCCGATGCCCGTCGCCCCGCTCGCGCGCACGGCATCCAGGTCGGTGGGCAGCTCGATATTGGCGTAGAGCTGCACCGCGGCGCCGTCGAGGGTGGCGGCGGGAGCGGTCCTCAGGCGCTTCAACTTGTCGCGCTCGAGCCGTGCCTGGTTCTGCTTCAGGCGATACTCCGCGAGCACCGCCTTGTCGGGGTTGACGATCAGGACGCCCTGGGTGCCGTCGACGATGATCAGCTCGTCCTCGCGCACCATGTGGCGCGAGTGGTGCAGCGCCACGATCGCCGGGATGTTCATCGAGCGCGCCACGATCGCGGTGTGCGAGGTGGCCCCCCCCATGTCGGTCACGAAGGCGGCGAAGGGGTGCTCGCGGAAGAGCAGCACGTCGGCGGGCGACAGGTCCCGCGCCACCAGGATCGCCGCCGAATCCTCGCGCACCGGCTTCATCGCGATGCGCCTCTGGGTGCCGGCGAGCGCGCCCAGCACGCGCTCGGCCACTTGGCGCACGTCGTCCTCGCGCTCTCGCAGGTACGGGTCCTCGATCTCGCTGAACTGGGCGAGGAGCTCGTCCAATTGCGTCCGCAGCGCGAACTCCGCGTTGCACATGCGCTCCTTGATGATCTCGCGGGGGGCGAGGGCGAACGCGTCGTCCTCGAGCAGCATCGCGTGCACGTTCACGAACGGCGCCAGCTCCGCCGACGGGCCGTGGCGGACACTCTCGGCCAGCGCCTTCAGCTCGTCGCGCACCTCCTTCACGGCGCGGTCGTAGCGGCGCTGCTCGCGGACCACCTCGATGATCGTGATGTCGTAATGCTCCACCTCCGCCGACATGCCGGCGAAGAGGTGCGCGTGCCCGATGGCGATGCCGCCGGAAACCCCGATGCCGTGCATCGTGAAGCAGACGGTGGAGGGGGCTGTCCGGTTGCCGTCGGGGGTCACGTCACTCGCCTTCGTCGAACTTGGCGGCGAAGAGGCGCTCGAGCGCCTCGAGGGCCTCGGCCTCGTCGGGCCCGTCGGTCTCGAGCTCGAGGGTGGAGCCGATGCCGGCGGCCAGCATCATCACGCCCATGATGCTCTTGGCGTTCACGCGCCGGCCGTTGCGGGTGAGGAACACCTGGGACTTGAAGCGGGAGGCGAGCTGCGTCAATTTCGCCGACGCCCGGGCGTGCAGCCCCAGCTTGTTGGTGACCTTGATCTCGCGCTTCACCATCAGGGGACCTCCATCCGCACGATGCCTTCGGCCGCCCCGGCGAGCGCGATCGCCTGCAGCTCGATCAGCGACGTGCCGGCCTCCCGGTGGGTGAGCGCCTTGATCAGCATCGGCAGGTTCACGCCTGCGATGCCCTCCACCCGGCCGGACTCCAGCAGCCGCGAAGCGACGTTGGAGGGAGTGGCGCCGTAGATGTCGGTCAACACCAGCACGCCCCGCCCCTGGTCGAGGAACCGGATCAGGTCCACCGCCACCGGGAAGATCTCGTCGGGGTCGTCGTGGACCGTGATGCCGAGCTGGCGCAGGTAGAGGGGACGCCGTCCCAGGACGTGGCTCGCCGAGTGGATCAGGGATTCGCCGAAGGCGCCGTGGGAAACGATGAGGATGCCGATCATGGGCCAATCTTATAATGGCGGCATGGATCGCAAAACGCCCCGCCCGACGGAAATCAACCTGCACCAGCTTTCCCGGGTGCTGGACATCGTGTTCGACGACGGCAAGTCGTTCAGCCTGCCGTGTGAGTACCTGCGCGTTTTCTCCCCGTCGGCGGAGGTGCGCGGCCATGGCCCGGGGCAGGAAGTGCTCCAGACCGGCAAGCAGGAGGTGGGCATCACCGCGATCGAGCCGGTCGGGGTCTACGCGGTGAAGTTCGTCTTCAGCGACGGCCACGACACCGGGATCTATTCCTGGGACTACCTCCACGACCTGGGGATGAAGCAGGACGCCAACTGGAAGAGCTACCTTGCGCGCCTGGCACAGGCCGGCAAGTCGCGCTCGCCATGAGCGATCCCAAGGCCGGCCCGTCCGGGGGCGAGACCCACTTCGGCTACCAGCAGGTGCCGGAGGGCGACAAGGCTCGCAAGGTCGGCGAGGTGTTCAGGTCGGTCGCCCCCAGCTACGACGTGATGAACGACCTCATGTCCCTGGGGTTGCACCGGCTGTGGAAGCGCTTCGCCATCGAGATGAGCGGCGTGCGCGCGGGCTCGAAGGTGCTCGACGTGGCCTCGGGCAGCGGCGACCTGGCACTCGCCTTCGCGCGCCGCGCCGGGCCCACGGGCGAGGTGTGGATGACCGACATCAACGCCGCGATGCTGGGCGTGGGCCGCGACAAGCTGATGGACGAGGGGATCTTCACGCCGCTGGCGCTCTGCGACGCGGAGAAGCTGCCGTTCCCCGATGGGCGCTTCGATTGCGTTTCGGTCGCCTTTGGCCTCCGCAACATGACCCACAAGGAGCTGGCGCTGAAGGAGATGGCGCGGGTCACGCGACCGGGCGGGCGGGTGATGGTGCTCGAGTTCTCGAAGCCCTGGAAGCCGCTCGCGAAGGCCTACGACGCCTATTCCTTCGGGGTGCTGCCGCGCATCGGCAAGTACGTGGCACGGGACGAGGCCGCCTACCGCTACCTCGCCGAGTCGATCCGAATGCATCCGGACCAGGAGACCCTGAAAGGGTTGATGGAAGGGGCGGGCCACTCGCGGGTCGAGTACTTCAACCTCGCCGCCGGCGTGGTGGCGCTGCACCGGGGGTTCCGCACATGAGCGGGCTGCGTCCGCGTCCGGCCACGGCCGCCATCAACCACGTGTTGCGCTCGGCGCCGCTCGCGATGGAGCGCCTGGCGCGCCACGCGGGTCGCACCATCGGCGTGGACGTGGGACCGCTGGCACTCGCCTTCACGGTCCAGACCACCGGAGAGGTCACCGCCGCCGTGACCGGCGCCTCGCGCGACCTCACGGTGCGCATGTCGCCTTTCCTCGTGCCGCGGCTCGCCGCGCGCGATCCGCTCGCGTTCGGCCAGGTCGAGATGCAGGGCGACCCGGAGCTCGCGAAGGAGGTCGACTTCCTCATGCGCAACCTCACCTGGGACGTCGAGGAAGACCTCTCGCGTGCCGTGGGCGACATCGCCGCCCACCGTCTCGTGGGCGGCGTGCGCGGCCTGGCGGGGTGGGGCCGCGATGCCGCCTGGCGCACCGCCGCGGGCGCCGCCGAGTACGCCACCGAGGAGTCGTCGCTCGTCGCCTCCCGGGTGAAGGTGGAGGATTTCAACCGCGGCGTGGCGGAGCTCCATGCCGCCCTCGCCCGTCTCGAGGCGCGAATCGATCGCCTCGGGTAGGTTCGCGTGCGGAAGGTCCTTCGGGAACCCCCGGTGCGGCACCGCGTCGAAGAGTCTTCTGGCGGGCACGACCGGCCCCGCGGCAAGGGGCTTCGACATGCGATGGGAACGAGGGACTCCGTGAGGGCCTTCGCCTTCGGCCTGCTGTTGGCATTCGGCGCCACCCCGGCGCTGTCGCAGGACCCCGCGCGCGACACGCGCCGCGAGGCGCCGGCGGATACCACCACCGGCCCGAAGGCCACACCCGAGGCGCAGGAGCGCGAGCAACGCAGCCGCACCGGGCGCTCGCCGGTGCAAGTGGAGTGGATCGCTCCCGACCCGTTGCGCAAGGTGTTCGAGACGAGCCTCCCGCCGCCCGCCCTCGACGAAAGCGGGCAGCGGCGCCGGGGCGCGCTTCGCCCCTGGGTGCGCGATATCCGCCGCCGGGTGCCCGAGATCGCCGCCTCGGAAGGCTACTTTTCCCCCACCGTCGACGTGGACCTCGATGAGGACCGCGAGCACGCGAAGGTCACCGTGGTGCTGGGCCCCCGCACACGGGTGGACGAGGTCGAGATCCGCTTCGGCGGCGATCTGGCGGGCGAAGGCGCGGAACGCGAGTCGCGCCGCCAGGAGCTCATCGCCTCGTGGACCCTGGAGCGCGGGCGGCCGTTCCGAAGCGCGGACTGGGAGGTCGCCAAGACGCGCCTCGTCGAGGGCCTCACGGAGCGCGACTATGCCGCCGGCATGCTGGCCTCGAGCGAGGGCCGCGTCGAGGCCGATGCGGCGACGGCAAAGCTCACCCTGCTGCTCGAGAGCGGGCCGCGCTTCACCTTCGGTGACGTGAAGATCGAGGGCCTGGAGCGCTACCCGGAGGCCACGATCCGGCGCGTGGTGAACCACCAGCGCGGCGAGCGCTTCACCATGCAACGCCTGCAGGAGCTGCAGCGCGCGCTGCAGAACGCGCCCTGGTTCGCGAGCGTGGTGGTGGAAGTCGAGCGCGACGCCGCGAAGCCCGACAACGTGCCGGTCACGGTGACGGTGGTGGAGCGTCCCACGCAGGACCTGGGCCTCGCCCTGGGCTTCGGCACCGACAGCGGGCCGCGGGCCGAGCTCGCCTACCGCCATCGCGACCTCTTCGACCGGGGCTTCGACATGCAGAGCGCGCTGCGCGTCGATGGCCACCACCAGATCGGCTACGTGGACCTCTTCCTGCCGCCGGGTTACTTCGGCACCTCGCGCGGCAACCAGCTGCTGTTCAAGGACAGCCTCGGGGTGCTGGCCGAGAACAGCGACGTGCAGAACCTGGCGCTGCGCCGCTTCGCCGTGGCGGGTTACCGGCAGTTCACCTTCGAGCCGTTCGAGGTTCGCGTGGGACTCTCGTACCAGGTGGAGCGCTCGTCCCCCGACGACGCGCCGGAGCAGCTCAAGCGCGCGCTCGCCCCGGTGTCCGCGGTCACCTGGCGCCATGTCGACGACGTGTTCGACCCGCGGCGCGGCGGCGTGCTCAACCTGCAGTTGGCCGCGGGCGGCAAGTCGGTGGGCTCGACGCAGGACTTCGTGAAGCTCTACGCGCAGTACACGCGCTGGATCCCGATCACGCCGCGCGACCAGCTGGTGGTGCGCGGCGAGGTGGGGCATACCCTCGCGCCGAGCCGCGAGGGCATTCCCGAGGACTTCCTGTTCCGTGCCGGCGGCTCGCGCTCCAATCGGGGCTACGCCTACCAGAGCCTGGGACCGCGCGAGGGCAACGCGGTGGTCGGGGGGCGCTACCTGGTGAGTGCCAGCGTGGATGCCATCCATTGGCTCAGCGACACCTGGGGCGCGGCGGTGTTCTACGACGTGGGAGACGCCACCGATTCGTCTTCCGACTGGAAGGCGAACCAGAGCTTCGGCGTGGGGGCGCGCTACAAGACGCCGGCCGGCCCGCTCGCGCTCGACCTTGCCTGGGCCGACGAGCTGCGCAAGTTCCGGCTGTCGTTTTCAGTGACGGTGGCGTTCTGATGGCGACCGCCGACCCCGGCCTCCTCGAGCCCCCGCCGCCGCCGTCGCAGCCGCGGCGCCGGCGCCGCTGGGTGCGGCACGTGGGGGTGCTCCGCGTTGCGCTGGTGGGGGCGATCGCCCGCGCGGCGTGGTATTTCCTCGGCACCACGGCGGGGGCGC
>JANMHV010000162.1:0-1660 GCA_031375445.1 Burkholderiales bacterium | reverse complement strand
ATCATCTCCGGCAAGGTGCGCCTGGAGGTGGAAAGCGTCGACCTCGCCGCCATCGCGAACGCGGCGCTGGAGACCTCGCGCCCTACGGCCGGGGCCAGGGGCGTGGCGCTGGAGGCGCGGGTGGAATCGATGTCGGGCCTGCAGGTGCGCGGCGATCCGCACCGCCTGCAGCAGGTGTTGTGGAACCTGCTCACCAACGCGATCAAGTTCACGCCACGGGAGGGGAAGGTGAGCCTCACGGTGCGGCGCGCCGATGCCCGCATCGAGCTCTGCGTGGAGGATAGCGGCCAGGGCATCGCGCCCGACTTCCTGCCGCTCGTGTTCGATCGCTTCCGCCAGGCCGACGCCTCGACCACCCGGCGCCACGGCGGGCTCGGGCTGGGGCTCTCGATCGTGAAGCAGCTGGTCGAGATGCACGGGGGCACGGTGCGCGCGCAGAGCGCGGGGCTCGGCAAGGGAGCGACCTTCGTCGTGGCCCTGCCGCAAACGCCGATCGAGGTGCCCGACGCGATGCGCATCGATCGGGTCGTGGCGGAGGGCGAGGCGCGCCAGAGCGTCGAGCTCGAAGAGCGCGATGCCATTGCGGGGCTGCGGGTGCTGGTAGTGGACGATGACGCCGATGCACGCGAGCTGGTCGGCCGGCTGCTGGAGCAGTGCGGCGCGGTGGTCCAGATCGCCGACTCCAGTGCCGCTGCGTTGGCGGCCCTTGCCCGCGGTCGCTTCGACGTGCTCGTGAGCGATATCGGCATGCCGGGGGAGGACGGATACGCCCTGATTCGCAAGGTGCGTGCGCTTCCCGTGGATCGTCAGGGCACGATCCCCGCCGTGGCCCTCACCGCCTACGCGCGCGCCGAGGATCGGGCGAAGGCGCTCCGCGCCGGATTCCAGATGCACGCCACCAAGCCGGTCGATCCGGCCGAGCTGGCGGCCGCGGTGGCGAGCCTCGTGCGAGCGAAAGGGCACGCAGCCTAGCGTAGCGTTTCGAGAAATGAAACTCGCCCGGGAAACGGGTTGTTGTCCTACAACCGGAACAGAGTTTCTGAGTGGGCGGGTTCGATTCGGCACGTGTCTAATCGGCTCCTCAACTACAAGGAGAACAACTATGTCGATCGGAATGATCCTCCTGATCATCCTCATCCTGATCCTCGTCGGCGCGCTGCCGACCTGGGGCCACAGCAAGTCGTGGGGCTACATGCCCAGCGGCGGCATCGGCCTGGTGCTGTTGATCGTGATCGTGCTGCTGTTGCTCGGGAAAATCTGATCTGCCGTTCTCCGTATGACGCCCGCCAGTACGGCGGGCGTTTTGTTTGGGGCTCTCCCTCTGCCTTGGGAGTGGGTCAAGTCTCCCTCTCCCTTGGGAGAGGGCGGGGAGAGGGTCTCTCATAGCCTCCGAGCTGGAACCCGCGGTCCGTGTCGAGACGCCGCGATACGCTTGATCGAAGGGGAGCGAGGTCCACTACCACCCATTACGTGAATTTCTTGCGCAGCGTCGATCTTGCGGCGAGTCAGAACGCGGGCCTCGACCCGGACCGCAAGGGTTCCGTCTCGGGGGCAGTCAAGGTGTCGTACCTGGAGCCGTCCACTTTACTCAAGGGGATGCGGCGCTGCGCTACCCCGCAACCACCGTCAGTGATGGTCGTGCACGGTGATGCGCAACCAG
>JANMHV010000133.1:0-4997 GCA_031375445.1 Burkholderiales bacterium | reverse complement strand
TCTTGAAGGTGCTGATGCAGGAGGGCGCGGGCTTCGAGATCGCCTCGATCGCCGAGCTCGACATCCTGCTCACCCTGGGCGTGCCCGTGGCCGAGGTGTTCTACTCCAACCCGATGAAGTCGCGCGCGTTCCTGGAGTACGCGTCGGCCAAGGGCGTGGAGTGGTTCGTGGTCGACAGCGAGGAGGAGATCCGCAAGGTGCAGTCGGTCAAGGCCGACGCCAAGATGTACCTGCGCATCGATGCGCCCAACATCGGCAGCGACTGGCCGCTCGCGGGCAAGTTCGGCGCCCACATGCACGACGTGCCGGAGCTGATCCAGGCCGCCGTCGACTGCAAGGCGGACCTCGCCGGCGTCACCTTCCACGTGGGCTCGCAGTGTCTCAACCCCGAGAACTGGCGCGTCGGCATGGACCGGGCGAAGAAGGTGTTCGCCTCGATGCGCGCCGTGGGATTGCGGCCGCACCTGCTCAACCTGGGCGGCGGCTACCCGGTGCGGCACGTGAAGCCGATCCCGTCTGTCGAGACGATCGCCGAGGTGATCAACAAGGAGCTGCGCCACTTCGGCCCCGAGATCCAGGTGATCGCGGAGCCGGGGCGCTACCTCGTGTCCGATGCCGGCTACTTCATCTGCCGCGTGGTCGGAACCGCCACCCGCAACAACCAGCGCTGGATGTACTGGGACGCGGGCGTCTTCGGCGGGGTGATCGAGACCACCGAGGGCCTGCGCTACAACATCTACACCGACCGCGACGGCGAGCCCGTGTCGTACAACGTGGCCGGCCCCACCTGCGACTCGGTGGATGTGGTGATGCGGGAGGAGCTCTTTCCCGCGGACCTGCAGGAGAACGACTTCATCTTCATCAAGAACGCGGGGGCGTACACCACCGCGTACGCGAGCAACTTCAACGGCTTCCCGCTCCCCGAGGTCGCCACCCTCGGCAGCTAGGGTTTCCCGATGGTCGAATTCCGTCCGGCCGACCCCGCCTTCGAGGCGCGCACGCGCGCGAGCTTCGCGCGCCAGGGAGCGATGGCCCACCTCGGCGCCGTCCTCGAGTCGGTGGCCCCGGGGCGCGTGCAGGTCTCGATGCCGTACCGCCCTGAGCTCTCCCAGCAGCACGGCTTCTTCCACGCGGGGATGATCGCCACCATCGCCGATAGCGCGGGCGGCTACGCGGGCTTCACGCTCTTTCCGGCCGAGGCGGCCGTGCTCACGGTGGAATTCAAGATCAACCTGATCGCCGCGGCCGACGGCGAGCGCGCCGTGGCCGTGGGCGAGGTGATCCGCTCGGGCAGGACGCTCACCGTCTGCCGCATCGACGCCTACGTCGAGAAGGCGGGCCAGCGCGCGCACTGCGCGACCGGCATGCAGACGCTCATGTGCGTCGTCGGCCGCGCCGGCGTGCGCGACTGACGGCGCGCTTGGCCCAGGACTTCTGGGCCTCGAGCGGCTTCACGCAGCTCGGGCGCACCGACCAGGGCCTGGTGCCCACCGCCGCGTGGCTGCGGCGCTTCCTCGACCGCGACGAGCTGGCGCCGCCCCCCGAGGCCGGGGCGCGGGAGCGCGCGCTGCACGCACGCCTTGCGAGCGATCCCCTCGACTGCGTGACCGATGCCGCGCTCGCCCGCGTGGAAGATCCGGACGCGCGGGACAACTGGCGCGCCTTCCTCGCCTTCCGCGACCGCGTGCTCGCCCATCCGACGCTCGAGGCCTGCTACCTCGACCTCTTCCATCGCCCGGCCGTGGACCTGGCCCCGGTATTCGTCGACGCCCTGGCGCAGGCGATCGTGCGCGCGGCGCTCGACGGGAGCGAAGATCCGTGGCTGCTGCGGGCGGGAGAGATGCTGTTCCGCCGCCAGCGCCTCTCCACCGAGGGCGGGCGCGTGCTCGCGGCCGATGCGGCGACCCTCGAGGTGTTCCACGAGACCGGCGGTTTCGGCAACGTGGGGCGGCTGCTGCGCCAGCAGAACACCCCGGTGCCGGAAGTGAAGATGGACGTCCTCAACGCCGAGAACGCGCCGATCTATTTCCTGCGGGACGAGCTCTACAGCTTCGTCCTCGACCTCTCCCCCGAAGGCGAGGGCGCGGCAGCACTCGCGCGCGTGCTCGAGCGCTGGGTCGCGCGCCTGGTAGGGGTGCGCGTCACGATCACGCCGGTGCCGCGCGTGGACGACGAGCGCTGGCGTTGGCACGTGGGCCTCGACGTGGACGCCACCGCGATCCTCGATGCGCTCTACCGCGGCGAGCCGCTGGCGCCCGGGGATGCGGAGCGCATGGCGCTCCTCTTCCGCCTCGAGTTCGAGCCCGGAGAGGCGGTGCTGGAGGAGGTGCGTGGGCGCCCGGTATACCTCGGGCTCGCGTGCCGCCCCGACCGCACCCTGAAGGTGAAGCCCCAGAACCTGCTGGTCAACCTGCCGCTCGCCCACGCGCATTGATGCGGGAGGGTAAAATCGAGCCTCGAGCAACAAGGAGCGCGATACCAATGACCGCATCGATGCAGAACACCGGGACCTTCATGCTGGGCAAGGAGATCGACCTGCTGATGGCCGAGAGGGCGCGGCTGCTCAAGGTCGCCGGGGCGGCGGCGCAGTTCGTGGCCGTCATGGAAAGCCGCGAGCTGCCCGAGGGCGTCGCGACCGAGGCGGAGATCCTCGCGCAGAGCGTGAATTCGCTCTCCGAGGACACGCTGAAGGACGCGCTCCTCGCGATCACCCGCAACGAATAGGAGACCGCCCGTGGACCAGGACGCCTTCAACATGAGCATCCGCAAGTTCCTGAAGACGGTCGGCGTGCATTCGCAGCGCGAGATCGAGGCCGCGGTGGAGAAGGCGATCGCCTCGGGCAAGCTGAAGGGCAACGAATCGCTGCCCGCGAAGATGACCCTCACCCTTGGCGGCACCGATCTCACGGTGTCGTTCGAAGAGAAGATCACGCTGGAATGAACGCCGCAACCCAGCCGCCCCAGGTCACCTACGCCGACATCGAGGCCGCGGCCGCGCGCCTGGAGGGCGTGGCCCACCGCACGCCCACGGCCACCTCGTCGCAGTTCGACGCGCTGGCGGGCTGCGAGGCGTACTTCAAGTGCGAGAACCTGCAGCGCATGGGCGCCTTCAAGTTTCGCGGTGCCTACAACGCGCTGTCGAAGCTCGAGGGCGAGGCGCGTCGCCGCGGGGTGGTGGCATTCTCCTCGGGCAACCATGCCCAGGCGGTGGCGCTCTCCGGCCGGCTGCTGGGAATTCCCACCACCATCGTGATGCCGGCCGATGCGCCCGCGGTGAAGGTGGCGGCCACGCGGGGGTATGGCGCCGAAGTGGTGCTCTACGACCGCTCGAAGGGCGAGGATCGCGAGCAGGTGGCCGCCCGCGTCTCGGCCGAGAAGGGCGGGGTCGTGATCCCGCCCTTCGACCATGTCGACGTGATCGCGGGGCAGGGCACCGCGGCCAAGGAGCTGGTGGAGGACGTGGGCGCGCTCGACTACCTCTTCGTCTGCACCGGCGGCGCGGGGCTGCTGTCCGGCTGCGCCATCGCCGCCGGCCATCTCTCGCCGGGGATCAAGGTGATCGGTGTCGAGCCCGCGGCCGGGGACGACGCGGCGCGCTCGTTCCGTACCAAGCAGCTGGTGTCGATCGACATCCCCCAGACCATCGCCGACGGAGCTCGCACCCAGGCTCTCGGCGTCATCACGTTTCCCCTGGTGCTGCGGCACGTGAGCGACATCATCACCGTCACCGACGCGCAGCTGGTCGAGGCGATGCGGTTCATCTGGGAACGGATGAAGCTGGTGGTCGAGCCCACCGGGGCGCTTGCCGCCGCGGGCGTGCTGTCGGGCGCCATCGACGTGCGCGACCGCCGCGTCGGCATCATCCTGTCCGGCGGCAACGTCGATTTGAAGGCGGCCGCCGCGCTGTTCGCGTGAGCGCGTTGCCCCCGCTCGGGGCGGCGGTCCCGCGGCGCGGCAACCGCGCCACGCGCGCCCTCGGCAGCGCCCTGCTGCGGCTGATGGGCTGGCGCATCGAGGGCGAGTTCCCGAACCTGCCGAAGCTGGTGGTCGCGGTGGCGCCGCACACTTCCAACTGGGACTTCGTGGTGGGAGTGAGCGTGATGTTCGCGCTCGACCTGGACATCACTTTCATCGGCAAGCACACGCTCTTCGTGGGGCCGTTCGACGCGATCCTGCGCTGGCTGGGTGGGTTTCCGGTGGATCGCTCCGTCGCGCACGGCGTGGTGGCCGAATCGGTGGCGGGCTTCGGCCGCGTGGAGCAGCGCATCCTCGTGATCGCGCCCGAGGGCACTCGCAAGCGCGTCGAGCGGTTCAAGACCGGTTTCCTCCACATCGCGCGCGGCGCGGGGCTGCCGGTCCTGCTGGCGGCGCTCGATTACGGCGAACGCGTTGTGCGCTTCGGTCCCACGATGCACGTCGGTGCGGACATCGAGGCGGAGCGCGCACGCGTCGAGGCGCACTTCGCGCCGATCCGGGGCCGCCGCGCGCGCTAACGCGGTGCCTGCGCGCACCATCGCGGTTCGCGGGTAAATCCATCAAACGCGGCTTCGTATTGCTAAGTGATTGATCGGGAAAGCGTGCGATGGTTGGCACGGATGCTGCAATGCAATACGCGTCGGTCGCGAGATCGACGTTTCTCCTCCGAGAGCGGTTTGCCCCCCCGGTTTCCCCGGGGGGGCTATTTTTTGTCGTCGCTGCGGCGGATTCAACGCAGTACCGGCCACAAAACAAAACGGGGCCGAAGCCCCGTCTCATTCGCGCAGTGTGAAGCTCAGTCGGCGTAGATGCCCGCCTTCTTGATCACCGGGGCCCCCGGGACGATCTCCTACTTGAGGTGAGCCTGCAGCGCCGCAGGCGTAGCCTGCGCGGCCGCGACCGGCTCGGTGCCGAGCTCGGCGAACTTGGAGATCACGCTCGGATCCTTCAGCGCCGCCTGCAGCGCCGCCACCAGCTTGTCCATGGCGGGCTTGGGGGTGCCTTTGGGCGCCCACATGCCA
>JANMHV010000119.1:0-9145 GCA_031375445.1 Burkholderiales bacterium | reverse complement strand
GCAGCGCGTGGTGACGCTGTCGGCGCGCGTACAGGATACCGAGGGGCTGGAGGAGTTCATGGTGCGGGAGTTTTTCGGGTCGCCGGGGTTTGCTCGTTCGCGGTAATCCTGGAAGACAGGAACCACAGATGAACACAGATGAACACGGATAAAGGCGACATGTGTTCGTGACCATTCGCGGCACCGGTGATCGAAGCCACCAACACCGCAAGGCCCTTATCCGTGTTCATCTGTGTTCTGTGGCTCCCGTCTTCCAGGATTACCGAGAACGAGCAAACCCCGGCGACCCGAAAAACTCCCGCACCATGAACTCCTCCAACCCCTCGGTATCCTGCACTCGCGCCGAAAGCGTCACCACGCGCTGGAGCCGATGCGACTCCCACTGGAAATCCCCGTTGTAGTGGGTACGGATCAGCTCGATCATTCGCCGCACGATCGCCTTCTCCACGTCCCCCCCCGGCCCCGCATCGACCTCGATCACCTCGCGCCACTGGCGCTGCGAATCCGGCCGCCAGCCGTTGAAGGCGAATTCCGCGGTGCGCACTCCCTTGCGCAGCACCTGGAACACGCCGCCCACGCCCTCGCCGCGATCGCGCAGCGTGGCGAGGTTGCGGTTGATGTTGGCGAGCGCCACGTCGTCGGTGCGCGGGCCGCGTAGCGGCGGCTCGGGCGAGCCCTTGCCCTCGTTGGCCTTGCGGCGGGCCTCGCGCTTGGCCTCCACCATCGCCATCAGGTCCACCGGGAGGGGCGGAGCGGGCACGGGCTCGGGGGGCGGCATCGGGATCTTCGGCGCCTCGGCGATCATCGGCGGGGGCAGCAATGGCGGTTCGCGGCGCGGGCGTGCCTTGGGCGGCGCTGCCTTGGGCGGGGCGGCGGGAGGGGCGGCCTGGGGCTCCGGCGACGTGACGGCTTTGGGCGTCTCGGCCTCCAGGATGCGCACGGACATGGGCCCCGACGCCGAGCGCAGCGGCTCCACCTTTGGCTTCGGCGCCGGCATGAGGAAGAACGCGACGTGAAGCAGCAGCGAAAGGACCGCGAAGAAGGCGAAGCGGCGAGTCAGAATTCCCCTCGCAATCCCAGCGTGAACGAACGGCCCATGGCAGGCGCGACCTCCTTCAGGTAAGACGTATGCAGCCGGATGTCCCGGTCCAGCAGGTTGGACCCCTGCAGGAACAGGGTGATCGCGCTGCGGTCCCCGGAATCGAGCCGCCACGCCACCTCGGCGTCCATCCGGGTATAGCCGGGGGTGGGAGTCTCCAGGGGGGCGGTACGGTTCTGCGGGAAGGCACGGATCACCGTGAGGTTACCGCTCCACGCGCCGGAGCGCAGGCCCGCATCGAATCCGAGGCGGGCCGGGGAGATCCTGGGCAGGTTGGCGCCGTCGGCGAGTTTCGCGCGGACCACGTCCCCGAAGACGCGTAGCGTGGCAGGCGAGCCCTCGGGTTTCCAGGTCCATTCCGCCTCGATGCCCCGGAACCGCGCCCCGGCCTGCATGTAGCGCTGCACCAGGAACTCGCCCGCCGCGTCCGGCGTGCCGCCGGCATCCACCCGATCGGCGATGCCGTCCCCATCCGCGTCGACCCCGACGGTATGGATGAAGTCGCTGAAGCGGTTGGCGAACACGTTCACCTTCCAGCGCGAATTTCCCGTCACCTTGCGCAGCGTCACGTCCACGTTGCGTGAGACTTCCTTGCGCAGGTTCGCATCTCCCAGCTCGAAGGTGGCGGTCGCGTGGTGGGCGCCGAAGGTGTAGAGCTCTTCCGCGCTGGGCGCGCGCGCGGCCTGGGTGGCGGAGATGCCGAGGCGAAGGTCCTCGGAGAGCTTCCAGACGAGGCCCACGGCCGGAGTCGCGATCGAGAAGTCGCGCGCGGGAAGGTCGCCCTCGGGGCGGCGCGTCTCGCGTTCGAAACGAATGCCGGCATCGAACGTCCACGGACCCTGCTCGTACTGCTCGACCAGGAACACGGCGGCCGAGCGCGAGCGCGTGCGCGGCAGGATCGCCTCTTCGCCGATGGCGGCCTGCTCGCGGTCCTGCAGTTGCGCGCCGAGCGTGCCCTTCACCCCGCCGATCGCGTCGTGAGCGAGCTCGATGCGACCCTCGGAGCCACGGTTTTCGAAGCGAGTGGCGGGCGTGCCGTCGCCCTCGATCTCGACGTGGTGGTAATCGCTGTGTCCGACTCGGAACTTGAGCTTCGCGAAACCGGGCAGGGGCTGCGTGAGCTCGCCGGCCGCCTCCACGCGCGTCTGCGCGAGGTCGATGGTGACGCCTTCGCCGGTCGGCACGCCGTAGAGGTTCTCCAGCCGCTGCACGCCGAGGCCGAGGTAGCCGCGCGATCCGACCCACGAGCCGCCGATCCCCGCGCCCTTCGCGTCGACGGCGCTGTTGGCGAGCGTCCCGACGGGCGTGTCGTAATCGCGGGTCTTGCGGCGGAAGGCATCGAGGTGCAGCGCGAAATCGCCGGCGCCGCCCTCGAGGTTGGCCGCGGCGGTGCGCTCGCGGTTGGCGGAACCGGCCCGCAACTCGACGGCTCCCGGGAAGCCCACGGGCCGCTCGCGCGGCACCAGCTTCGAGACCACGTTCACCACGCCGCCGATGGCGCCGCTGCCGTAGAGCAGGCTCGCCGGCCCGCGGAGGATCTCGATCTGCTCCGCGTTGAGGGACTCCGTGGTGACGGCGTGGTCGGGGCTCACGGTGGAGGCGTCGAGGGTGCCGATGCCGTTCTCCAGCACGCGGATGCGCGGGCCGTCGAGGCCGCGCACGATCGGGCGGCCCGCGCCCGCGCCGAAGGCGCTCGACTGCACGCCGAGCTCCTGCGAGAGCGTGTCGCCGAGGGAGCCTGCCCGCTTGCGGCGCAGGTCGTCTTCCGAGAGCACGGTGACGGGTTGGGCGAGCTCGGTATCGGCGCGCCCCAGCGGCGAGGCGGTGACGGTGACCTGCTCCAGCTTCTTCACTTCCTGTCCCTGGACAGCCCAGGGGGCGAATGCAGCGGCGACGGCAACGGCGACGAGGGATGCTTTCATGACGATTCTCCGGAAACGTGACGGGGCCGCGCTTCAGGGCGCGGCGGGGTCCTGCGGCGTCAGGCCGGAGTTGCGGGTGGGGCGCGGGAGCGGAACGCGTGGCGCTGCGGGAGGGCGGCGCTGCGCTGCTCGATCGTTGCGGGGGCGGGGGATGCGGCGAGGTCCAGCAGGAGCGCGAGGGGCTGGGCGGCGAGCGCGCCGCCCAGCTGCGCGCACAGCGAATGGATCTCGCAATCCTGCGCCGGGGGCGATTGCTTCCCGAGGTGGCTCACGTCGTGCCATAGCACCGCCTGCTGGCCATAGAGCAGGGCCAGCACGAGCGCTAGGAGGCAACCGAGGTGGCGCAGGCGTTTCATCGAGGCCCGATTCTACAGCGCGTACCATCGGTCCATGCGCTACGAAGAGTTCCCGCCGCCGCCCTCCCTCGCCCGCTGGGTGCGCTGCGCCTGGGTGTTCGAGGCCGAGGAGGCCCACGAAGCGCCGGAGCGCATCGTGCCCGACGGCCGTCCCGAGCTGGTGGTGCACTGGAAGTCGCCCTTCGCCGAGCTGGACGACCACGAGCGCGGCACGATCCAGCCCGTGGCGGTGCTCGCGGGCCAGCTCACCCGGCCGTTGCACCTCGCGGGCACGGGTCCCCCGGGTGTCGTGGGCGTGCGCTTCCATCCCGATGGGGCGCGTGCCTTCTACGGGCAGCCGATGCGTGCCGCTCTCGACCGGCGCCTTCCGCTCGACGACTGGATGCCCGGGGCGAGCGGGCCGCTGCGCGCCGCCATCGCCATCGCGCCGGACGCGGCGTCGAGAGCGGGCTTCGCGCTGGAATTCGTCGCGCGCCGGATCGCCGCCGTGGGCGACACGGGAGATGCCACGGTGCGCGCCGCGGTCGTCGCGATCGAGGCGGGAGAGGACGACGTGGACCAGCTCGCCGCCGTCGCCTGCCTGGGGCGCCGGCAGCTCGAGCGCCGCTTCGCCGACGCGGTGGGCGTGGGGCCGGGGCTCCTCGCCTCGGTGCTGCGCTTCCGGCGCGTGTTCGACGTGATCGAGCATGGAGGCGTGCGGCCGTGGACCGAGGCATCCCTCGCCGCCGGGTACTACGACCAGAGCCATTTCATCCGCGAGTTCCGCCGCTTCGTCGGCTGCAAGCCCTCGGAGTTCTTCCGCCCCAACGAAGGGCTCGCGGAGGCGCTGGTGCAGGGGTGATGTCGCAATCGTGCAAGCGGGCGCGGACTTTCACGAATTAACCTCGTTGCATCGATCCCACGGAGTCATCCCATGCATCGCATCGCTGCCGCCGCGCTCGTGGCAATCGCACTCCCCGCACTCGCCCAGGCGCCGCGTGTTGCCGCCCTCGACTGGATGGCCGGCACCTGGGTCGCCGAGAACGAGCGTGAGAAGGTCACCGAAACCTGGATCGGCCCCGGCAACGGGCTCATGGTGGCCGCCAACCTCACCACGCGGCCCCATGGGCGCAAGAGCTTCGAGTTCCTGCGCATCGCGGACGGCGACTCCGGGTTCTCCTACTTCGCCAGCCCAGGCGGCCGCGTGCCCGTCGAGTTTCGCTTGAAGGAGCAAGGCGAGCGGCGCGTGGTGTTCGAGAACGTCGCCCACGATTTCCCGCAGCGCATCCTCTACTGGCGCGAGGGCGAAGCGCTGCTGGCGCGGGTGGAAGGAACGCTGCGCGGCGAGCCGCGCAGCGAGGAGTGGCGCTTTACCCGCCGCTAGTCAGAACCGCCAGCTCGCACCGGCGGAGAAGCCGTAGCGCGCCGTGAGCTGCACGCCGTTCACCGCCTGGTACACCGGCAGGTCCGCCAGCGCATAGAGCTGGCCGTCGCGCGCGAAGGCCCATGCGATCCCGGGTGCCAGCGACACGATGCGTTGCCCGCTATCCTCCGGCTCCGCCTCGGCGCCGCTGTCACGTCCGCGCGCGAGGTAGTTCACCTGCGCGAGGAAGCTCACGTTGCGCGCGAGCTCGCGTCGCACGCCCACGTCGAGCTGCAGCGTGCGTCCGAGCCGGAACCCGTCGCGCTCCGAGGTTGGCAGCTGTGCCTGGGCACGCGCGAACCAACCCCACCCCGCCAGCGGCGCGCTGCCGTGCCAGAAGGCACCCAGCAGCACGTCGGTGGTGCCGGTCCCGGGCTGCAGCGTTCGCTCGGCGAGCGCGCCCTCGCCATTGGCCTCGTCGTGCTTGCCCGTCGGCAGCTTCAAGCCCGCCGAGAGGCCCCACGAAGAGGTGCGCTCCGGGTTGGCCGTGTCGGTGCCAAGCACCCGGCGCACCACCACGCGCGCGTCGCCGAGGCCGTCGAAGCTCCACGCCTCGGGGATCGGCGTGCCGCGATGGTTGTGGATGTGGCGGTGGTCGCGGTCGATCCACGGCAGCACGGCCGTCACGCCCCACAGCGGCGCGGGCGACCAGTCGAGCGTGGAAATGAAGTTGCGGTTCTTCGTGTCCACTTCGTCGTGGTGGCGCGGCACGGCGCCCACGGCGATCTTGTCGCGCCCACTACGGGGTTGGTCCAGGTCCACGTGCTCGAACCTCAGGTCGAGACGCAATCCCGGCTCCGTCCAGGCTCCCTGTTGCGACCAGTCGGTGTTGGCGAGGCAGAAGGCGGCGCCGCAGCTGGCTGCGGCATTGAAGGCGAGCGCGCTGAGCGCGACCGCAAGCGATGCGGTGTCACGGCGAAACATGGCGTGGTTCTCCCAGAAATGCGATGCGGTTCCCTGGTTGCGGGAACGTTCTTTGTCACGCAGGCATGGGGCCCATGGGAGGGGCGCGGCTGGGAGGCAGCTTAACGCATGAGCGGGGTTCAGGAAGGGCGCCGAGCTCGCGAGGTGGCGGCGGCGAGGGCGGCAGATCCGGCGCGCGATGGAAGAATGCGGGATGCGGCAGGGCAGCGACGTGGGGAAAGATGCACCACGGACAATGCTCGCCGTGCGCCGACGGCACCGGCGCGGGAGCGGGATCCACCCAGACCACCTTGGGTTCGCCCTGGGTGCAGATGAAATGCGGGATCGCCGGCGCCTTGGGGCGCGCGGTGGCGATGAGCGGCCACAGCGCGCCCCAGGCGATGCCCAGGAGGGCGATGAACGCGGCGATCCGTGAACGCTTGGAAGCCACGCCGCGGATTGTAGCGAAGCGCTAACGGAACCTTGCCACGACGCCCAGGCTGAGGACGTCCATGTCGGCCTCACCCGTGGTGCCGGAACCGCCGACCTCGAAGCGCTTGCCGACGTTGGAGTAACGCTCCCATTCGAAGCGCCCCGAGATGTTGCGGGCGATGGGCACTTCCAGCCCGGCGCCGAAGCGCGCCACGGTTTCCTTCTGCGAGGTGCTGCGGAAGGTCTCGCCGTTGCCGCCGGTGAAGACCACGTTGCCGCCGAGCTCGGCCGAAGCGTCCAGGTCCGCGCGGAACGCACCCACCCGGCCGAACACGGTGAACATGCCGGCCACTGGCGCGGAGAGCACGGCATCGAGGCCGAAGCCCTTCACCTGTCGCCGGATGATGACGCGCCCCTGGGCGGTCGGGTCTCCGCCGAGGAAAGTGGTGTCGGTGGAATGGTCGCCCAGGTCCGCGTAGCTCGCCTCGATGGCCAACCAGTCGGTGATGCGATAGCCCACCAGCGCCTTCCAGGCCGAATCCTTGTCGTCGAATCGGGTCGCGAGGGACCCGGCAACCGTGCCGGTGATGGTGGATTCGCGGTTCGTCACCAGCTGGTTGTCGGTCTGCGCCTGGCCGGCGTTGAAGCCCAGGTACCAGGACGATTGAGCGGCCGCCGGCAGCGACAAAGCGGCGAGCGTGAGCGCGGCAAGCGTTCTCTGCATGGAAATTTTCTCCTGATGTTACAAAGCGGAGGCGTCATTCTAAGCCGCGGCAAGGAACTTGCGACTCCTGGCGCAGTCTTCTGCCTTACAGAATGCGGCCCTTCGCCCGCATGCCCCTGCCCCCACGACCATGATCAAATTCGCCCAACGCCTCGCGGCCGCCTTCATCGCCGCCTTCGCCTTCGTCCTGCCGGCCTCCGCAAGCACCTACTCGACCGACTACTCCGACGTCTGGTGGGTGGGTCCCACGGAAAACGGCTGGGGCATCAACTTCATCCAGCAGAACAGCGTCATCTTCGCCACCATGTTCGTCTACGGCCCGGATGGCACGCCGCGCTGGTACGTGGCCTCGGCGCTCGAGGGTTCCGCCGGCACCACGTTCACCGGCCAGCTCTTCCGCACCACGGGCCCGTACTTCGGCGGCCCCTGGACCGCCAACGCGGTTGCGACCCCGGTCGGCAACATGACGGTCGTGTTCAACAGCCCCACCACCGCGCGCCTCGATTACACCGTGGACGGCGTGCCCGTGGGCAAGAACATCACGCGCCAGGCGCTGCGTGAGAGCAACATCGGCGGCAACTACCTGGGCGGCATCACCGCCAACGGCACGAACTGCGGCAACGGCGTCTCCAACGGCGCGATCCTGATCTTCGGCAACCTCGCGGTCACCCAGACCGGGCAGGCGCTGTCGATGCGCATCAACTTCGTCTCCAGCACCGGCATCGCCTCCACCTGCATCATGAGCGGCAACCTGGGCTTCACCGGCAAGATGGGCGCGCTCAACGGCGGGAACTGGTCGTGCACCTTCGGCAGCCAGGCGGGCAACGTCGGCACCTTCTCGCTCAACGCCCTGCACGCCAACGTGAACGGCTTCTCGGCCAACTTCACCGGCCAGGACCAGTTCTGCACCTACAGCGGCAAGTTCGGCGGCCTGAAGGACGTGTTCTAGGGCCTGCCACCCCTCCGGGTATCATGGGGGCGACAAGAACATTGCGTCGCGCACGACCCCCGTAATGCCCAGGAGGTAGACGATGCGAGTATCGACCCTGGTGGCCGCCTTCCTGGCGGCCACTTGCTTCACCCCCGTGCTGGCCCAGGAAGCGTTCGATGCCTGCACGGTCTTCACCCAGGAAGATGCCGAGAAGGCCCTGGGTGCCGCCGCCGTCGGCGAGACCCAGAACCCCAAGGTCAAGCGCCCGAAAACCGTGATGGCCTGCACCTACAGCGGCTTCAAGGAAGGCAAGCCCGTCGTGGCCACCGCCACGTTCAAGCTCGGAAAGACCAATGCCGACGCGCAGCACGCTTTCGACCAGGCGCGGCTGCAGCACCAGACCAAGCCGATGCTGCTGTCCGGGGCCGATGCGTTCTGGGCCGGCAAGACCGGCCAGATGCACCTGCGCAAGGGGCGCGCGTGGGTCACGCTCGACGTGGGGTCCAAGAAGGTTTCGGAGCGCGAGGTGGAAGACGCGAAGAAGCTGGCCGAGATTCTCTCCAAGAAACTCTAGCGTCGGTGAGTGATGCGGGTAGTAAACCTTTGGAACACGGATGAAAGGGATGAAACGGATGAACACGGCAAGGCGATGCAACTGGCGGTAAAGGTGCACGCAAGTTTCTCGCCCTGCTACATCCCTTGCCCTAACCGTGTTTACCCGTTTCATCCCTTTCATCCGTGTTCCAAAGGTTTACTGCCCGCGTAACTCGGAGCGCTAAACCTTCCCCAGCGCCTTGAGGGCCAGAGCCTTGGCGCGTTCCAGCGCCTCGTCGGCCGTGGTCTCCACATCGGGCACCACCCCCGTCCCTTCCCAGTTGGTCTTGGTGATGGGGCTGATGGCGCGCCCGGTGGGCACGAACATCGCAAACTCGCCCGGAAGCTCCAGGAGGGCCCCGGGGTGCGCGCCGCCGCCGGTGGTCTCGCCCACGAGTGTCGCGCGCTTCAGGTTCTTCAGGTTGTAGCTGAACTCCTCCGCGCCCGAGAAGGTGCGCTTGCTGGTGAGCACGTAGACCGGCTTCGATTGCCCGAAGCGCTTGCCGGTGACTTCCTTCGTGGTCCAGAACTCGTCGGTGCGGTCGCCCTCGCGCCAGTAGAGGCTGTTCAGGTGCGTGGGCTGGTCGAAGAGGTACGACGACACCAGCGCCACCATGTGCGGGCTGCCGCCGCCGTTGGCGCGCAGGTCGACGATCAGCGCATCGGCGTCGGCGAGATCGCTCATCGCCTTCGAGGCCGCGGCCTCGGCCTCGGGACCCGCGCCCATGAAGGTGCGCAGTTCGAGGTAGCCGATGTTGCCCGGCAGCTTTTCCACTTTCTCG
>JANMHV010000104.1:0-10278 GCA_031375445.1 Burkholderiales bacterium | reverse complement strand
CTTTTGCGTCAGCGGATTCGCGAGCAGCCACCCGCCCGCGACCTTGATCGTAGTCGCTTTCTGGAAAACGGTGACGTGAGCCGGTGGCTGCGCGAACGGCGCACGTCGCCAGAGACAGCCGGGACCGTCCACCGGGTCGTGGTTTCCCCCGCAAAAACCCCCCCACCCCTTGCGGGGGCGGGGGGGAGCGGCCCGCTACTCCAGCTTCAACCCACCCTCTTTCACCACGCGCCGCCAGCCAACCAGCTCCTCCTTCAGCACCGCCTGCAGGTCCGCGGGCGTGCCGGCGAACTGCTCGGCGCCTTCGGTCTCGAAGCGCTTCTTCATCTCGGCGCTCGCCGCGGCCTCGTTGATCGCCTTGTTGAGCTTCGCTACCACGTCGGCGGGCAGGCCCGGCGGGCCCACGATGCCCCACCAGGTCTCGACGCTGAAGTCCTTCACGCCGGTCTCCTGGACCGAGGGCACATCGGGGAAGAGTTTGCTGCGCCTCGCCGACGTGGAAGCGATGAGGCGAAGCTTGTCGCCCTTCACCTGGCCCAGGATCGTGGGCACCGTGGCGAAGAACACCTGCGCCTGCCCGCCGATCAAGTCCATGGTCGCCGGGCCGCTGCCCTTGTAGGGGATGTGGGTCATCCTGGCTCCCGTGCGTTGCACGAAGAGCTCGGCCGCGAGATGGTTGATGCTGCCCGGCCCCGCCGAAACGTAGTTGAAGGCGTCGGGCTTCTTCTTTGCCGCGTCGATGAGCTGGGCCACGCTCGTGATGCCGGTGTCCTTGTTCACCACCAGCAGTAGCGGGCCGCGCCCCAGCATCGCGATGGGGGTGAAGTCCTTGAGGATGTCGTAGGGCAGCTTGCGGTCCGTGGCGGCGACCGTCACGAAGGTGGAGGTGACCATCAGCAGCGTGTAGCCGTCGGGCTTCGACTGCGAGACCTGGCCGGCGGCGATGGCACCGCCCGCGCCGCCCCGGTTGTCGACCACGATGCTTTGCCCCAGCTTGTCGCCCATCAGCTTGGCGAGCTCGCGGCCGAGGCTGTCGGTGCCGCCGCCGGGGGAGAAGGGCACCACCAGCGTGATCGGGCGGGAAGGATAGGGCTGCGCGAGGGCCGTGGTTGCGGCGGTGAGCGCCGCGGCGAGGAGCGTGCGGAAGTAGGTTTTCATGCTTCGACTATACAATCGAATCCATGAAAATCGCCGTGCTGGAAGGGGATGGAATCGGCCCCGAGATCGTCGCAGTCACTCTCGATGTCATGAAGGCGCTGGATTCGCGTTTCAAGCTGGGGCTCGAATACGAGCGCCTCGACATCGGCCTTCGGACGCTGAAGTCGCAGGGCACCACGTTCCCGCCCGCCGTGCTGGAGCGCTGCCGCGCCGCCGAGGGCATCGTGCTCGGGCCCGTGTCGCACCAGGACTATCCGCCCACGGCCGAGGGCGGCGTGAATCCTTCCGGGGCACTGCGCATCGGGCTCGACCTCTATGCCAACGTGCGCCCCTCTCGCTCGCGCGAGGGAATGCAGCATTGGGGACGCACGCCGATGGACCTCGTGATCGTGCGTGAGAACACCGAGGGCTTCTACGCCGACCGCAACATGCACGTGGGGCTGGGGGAGTTCATGCCCACGCCCGGTGTCGCGCTCGCGATGCGCAAGATCACGGCGCACGCCTCGGAGCGCATCGCCCGCAGCGCCTTCCAGCTCGCGATGAAGCGACGCAAGAAGGTGACCGCGGTGCACAAGCAGAACGTGATGCGCATCTCCGACGGCCTGTTCCTGGATTCGGTACGCAAGGTGGGCAAGGACTACCCGGACGTCGCTTACGACGAGCAGCTGGTCGATTCGATGGCGGCGCTGCTGGTGCGTGACGCCGCGCGCTACGACGTGGTCGTCACCACCAACATGTTCGGCGACATCCTCTCCGACGAGGCGGCGGAGATCTCCGGCAGCTTGGGGCTCGCCGGCTCCATCAACGCGAGCGACACCCACTGCATGGCCCAGGCCTCCCACGGCTCGGCGCCGGACATCGCCGGGAAGGACCTCGCCAATCCCACCTCGCTGCTGCTGTCGGCGGGGATGCTGCTCGAGTGGCTCTCGATCAAGCACCGCCGGCCGGAGTTCGAGGCCGCCCATGCGGCGCTCGAGCAGGCGCTTGACACGCTGCTGGCCGACCCCAAGCGCCGCACCGGCGATCTCGGCGGCCCGCTGGGCACCAAGGCCTTCGGCGCCGCCGTGGTTGGACTGCTGGCTGAACCTTAGGGGACAGACCACCAGTTGCATGATGTGAACCTTAGGGGACAGACCACCAGTTTCATCGGGTGCAACTGGTGATCTGTCCCCTAAGGTTCACTCAGCGGCACACGGTGACCGGCCCCGAGTACACCTGCCGCGTGATCGGCTTCGTCTGCGTCACGCCATCCAGCGTGTAGCGGAAGGTGCCGTTCTCCGGGTCGCTGAAGGTGAAGGTGCCGCTGCCCACCGGAGTCACCGTCACCGTGCCTACCCACGGATCAAGGTTGAAGGCCGAGCCGCGCGTCCGGAAGAGCTCCCCGGTGTAGACCCCCGGCCCGGTGCGATCTCCCCGAGACATCACCAGCCATTGGCCGCGGCCGCTCGCGTCGTAGGTGAACCAGGTGGCGAAGACGATGTTGCCCTGGTGCGCGATGTTCACGCCCCACCCGGACTCGGAGTTGGCGGGAGAAGACCACCACAGCGCCTGGTAGTTGGGTGTGGCGGTGTGCGGTACTCCCACGATGCACGCCGGGAGCTCGTCGAACTGCTGTTTCGTGATCGGCTTCGATTGCGTGATCCCGTTCAGCGTGTACGCGAAGGTGCCGTTGTTGGAGTCCGTGAAGGTGAACGTGGCGCGGCCCACCGGCGTCACGGCCACGGTCCCGGCCCAGGGTGTGAGGTCGAAGCGGGGTCCTGTGGTGCGAAAAAGGTCCCCCGAATACACGCCCTCGGAAACGCGATCGCCGCGCGACATCACGATCCACATGCCGCTGCCGTCGCTGTCGTAGGTGAACCAGGTGGCGAAGAGGATCGATCCCTGCACCGTCACATTCACGCCCCAGCCGTTCTCGAGCTGCGCGGGCGATCTCCACCACAGGCCCTGGTAGTTCGGCGCCTGCACGAAGCCCGCGTTATGGCGCATGAAGTCGACCAGCTCCGCCATCAGCAGCGTGTCGTTGCCGCCATAGCCGTGGTAGCCGGTGCTGTCGCAGCCGCCGCCCCGGGAGCCGAAGGAGCCGCCCGTGGCCGCCACGTGGCGACGTCCTCCGCTTCCGGTAAGTCGCGACATCACGACCGGCCCGTTGGAAGGTGACGTGCCGGTGCACGAGTCGAGCGTGTGGGTGAGGAGCAGCACCGGACGGTTGATCGCGCCGAGATTCAAAGAGAGGAGGTGCGGATCCACGCCGGTGTTCGGCGAGAGCAGGATCACCCCGAACGGCGTCGATGCCGGTGCCTCGATGGCGAGGTTGCCAACCGACGGCCCGCCCGCGCTGAACCCCATCACCCAGGCGGGCAGGTTGTCGCGCTGCTGCACGAAGCGGATCACCTCCAGCAGCTCTGCCGAGTGTGCCGCCGTGGTCCGATGGGCGAAGGGAATTCCGGCCGCCAGCATGTCCGACGGCGCGTCGATCATCACCAGCGAATAACCGGCATCGAGCAGCGACTGGCGGTTGCGGATGAGCGGGCTGAAGACGAAGTTCTCGTCGGTGCCTGAGCCGTCCGACTGAAGGCGCAGCACGCCGAAGCCGCCGGACATCACATACAGGTTGGCGAGTGGTACGTCCGGCCGGTAGTGCGCGATGCGAATGGTGCCGCGAGCGGTCGGCACGTCCGATGTCGTTGTCGTCGCGGCGTGCGCCGTGATCGCCATGGCCATTGAAACCAATCCCGAAGCAACGCGCTTCCGCATCGTGACCTCCGTGAAGGCTTCGAGGCAGCGTACGCGGGCCCGGAATCGCGGCGGTGACGCTTTGTTACCATGGGCTCGCTGTCCACGCACCGGGAGAAAAAATGAAAACAATCGCGTTGATGTTGGCGTTGCTTTCGATGGGCGCAACGGCGCACGCGCAGGTCTACAAATGGGTCGACAAGGACGGCAAGACCCAATTTTCCGACATGCCCCCGCCTGGGGGCGCGAAGCCGATGACCCCGGCGCCCGCTCCCCGGTCGCCGGGATCCGGTGCCAGCGCCGGGGCCGATTCCGTGAGACCCCCCGGCAAGCCTGAAGGCACCCAGGGCAGCTTCAGTCCCGAGGAGGAGGTGGCGCTTCAAGTGGTGTGCGGCGTCTACCTTCTGCAGACGCTAACTTGCCAGCTGGGTCTCAGGCGATATTGCACGTTCAACGAGCTGGTCAACGGCATCCCGGGTGAGCCAGGCAAGGGACTGATCGATCCGCGCGGAGATGCCAACTACGACTATCGCCTCGAAACCGGAGCCGACGATTTCTCCATCTCGAGCGTTCCGAAGCGTCCAGGTCTCGCGGGGTTCTATTCCTCGAAAGACAGCCGCACGCGCTACAACTTGAACGGGCGCGCGGGGAAGGACGATAAGACGATGTCGGGCGGGACGAGCTGCCACAAGGTGTTGAAGTAGCGAAGGCGGCCCTCTCCCCGGCTCTCTCCCAAGGCAGAGGCGGAATTGGTTAAGGCCCGCCGCATCGGGAGAAGTGGGACGGCGCCGACAACGCGTCGAGGCGTCGGCCTACGCGCGGTGGCCTCGCGCCGAAAAACTTCGCTTGAAGACTCCAGTCCAAGCACCACACTTGAATTTCAAGGAATTCACATGAAGAAAATTCTGATTGCTGCCGCCGTTGCTGCTTCCTTCGCCGGTACCGCCCAAGCCGCCGAGCTCACCATCTACAAGCTGCGCAACTTCCAGGGCCCCTCCCAGGTGGTGAACGGCACCGTCAACAACCTCGAGGGCGGGTTCGCCAAGGACGCTTCGAGCCTCGTCGCACGGGACGGCTACTGGGAAGTCTGCAACCAGGACCACTTCAAGGGCGATTGCCGCATCCTCTCGCCCGGCCAGTACCCGAGCCTCGACTACATTCTCGACGATCGCATCGTCTCCGTTCGCTACCTCGGCAACGACGCGAAGCTCGCCGACCGTGCGATGAGGCCCAACAGCCAGGAGCGCGGCGTGAGCACCGAGCTCGTGATCTACAAGCAGCAGAACTACCAGGGCGACAGCCAGGTGGTGAAGGGCCAGGTCAACGTCCTCCAGGGCGGCTTCGCCAAGGACGCCTCGAGCCTCAAGGTGAAAGGCGGCTTCTGGGAAGTCTGCAACCAGGACCACTTCAAGGGTGTTTGCCGCGTGCTCGCCGCCGGCGAGTACCCGCGCCTCGACTACGTGCTCGACGACCGCATCATGTCGATCCGCTTCCTCGGCACCGACCCGGCCCTGTCCCAGCGCGTGGTGAAGATGGAGCGCGGCGAGGACAAGGTGGCGACGGCTCCGCCGGTTCGCGACGAGCGCCGTGAGGTCAATCGCGACGAGCGCCGTGACGACCGCTACGGACGCGATGGCCGTGACGATCGCTACGGTCGCGACGATCGCCGTCCCGCGCTCACCGGCAGCGTCGAGCTGTATGGCCAACCGGACTTCCGCGGCCGCTCGCTGAAAGTCGACGGCGCCGTCGCCGACCTCGCCGAGCGTCGTTTCGAAGGCCGCACTTCCAGCGTCATCGTGCACTCGGGCACCTGGGAGTTCTGCACCGAGCCCGGCTATCGCGGCACGTGCGGCACGTTGCGCCCCGGTGAGTATCGCCAGATGGCCAACATGGACGACCGCGTCGCCTCGCTGCGCCAGGTCCGCTAGCTCCACGGCCTCGCAGTCCACGAAAAGCCAGCCCCAGGGCTGGCTTTTCTCATTCCGGTTGACGGCGGGAGGAGGGGGGAAGAGAGTAGGCCCGCCCGAACCACCAACAACAATGGAGGAGACACCATGCGCCGGATCACCCTGCTACCCGCTTTCCTGCTCGCCCTGCTGCTGGGCGGATGTGCCATGCCCACCGCGCTATCGCCCCAGGAAGAGGGCGTCGCCATCACCCGCAGGATGAACGACCTCTCGCGGGCGATCGTCGCCGCCGACAAGGCTGCGCTCGAGAGCATCGCCTGGCCGGAACTGAGCTACGGGCACTCCGGCGGGCGCATCGAGAACCACGCGCAGTATGTCGACGTCCTCGTGAGCAAGAAAAGCATCATCACCAAGGTCGACCTTTCGAAAACCACGACGACGATGGTGGGGGACTTGGCGCTAGTTCGCGGCCACATGTTCCTGATGGTCGAGAGCACCGGCAAGCCGGTTCCGACGGACCTCGAGTTCCTGATGGTGTGGCAGAAGCGCGGCGGAGAGTGGAGGCTGCTCGCTCGGCAGGCTTACAAGATCTAGCGCCGAAGAAAATATCGACAGGAACGGCCCGCCGCGAGCGGCGTTTTTTATTGCATCGGACGCGCGGGAAATTCGCGCCTGTCGAGACTAGCCGCTGCTGCCGGGGATCGCCTATGATCCGCACGCGACCCATCGACAACCCCATGAAAATATTACCGGTCTCGGCCCTGGCGGCGTTCTCGTTCCTGCCCGTCTCTCCGGCCTTCGCGCAGATCCTCGCCGTGCGCGACATCGCGGAGCTGGACCTGGAGCAATTGGCCAACGTGGTCGTCTCCTCGGTCTCGAAGCGCGACGAGAAGCTGCTCGATGCGCCGGCCTCGATCTTCGTCATCTCCTCCGAGGACATCCGCCGCTCGGGTGCGACCAGCCTTCCCGAAGCGCTGCGCCTGGCGCCCAACCTGCAAGTCGCTCGCGGCGACACCAGCCAATATCTCGTGACCGCGCGCGGCGGGCTTGCCGGCACCGCCAACAAGATGCTGGTGCTGATCGACGGCCGCACCGTCTACACCCCGCTCTTCTCCGGCGTTTTCTGGGACGAGCAGATCGTGGTGATGGAGGACATCGAACGCATCGAGGTCATCAGCGGCCCGGGCTCGACCCTCTGGGGCACCAATGCCGTGAACGGCGTGGTGAACGTCACCACCAAGTCGGCCACGAAGACCCTCGGTTTCATGGCGTCGGGCACCGCGGGCAACATGGAGCGCGGCGGCAGCGTGCGCATGGGCAGCGAGCTGCCGGGCGGCGGTGCTTTCCGCGCCTATGGCCGCTACTATGATCGCGACGCGCACCAGCTGGGAAGCGGAGCCACCGCGAAGGACCAGGCCGATCGCTGGCAGGCCGGCATGCGCGCGGATTGGGAGAACTCGCAGCGCGCTTACACCGTGCAGGGCGACCTCTACGGCGGCAACATCGACAACCTGGGCGGCGTGCGACCGATCTCCGGCGGGCACGTGATCGGGCGGATGCGCGCGACGCTTTCACCCGACTCGCAGCTCTCCGGCCACGTTTACTACGACCGCGCGGAGCGCGAGCATCTCGGATCCTTCAAGGAAGCGCGCGACACTTTCGACGTCGAGGTGCAGCAATCGATGCGCCCTTCGAAGGGCACGTACCTCATCGTGGGAGGCGGCTATCGCGCCACCCGCGACCGCACCGAGGCCACGCCCGCGCTCGCCTTCCTGCCCGCGACCCGAAACCTCGGGCTCGCGAGCCTCTACGTCCAGGGCGAGCGCGAATTGCCCGGCAATGTGGAAGTGACCGTGGGACTACGCGCCGAGCGCAACAGCTATACCGGGGTCGAATGGCTCCCGAACCTGCGCTTCAGCTGGTCGCCCTCGGAGGACCAGGTGTTGTGGGGGGCCCTGACGCGCACCGTGCGCTCCCCCTCCCGCATCGACCGCGACCTCGTGGTCCCGGGCATGCCGCCCTATGTGGTGTTCGCCAACGACACGTTCGAGTCGGAGCGCGCCGACGTGGCGGATCTGGGGTACCGCGGCACGCTGGCGCGGGACCTTTCGTTCTCGATCACCGCCTTCGCCCATCGGTTCAGCGACCTGCGCACGATCGAACCGGGTGGAGGTGGACTCGTCTTCGCCAACGGCGCCGAGGGGCGCGCGCGCGGGGTCGAAGGCTGGGCCGATTACCGTGTGACGCGAGACTGGCGCCTCGTCGCCGGGTTCGTCTCCCTCCATAACAAGTTCGAGGTCTCTCCCGGGCGCGTGGACCTGGGGGCGCCGGCCCATGGCAACGATCCGAAGATCACGGCGCAATTGCGATCGAGCTGGAACGTGACCTCGGTCCATGAATTCGACGTGACCGTGAGGCACATGGGCGAGCTGCCCAGCCCGCTGGTGAAGGCCTATACGGTGATGGACCTGCGCGCGGGTTGGCGCATCACGCCGCAGGTGGAGCTTTCGCTGGTGGTGACCAACGCCTTCGACCGGGAGCACCGCGAATTCGCCACCGCCAACGAAGGCGCGGTGATCGGGCGGGCTACCTTCCTGCGGGCGACGCTGCGGCTCTGACGGGCGGGGCAGGGCGGGGGTTGAGCCCCAGGTACTCGTGCGCTGCAACTTCGGAATCCGTGGTGCACACCTTGAGGCCGCGATTGACCGCGGTGTCCTCGAGCATCTTCGTGGCGAGGTGGCCTGGCGAGACCAGGATCGCCATGCGGAAGGATTCCGCGCCGATCGACGCGAGCTTGGTGGCCAGGGCATAGCGGTCGGCGACGGGCACTTCCGCCTGCATCCCCCGCGCATCGACCAGGATGCGGTCGAAGCCCGAGGCCGCGCCCTGCCGCATGATGTTGCACAGCTCCACGCGCGCGCGGGACGCGTCGAACCCGCCCGTCACGGTGACCAGCAGGTAACCCGGGTGCAGCGAATACTCGAAGTCCATGGCGAGCCCCTTCAACGCGCGGCGAGCAGCTCGGCGACGCGGGCCGTGAACTCCGGCGATTCCGGGTCGACCTTCGACGGGAAACTCGAGACGCGTTTTCCGTCCCGGGCGATGAGGTACTTGTGGAAATTCCACTTCGGCCGCTCGGCGGTGGCTTTCGCGAGGCCATCGAAGAAGGGTGAGGCCCCGGGTGCCACCGAGGTCTTGGCGAACATCGGGAATTTCACCGCGTAGGTGCGATCGCAGAATTCCGCGATCTCGTTGGCGGCCTTCGGCTCCTGCGCCCCGAAATCGTTGGAAGGAAAGCCCAGGATCACCAGGCCCTTCGAGCGGTACTGCTTGTCCAGGGCCTGCAGCCCCTTGTACTGCGGCGTGAAGCCGCAGTAGCTCGCGGTGTTCACCACCAGCACCACCTTGCCCGCGTACTGGCAGAGGTCTTCCCTCTCCCCGAGCAGCGATTCGACCCGGTGGTCCAGCAGCGGCTGGCAGGACGGCGCGGCCTGGATTGGAGCGGAAACGGCGAAAAGCGCACCGCTAAGGAGCAACCGGGGGGTCATGGCCCGATTCTATGCCATTACAATCCCGGCATGGCATCGACTCCTTCTCCCCTCAGGACCTGGCTGCGCGGCGGTCCCGAGCGCGGCTTCTACAAGCCTTCCCGCGGCCGGCTCCACCGCTTCTACTCGCCGTGGGCGCTGGGCGCGGCGGTCCTCTCCATCGTGGCGTTCAACGTGCTGGCCCGAATCGCCGTCGGCAGCGAGCCGGGCGGCCGCGCCCTGCTGGACACCATCCATACCATCATGTCGCAGCCGGTCGCGAGCGCCATGCTGGGGCTGCCGTTCTTCCTCGCGGCGATCCTCGGGGTGGAGGTGGAGCGCGTGTCCAACCGGCGCACCGGGTCCACGATCTTCGTGGCCTGCCTCGGCGGGATCCTCGCGATCTACCTCGCCGGGTTCTGGAGCGCGCAGCATTCGCTCGTGGCCAAGAGCTGGACCGCGGCTTCCCTCACGATCGGCTTGATGCCGTTCAAGAGCCTGGGGGTGCTGGCCGTCGGTGCCCTGGCGGGGTTCTACTGCCAGCGGTACTTCAAGCGCCGCAACTGAATAATTGGGTCAGAACAGCATTTCGCAGAAAAATGGGGTCAGGTTAGATTTCGGCGGTAGAGGTGGCCGTTTGGCCACCGAGTCGAAATCCAACCTGACCCCATTTTTCCCCTACTTCTTCGGCATCGCCGAATCGATCGGGTACGCCTTCGGGTCGGTCGGGATCACCTTGCCGTCCTTGTCCTTCAGCTGCGAGGGGCCGCTGCTGTAGGTGCCCGGCTTGTCGGGCGTGGCCGGGGGGGCCGTGTTGGCGGCGGCCAGGGGCTTGGCCGGCGCGGCGGTGGTGGTGGGCGCCTTCTGCGGGGCGGCTTTCTTCTTGACCGGCTTCTTCTTGGCGGGCGCCGGGGCGTCGCTCGTCTTGCCGGCCGTGGGCGCGGCCGGGGCGG
>JANMHV010000060.1:0-15985 GCA_031375445.1 Burkholderiales bacterium | reverse complement strand
CCATCGTGCAGTCGCGGCGCGCCTATCCCGCTGCGGCGCGCGGCGCGGCGACGCCGGCGGCGGCCACCGTCGCGCGGGTCGAGTGAATCCGGAAGAGCCCGCCGCGGCGGGCGGGCTGCGCGGGCAGGCGCTGCGCTTCCTGCTGAGCGGCGCGGCCAATACCGCCGCCACCTATCTGCTCTACCTGGCGCTGCAGCTGGTGCTGCCTTACCAAGTCGCCTACGCGTTGGCTTTCGTCGCCGGCATCGGGCTCGCCTACGCGCTCAACGTCTGGTTCGTGTTCCGCACCGGGCACACGCGCTCGCGCGCCCTCGCCTTCCCGCTGGTCTACCTCTTTCAATACGTGGCCGGCGCCCTGCTGCTGGCGCTGCTGGTGGAAAAGCTCGGCGTGTCGCAGGAGCTGGCGCCCCTCGTGGTGGTGGCGATCACCATCCCCGCGACCTTCGTCCTGTCGCGCTTCATCCTCACGCGCCGCTAGGCGCGGCCGCTCTTCACCGCTTCCACGAACTCGTCGTAATCGCGATAGTAGGCGCCCTCGTTGTACTGCTCCGAGGCGAGCACCAGGCACACCGCGCCCGAGGAGAAGTTCTCGAGCTCGCGCCACACCGCCGGCGGGATCAGGATCGCCTGGTAGGCGCGGTTCAGCTGGAAGGTCTTGCGGCTCTTGCCATCGTCGAGCACCACGTCGAAACTGCCCATCACCGCCGAGACCAGCTGGTAGCACGTCTTCAGCGCATGCCCGGCGCGCGTCTCGCCGCCCGGCACGTCGTAGAGGTAGAAGACCCGCTTGATGTCGAACGGGATGTGCTTGCCGCCTTCGACGAAGGTGAGGTTGCCCCGCGGATCCTGGATCTTGGGAAGCTCGATGATCTTGCAGCTCTCGATGGTCATGGGATGCCTCAGGTCATGGGTAGGAACTTGCCGTAACGGGCGCGGGCCGCGGCGTAGTCGACGCGGCTGAAGGAAAACTTCCAGGAGAGGTCGTCCTCGCCCACTTGCTTCGCGCCGAAGCGGGTGTGGAACGCGATCACGCGCTCGTTGCCCTTGCGCACCTCGAAGTGGCAGCGCTCGAAGCCGAGCGGGCCGAAGGCGAATTCGTAGACGCACAACGCCGACTCCATCGCGACGGCGGGCGGAGTGCCCGCACGGATGATCCAGCTGCCCCAGGAAAAGGAATCGCCCTGGTAGTCGTAGATACGCAGGGCGCCCACGGGCGTGCCCGGCGGATGCTCGATGAGGAAATAGAACTCGCGACCTTGCTGCTCGCGCTGCTGGTAGCGGCGCAGCCACTCGCGCTGGGACTCGACGTCGTCGCCGATCGCCGAGAGGTGGCGCGTGCGCTCCTCGTCGCGGCGCAGCTCGAAGATGAACTCGGCGTCTTCGGGCCGTGCGAGGCGCATCCCGATGGTGCGCCCTCGCAGTCCCTGCCTCGCGGCGAGGAGTCCCACCGCGGGATCCGGGGTCGCACTCACGCTCGGGCGCTCATTTCGGCGCGCGCGGCAAGGGCGGTGCCGTTTCTGACAGGTAGAGGTGCACGAGCCGGAACCCGAGGGATCGCAGGTCGCCGTTGCCCGGCAGGCGAGGCGACTCGGCCGACTCGATCTCGAGCCTCCAGTGCCGCGCTTCCCGGGGCAGGCGCAGCTCGAAGGCGCGCGCGCCTCCGGGAGGCACTATCGCCTGCTCCACGCCGTCGAGGCGCACCGAAACCGCGCCGCCGAAGCCGCTGTCGACGCTGAACTTCACCTTGTATTCGAAGGGCGAATAGCCCTGGGGCGCATAGGGCGTGCGGATGTCGACTGAAGCCTTTCGTCGCGAAGCCCACGCCCAGGTGAGCTTGGTATCGGTTTCCGCCGGCCAGAATCCCGTGTACGTGACCAAGGGCGGCAACCTGGGGACCTGCGCCTCCCCTTGCATCGGGGGAAGCTTGAACGCGAGAAGCTCCTTGCTTTCCGCCAAGGGCTTTCCGAGCGCGGCCTCGAGCTTCGGCCGCAGGGACGCGCCGTAATCGGGGAACCCATGCAAATTGACGTACAGGACACCAAAGCCCAGGGCGGCTAGCCGCGGCCCGATCGCATCCGGTGCGAGCGCGGCCAACTCGTTCTGCCAGTCGCCCGTGCCCCTGCCTTTCATGCTCCCGAACGAGAAGCGCAAGGTCTTGGAAAAGAAGTACGGACGGAAGTGCTCGTAATCCTGCATGCCGAAGATGGGACCCGTCTCGGGGAACCCCTTCACCGGCAGCTGGAACACCATGGTGCCCGCAGGCACCGATGCCTCGATGGTCTCCACGAACTGCCGGTCCGCCTGCATCTGCGCGCGCACGGCCGCGGCCGGAATGGCGGCGCGCGCGGGCGGCGTCTGGTCGTAGAGGCCAATCGCGAGCAGCAAGATGGACAAGGCCCACCGGACCGGGGATGAAGTGCGCGACAGGCGCTCGCACAACCATAGCAGGGCGATCGCGAGCAGCACGATCGAGAAACGATTGCTCGCGCGTAGCATCACGAACCCCACCGAGCCCAGCAGGTAGTTCACGCCGCCCACGATCGCGAAGCCGAGCGTGCCGAGCGTCATCCAGAACCATGGCGACACGCGCTCGAACTGTTGAGCGGCGATTCGCAGCGTGCCGAAAACGATCAACATCCCCAGCGCCAGCACGCCGACGATTCCGAGGTAGGCCGTGGCCGCCTCGCCACGCCCGCCGCCCCCGGGAGCCTGTTGCTGGTATGCGCTAGCAAGCCCTTCCCAGGCCCCAAGGCGATGCAGCGAGGGAAACACGAGGTCCGGCAACCGCAGCCCGTAAAGATCCAGCGCCTGAAGGCTGCGCACGACCGCGGCCGGATTCCCGCCGTGCGCGAGGGTCATCCACACGGAGTCGAGGGACGTGAGCAGGAAAGCTCCGATGGAAAGGCCGATCAACTGGCCCGCGGCGGCCACGCCGGCGCGGCGCCCCCCGGCCCATGCGCCCACGAGCCCCACGGCGAGCAGGAAAAGATACATCGCGAGGTAATACGGGTTGAGCCAGCCCGCCAGGACCGCCCCAGCCCAGGCCAGTTTGCGCACTCCCGACGACGCTTCGGCGGGCGCGGCGCGCGTGACCCAATGCAGGCCGAGCAGCAGCAGCGGCAGGTGCGAGTAGACGGTCAGTGTGAGATGCGGCAACCCGCGCGTGAAGCCGAACGGCGCCAATGCGAAGAGCGCGGCGCATGCGAAGGCGGGCAACATCGAGAAAGCAAGCGCGCGAGCCGTCACGAAGAACGCGATGCCCGCGAGCAGGACGAAGAGTGCCGGCAGCAGCGCCCAGCTCGCCTCGATTCCGACCACATGGGCAAGCAGGCCGCCGACCCAGTAGATGAGATCCTCGGCGGGATAGTCGGTCCAGCTCGCGCCGAAGGGAGCGCCGAGCGACGCGATGTCCTTGGGAAGGAATGGAACCAGCTCTCCGGCCTGGTACGCCTTCACCTGCGCCATTACCGCCCATGCATCGCCGCCATAGGCGGTGGGGACGAGCATGTCGCCGAAGCCACGGTTCACGCCGAAAAACCAACCCGCTCCCACAAGCAGCAGGAGGGCAAGGAACGGCAGCGTCCTGGCGAGGATATTGCGAGCGTCGGGATTCATAGGGGCCGCGACAGGAGCGGAGCACTGCCGGGAGCCGGCATTATACCGTGCCTGATTCGCGCAAGAGGCCGGTGGTATAGTTCCGGCCCAATGCTCGCTCCCCCTCCCGTGCCACGCGAAGGACCCTCGCAGGCTGAGACGGCAATCACGCCACGCGCCGGTGCCATCGCCGGCGCGGCGTTCCTCGGCACCCTGGCATTGGTGCTGGTCGCGGACCGTTCGCTCTTCGACGCGTCGCTCCACGAAGTGCTCGACTGGGCCGCCAACTCCCTTCGGGTGCAGGAGGCGCGGCATCTCGAGCTCCTCACCGGCAACTACTCGCGCGTCGGCTTCCACCATCCGGGGCCCGCCTTCCTCTACGTGCTCGCGGCCGGCGAGGCGCTATTCCACGGCTGGCTGGGATGGGTGCGTTCGCCGGTCACGGGGCAGGCGCTGGCCGCAGGCCTCCTGGCCGCGGCCTGGATGGCACTCGTCGCGCGCGAGCTCGTGCGGGCGACCGGGTCACGCGCCATCGGCCTCGCGGCGAGCGCCGCATTCCTCGCGATCACTTCGGCGCGCGACGTCCAGTACCTGGTGAGCATCTGGTTTCCCTATCTCTACTACCTTCCCTTCGCGGTCTTCACCCTCGCGATCGCGCGCCTGGCGAGCGGGCGTACCGACAGCCTGGTGCCGCTGTGCCTTTCAGCGAGCTTCCTGGTTCACGGGCATGCCTCGTTCATCGCCATCGTGGCGATCATGGGGACGGGCGCCCTCGTGGCGCATTTTTTCGCGGCAGGAGAGTGGCGCGCGGCCGGGACGCGGCCCTACGCCCTGCTGCTGTGGCGGCGCGAGCGCCGGGCACTCATCACGTGCCTCGCCGTGATCGCGCTGGCGCTGCTGCCGATCGCGCTGGACACGGTGCTGCACTTCCCCGGCGAGGTCCCGAAGTATCTCGGCTACCGCTCGGGCTCGGCGGGCAACCCCTGGGGGCCCACGCTCGCGTTCCTGTCCTGGTTCTGGGGCGCGGAGCGGGTGTTTCCGATCCTGCTGGCGGCGCTCGCCACGGCACTGCTCGCGATTCCCGCGACGACCCGCGGCATCGCCATCGCCATCGCCCTCGCCACACTGGCCACGGGGTTCTACGCCAAGACGGCGATCGACCACCTTGCCCTCAAGTACATCGGCTTCTACTACTTCGCCGCCGCGGCCCTGTTCGGAAGCGCGCTGGTCGCGCTCGCGCTGCGGCGGCTGCCGGTGCCGCAGGCCGCCTCCTGCGCCGTGACCGTCGCCGTGGCCCTGGCCATCGCGTTGCGCCACCTCGCGCCGAGCAACGTTTCCCATGACGAAAGCGTGCCGCTGCTCGCGAAGGCCATGCGCGAGGCGCCCGCGCATCCGGTCGCGCTCGACCTCGACATGGGCCACGACTGGCAACGCCTGTGGGGCCTGGTGGTGGGTATCGGCCTCGAGTCCACGCGCGCCGGCGAGCGTTCCATGTGCGTGAATGCGAACTGGCACATCCTGTTCACGCGCCGCCTGCGATGCACCGAGGAGGACCTTCGCAGCGGCTACCGGATGTTCGCCACCACCGCCCCCCTGGCTCCCGACGCGCGGCCCGGCGTCTTGCAGCGCGACGGGATCACGTTCCGGCCGATCGCGCTCGAGGCGGCCCGGCCCGCATCCGAATGGCTCTTCACCCTCGCGCACCCGGCCAACCTGCCGTTGCTGGTGGCGGGCTGGTCGGGGCCGGAGCGCGACTTCACCTGGTCCGTCGGACCGGTTTCGATCGTCGAGCTGCCGATGGACAAGCGCGAGGCGGTGCGGCTCACCTTCGTGGCGGGCGCGTACCTCCCGCGGGAAGACTCGACGCAATCGGCGGAGGTGTGGGTGAACGGCGTCGCGCGCGGGCGCCTCGACTTCACCGCGAAGGCCAACCACGCGGCCCGTTCGGTGGACGTTCCCGCCGATGGCCTCGGTGCCGACGGCAAGCTGCGGATCGAGCTGCGCGTGCGCGCGCCTCTTTCGCCCGCGGCCGCCGGACAGTCCACCGACCCGCGGCCCCTGGGCCTCTCGCTGCGCGCCATCTCGGCGCAGCCGGCGGCTACGCGCTGATCTCTTCCAGCAGCCGCTTCTTCACGCGCGCGCCGATGGCGCCCCAGTCGAACTCGCGCTCCACCAGCTCGCGGGCGGCAAGCGCACGGCGGGCCGCTTCTTCCGCACCCGCGCCGAGGACCTCCCGTATGGCCTCGCCGAAGTCCTCGATCTCGCGGACCAGGCAATAGCGCTCGCCACCGAGCCGCAGGCCGCGGGAGCCCTTCCCGGTGGTGATCACGGGCATCCCGGCGGAGAAGAAATCCAGCATCTTCAGGTTGGTCCCGGTACCGTTCTCCATCGGATTGAGCGCGACGTCGAACGCCTCGAGGCAGAGGTTGCGCGTGATCATGTCGACCTCCCCGAGGAACATCACGTTGGGGGGCAGCATCCGCGGATCGAATGCGTAGCACACGCTACCCATCACCGCGAACGTCACCTCGGGCTGCTCCGACGCGAGCTCGAGGATCCGCTTCACCGCCTCGATGTTGGGCCAGTGGCCGCTGCCGAGGAAGAAAGCCACGGGCGCCCCTCCGATCCCGAGGCGCTCCTTGAGCGCGGCACGCTCCTCCCGCGAGGTAAACGCGATGCGCGAGGCGTCGGTGCCATTTGGGGCTTCCACGATGCGGCCGGCCTGCGCGCCATACAGCTCCATCAGCGCCGCGCCGTCGTCGGGCGAGGCGCACAGGATCACGCGCGCATCCCGCACCGTCGCGGCCTCCACCTCCCTCACCGCGGCGATCAGCTCGGTGCCGCGCGGCAGTTCGCGGAAGAGCTCGGTCTTCAGCGTGATCTCGAGGTCCTGCGCCTCGTACCAGAACGGCACTCCGAGGCCCTCGAGCGCCGGCTGCAGGTACGGATGGCAGGCGATGACGGCGGCGGCGCCCTGCGCCTCCCGCTCGAGGACCTCGCGCAGGCGGGGCGTGAGCGAATGCAGCCGCGGCATCATCACGTCGGTCACGGGCGTGCCGACCTGGGCCTGCATCTCGTGTTCGCGCCGCTCGTGCTCGCGGCTGAGCGGAATGCGCACCTCGCGCACCCCCGGCGCGATCTCCCCGTCGAAGGCGGGCTCCTCCGCCGGGCACAGGCTCACGATGACGGTCTCGAACTCGGGGGCGAGCGCGCGGTAGAGGTGAAAGGTCCGGCTCTGGCCGCCGTGGCGCGGCGGGTAGATCGGGAACGTGCAGGCGACCACCAGCTTGGCCCGGCTGCGCGCCGCCGCGAGGGGGCGAAGCGTTTCGGGTTCGCCCAGCAGCACCTCTTCGACGGCCTCCCAGGTGATCGATGCCGCGCGGCGCGCCGCGGCCGCGCCGAGGGCGGCCGCCATGGCGCGGTCGTCGGCAAGGTCCTGCAGCGCGCGCGCCAGGCTCTCCGCCGTCGGATCGCATACGAAGCCCGTGGCGCGATCCTCAACCAGCTCGCACGGTCCGCCGGAATCGCGGGTCGTCACGACCGGCGTCGCGCACTGCATCGCCTCGACGGCGATGAGGCCGTAATCCTCGAGGTACGGCACGAAAGGCACGGCGAGGGCGCGCCGATAGTGGTCGCGGATCTCGGCGTCGCTCAGGTACCCGGCGAAGCGCACCCGGGCATCGGGAGCGGCAAGCTGCCGCAATCTTTCCTCCTCGGGACCGGTGCCGCCGATCACCAGCGGCAAGTCCGTGCGCACGCGGGCGAATGCCTCGATCACCAGCGCCATGCGCTTTGGCGCGTCGAGGCGGCTCACGGTGAAGAAATGCCCTCGCGCTCCGCCGGGCTCCATCGCCCGGTGCGGCGGCGGGTACGCCACCCTGACCTCGACATCCTCGGGGAAGTAACCGGGCCGCGCCGCGACCGTGCGGGAGATCGCCGCGTAACGCGAGATCGCCGTCGGCGCCAGCGCGATCGCATCGAGCCAATGGACCATGTCGCGGGCGAGCGGCCCCGGGAACCGCAACGTCCCCGGCGGCTTGTCGTAGCTGGCGGCAAGCTCGCCCCAGCGGCCGAAGAACTCCGGCAGTGCCGCGCGCGAGCCCGCGTACCTGCGCATGAATGCGACGAAAGCAGCGGTGGCCGGGTGGCGAAAGTCCGCCGGGGCAATCTCGGCCGCACCGGGGTAGGCATCGTACAGCCCGCGCAACCGGTGAAGCATGTAGCAGACGTGCCGCGGATGCGAGACCATCCATGCCGGATACTTGCCGGAGATCACGAGGTCGAAGCCGCCCAGGTCCAGCCGCGAGAACGCCTCATAGCTGGAGATGAGGGACACCAGGTCCGCCTCGGGACTCGGCAGCTTGATCAGCTCGACCTGGTGCGCGGTGTGCTCGTTCAGGTGCGACGCGAGCCCCCACCACAGCTTCTCCGCGCCGCCCACGGCATAGGGAACCGCGCACGGCGCGACGATGGCGATCTTCATCGGGGAAGGCGGCGGACCCGGCGCCTCAGCGCTTCATCCAGCTCCCGCTCGCGAGCGCCGCGTGCTCGAGCGCGGAGCGGTCCTGCCAGTGGGCCGGCAACCTCAGGGCGCGCGCCGCCAACCCGGCCACCGGCCCGATCACCGGGATGCGGTACGCCAGCGCGAGGAAGAAGGCCGGCATCAATCCCGCGAGCCTGCCGCCGCGCCGCCGGCCTTCGGACGAGAGGGCGAGCCGGCCCAGCACCTCGGCGCGGCACATCGACCCGCGCAGCATCAGGCGCTGGTAGTGGCTGGCGCCCGCGGAATCGGGCTCGCGGCCGAGGATCTCGCGATAGGCGGTGGCGATGAACACATCGAGCGGGAGGCCCAGCACGTCGGCCACGTGGCGCGGCGTGGGCTGCACGGTGCCGAAGGTCACGAACCCCGCGCCCGGACCCTCGGGCAGGTCGTGCACGAAGCCGCCGACGCGATCCTTCGAGCCGCGCGCTCGCGCCTCGGCGCGTATGGCTTCGAGGATCCTGTCGACGTCGGGGAGGGTATCGCGGGACACGGCGAACGATTCGATGCGGGGGCAGGAATTATAACCGACGCCTCCGGCCGTTCTCAGGCGGCGAGGAGCTTCCCGACCACGACTTCCCAATCCGGAATGAGCCGGCTGTAGCGGTCGCGCCCGGCGCGACCCATGCGCGCCGCGCGCTCGGGATTTTCCGCGAGGGCGTCGATCGCGTTCGCCACCGCTTCGGGCAACGGCGCAGTCACCTCGCCGGTCTCCCCCGGGACCACGAACTCGAGTGGCCCACCGGAATCGGAACAGGTGATCACCGGCTTCGCGGACAGCATCGCCTCCAGTGTCACGTAGCCATAGTCCTCGTCATGCGGGGTGAAGCAAACCGCCGTGCAGCGCGCGTAGAGCGTGAGCATTTCCTCGGCGCTCACGCGCCCCACGAAGCGCACGCGGCCGTCGATCCCGAGGCTCGCCGCGAGCTCTCGCATGCGTGCGAGCTGGCCGCCTTCGCCAGCGAACACGGCTGACATCCGCGAGCGCACCGTGGCCATGGCGCGCAAGACCAGCTCCTGCCGCTTGGCGTCCTCGATGCGGCTGGGAAAGAAGACGAAGGGCTGCGCCGCCGCGGCATAGTGGCGCCGCGCCAGCGGAGGCGGGTGGTAGAGAGGCTCGGATGCGATGCCGTTGGCTGTCCGCAGGCGGTCGCTCACGCGGCGCGAGATCGTGTAGCGATGGCCGATCGCGCCAAGGTGTTTCGCGTCGAATCGCATCACGCTCTCGCGCAACGCTCGGTCCGCGGCCGAGGCATCGGCCGCGCTGAAGAGCTCGTAGGATGCGCGGTGCTGGTGGCACAGCCACAGCGACTTCGACGGATGCGCGAGGCCATACGCGGGAAACTTCAGGCACACCACGCGATCCGGCTCGTAGAGGTTCAGGCGGGTGAAGTCCTCCTCGGCCCACGCGCGCATGCCGCGGTCGACCTCCGCGGCCGGGAAGAATCGAAACGGCAACGTCACGATCTCGACCGGATGTCCCTGCGCCGCGATGGCCGCGCGCAAGCCCTCGGCGAGAGCCTCGGCTCCTCCGGTGAGGAAGGGAACCTGCACGGTGGCGATGGCGACTCTCAAGCAAGCGGATCCGGTTGGAGCGAACGCGCGAATGATACACTTCGCGGTCGCGTGACCCACCTCTTCTACGACCACGTTCCACGCACTGGCGGCAGCGCCATCAGCCAGTCCGTGCGCGGCGCCCTGGGGCCCGGCGCAGCGGTGTCCGGCGCCCTGCCGGGCAGTCTCTCCTCGATACTTAAGCGCTACGCGCGAATGCCCGCGATCTGCTGCGCGCTCGACTACATGCGCGGCGATGCGCTTCCCGATGACCGGTTCACGGCCACGATGCTGCGCGATCCGGTCGAGCGGGCGCTATCCTGGTACGCGTTCCAGCGCCACGACGTCATTGTCGCGGGACTCGCGCGCCCGCTCGCGTCGGCCTGCCGGTCGATGACCGTGGCCGAATCCCTCGCCTCTGCAGACCCGGCGCTCGTCGCGCACCTGAGCAACGGCCAGGCGCGCCACTTCGCCCGCATGCGGTGGGACGGTGCCACGCCGATCGACGACGACCGGCTCCTCGCCCTCGCCACCGAGGTGCTCGATGGGTTCGAGATGGTGGGAGTTCATGAAGCGCTGCCCGAGTTCGTCGACGTCCTCGCTGCCAGGCTCGGATGGGGACTGCTGCCCGAAACGAAGGTCACGCGCGCGGCCTCGCACCCGATCCCTCTCCACAGCCTGGAGGCCCCGTTGCTGGAGGCGCTGCGCCAGGCCAACTCGGTAGACCTGGAGCTCCTGCACTATGCCCGCGGGCGTGCCGAGCGGGAGCGCCGCGCGGCGTTTCGCAGCCTCGTCTCGATGGCGGCCGCGCGCGGGCCGGAGCCCGCCCTGCGCCTGGAGCCCGAAGGTTCCGACGCGACCCTGGCCGGACCGATGCCGCTGCAGGAGTTCGCGTGCTCGATCCAGGTCGTCGAATCAGTGGCGACGCTGGTGTGCGACTCGCTCTCGGGAGTCGAAGTCGAGTTGCGCAACGATTCGCGCGAGCTCTGGCGGGCCGATGGCGAACGCCCGGTACGGCTCAGCTACCACTGGCTCGACCCGCACGGCGCGATGGTGGTGTTCGACGGCGAGCGCACGCGCCTGCCCTACGACCTGGGGCCCGGCGACAGCGTGCGGGTGCGGGCCGCGGTGAAGGCCCCCGTCGATCCCGGGACCTACGTGCTGCGCCTGGGGATGCTCCAGGAGGGCGTGGCCTGGTTCGAGGCGCACGGCGCTCCGGGGCCTGAAGCGGCGGTCGAGGTCATCACCGCGTCGGCCAACGCGAGGTAATCGGCCTCGATGCGCGGCCACGTGTACCGCGCTTTCACGAATTCGTATCCCTGCCGGCCGAGAACACCGGGCACGCCGCCTGCCGAGAGCTCGCCCAGGAAACGCGAGAACTCCTCCGCGCCGCGATAGGCGAGCCCGCCGTTCGCGCGGCGCACCTGTCCCAGCAGCACTTCGCACTCGGCATTCACGAGCACCGGCTTGCTCACGCTCCATGCCTCCAGGAGGGCGATGGAGAGGCTCTCGTAGGGGGAGGGCATGACGAGCAGGTCGCACCCCGCGAGCGCATCCCACTTGGACTGCTCGTCGACGAAGCCCAGGGCGCGTATCTGCGGATGCACCGGCACCGGCATCACCTCGCGCCCGATGGTGACCAAGATGCGCGGATCCCCGGTGCGCCCGACGTGGTCGATGAAGTTCGCGAACATCTCGCCGCAGCCTTTCGACGGATCGACACGCCCCACGTAGAGCAGGAAGTCATCCTCGATGCCGTGGGCGGCGCGGAAACGCCGCGGCTCGATCCCGGCGGGGCGCTCGACCGCCACGCCGATCACCGGGCCGCCGATGCCGGCAGCCGGGAACCGCCGCTGGACGAATGCCCGCTCCTCCTCGGTGTTGAAGAGGAATGCGCGTGGCATCGCGAAGAATGCATCCCACATCGGCAGGTGGATCGTCCACTCGTCGTGCGCGAGAGGCGCCAGCACCGCCTTGCCCGCCACCCTCGGAAGCCCGAAGAAGGCCTGCGCGTAGAGGTAGCCGAAAAAGAAGAACACGTCGGTGGCCGCGGCCGACCCGGCGATCGCCTCGAAGAGCTGCGGCGACCACGGCCCCTGCGCACGCATCCACTCCTGGGCCCGCGATTGGTCCGGCGCCGCGGCGACGATCGCCGCGGAGAGGCGGTCGAAGGTCGGGACATCCCGGGGAGCCTCCACCGGGAAACGGCGCACGCGTACGCCGTTGAGCATCGATTCCCCCGGTGGGTAATGGTCGGCCCACGTCATGTAGTCGAGCGCGCAAGTCGTCAACACCTCGACCTCCCAGTGACGGGCCATGCGCTCCGCGATCGAACGGCACAGGGCCTCGGCGCCCCCGTTGACCTCGCTGCCGTAGCGCTGGGTTACGAACGCCACCCGCGGACGCCGTGCAGGGGCATCACGCATGTTCGGGACTTCTCGCGACCGCTGCCTGGGCGCGCATTCGGCGCACGAGTGCGGCGAGCGATTCCTCGGCGAAGGCGCGCCTGAAGCGTGCTCGCCCCACGCGCTGCGAGGCGAGCACCCGCGCGCGCAACGCCCCGTCGGTCAATAGCGACCACGCGCGGCGTGCGACCTCGAAGTTCTCCTCGGTCCAGGCGAATGCGTGCCCGGCCTCGCCGAGCGTTTCGGGGGCCGCCGCCGCGGCCATCGCGAGGACCGGCACGTCGAACCACATCGCCTCGATCAGCGGCACGCAGAACCCCTCGTGCTCGCTGAAGGACCAGAACAGGCTGGCGGTTCGGTAGAAGGCGTGCAGGTCGGCGAGCGGGCAATGGCCGGTGAGAATGACGTCGTCGCGCAACCCGAGCTCGTCGATGAGGGCCTGTACGCGTTGCGCATACGGGTCGTCGGGCGCGAATGCTCCCGCGATCACGAGGCGGGCGCGCGGCAATGCCGGCAGGAGCGCGAACGCTTCGACCAGCCGATCCTGGCGCTTGTTGGGCGCCACGCGGCCGACGAAGAGGATGTTGCGCCGGCCATCGTCGAGGCGCTCCATCCATCCTGGCGAGGGGGGCACGTCCCAGGCATCGGGATCGATCGGCAACGGCAGCACCCCCGGCTCCTGGAACCCGAAGCGGGCCAGCTCGGCGGCATTGAACGCCGAGTCGCCGGCGCTCACGGCGAACCCGGCGGCCAGGCTCCACATCTGCTCACGGCCGTCGCGCAGCAGGCGTGCGAAGTGCGGCCGGTACGGACGGAAGTGCTCGGCGGGCGTGATGTTGTGATAAACGAGCGCCTTTGGCCCCGGGTGGGCGAGGGCGTGCGCGGTGACCTCGGAGCCGATCGAATGGTGATAGATCACGCCTCCCGCCGGATCGATCGCCTCGGCGCCTGCGAGCCGCACCTCGCAGAGCAGCCGCGGGTCGACGTGGCGCACCACGATGTCGGAGCGGAACCCCGCCGCCCGGAGCATGCGGCGCATCTCGAACATCTCGTTGGAGATCGCGTCCCCATATCCCAGGCCCGGCGAGAGCTGGTCGATGGAGGCTGGATCACCCGGCAAGCGCTTGAGGACGCTCCCCGCCTCCCCGCGAAGGAGCGTTTCGCAATGCCCCAGCACCGCGTCCCACGAGGCGTGGCGGAGGGTGTAGTCGCGGCCTCCGGCGGCGTAGCCACCGCGCGTCTGCGCGCTCGCCGCGAGAACCTCGCCGATGCGCTGCGCCCACTCCTCGACGGTCTCCGCGACCCAGCCGCCGCCCGCGGCCAGCAGCGCCTCGCGCGTGGCCGGGCAAGAGGAACGCACCACCGCCGGCTTGCCGCAGTACCAGGCCTCGTACAGCACCCGCGAAAAGCTTTCGTTCGGGCTGGGCATGAGGAGCGCCTCGCAGCCGCGGAGCAGCGCAACGCGGGCCGGGTCGTCGACGAGGCCCAGATCGACGATGCCGTTGGAGGGGTCGTCATAGCCCGCGTTGCCGGGCCCGGCGAGCACGAGGCGCACCTCCCGATCCCCGCCTGCGGCACGCCACGCACGGAAGGCATCGCACAGGAGGTCGACGCCTTTTCCCGGATCACGGCGGCCGAGGAAAAGGAGGAAGCGCGAGCCGGCGACTCGCGAGGGTAGCGGCGCGGCGGCATGGGTATCGAGGGGGTCGAACTCGATGCCCGCTCCAACCACGTGTCCCCGCGACCATACGATCGGTCCGAAAAGGCGAACCGCGGTTTCCATCTCCCCCGCCGAGAGGAGCAGCAGGCCGCGCGATGCATAGATCGCGGCGGCCGCGTCCGGGAGGTACGCGTAGGCCTCGTCGTGCAGGCAGGGTTGCATCCACGCCTTGGCCGCGACCTGCGGCAAGCACCGCAGGGTCGTCCCATAGAGGTACGGGATGAATATGACGGCGTCGTAGCGCTCGAGGTTGCCCACCAGCCAGCGCTCGAGCGCGGCGGAGTTGATGTTGTGGTCCGTCCACGGTCGCGCATCCTCGGGGCTCACCGGGGGAATCCCGGGACGCAACGATTGCCGGGGGATTGCGAGCAGCCTCCCGTTGAGGGCGTCGAACGCGCCGCGATCACGGGGGTCGACGGGGAAGCGCCGCACCGTCACGCCTGCGAGGATTTCATCACCCGCCGGGAGGTGGTCGACGCCCCAGTCATCCAGGAAAGACCGGCAACACGTGGTGAGTACGTCGACCTTGTTTCCGCGCCGCGCGAGTCCGGTGGCGAACTGCCAGGCCTGCTGTTCCGCGCCCCCTTTCAGGTCCGGGCCGTACCAGGGAATCACGAACGCGACGCGCATGGCTCAACCCTTCCAGGCGACGATGGCGTAATCCTGGGGGCCGTAGAGAAGCCGCACCATCCGGTCCCTGAGCTCCGTGTCGCCCGACTGGGGATGGTCGTCGAGCGGATAGGGATGCAACCGCATGATCTCGGCGCGCGCGAACCCGCGCTCCTGCGCGATGAACTGGGCGGCGAGCGGCGGTATCGGGCGCAGGTGCGTCGGGTCGTACCAGAAGTTGCACGATCCGACCTGGAGGTTTTCCGGATTGGGGGTCTCGAAGATCACGACGCCTCCCGGTGCCAGCGCGCGATGCGCCTCGTCGAAGAGCTCGACCAGGCGCTCGAACGTGAGGTGCTCGATCACGTGCATGGCCGTAACCGCGCCGAAGGACCCCTCGGGCTGCTCGCGCAGATAGGCGATCGCGTCGCCCTCCGTCACGTCGAGCCCGCGCTCGCGGCATTGCCGGGCCATCGCGCCGTTCAGGTCGACGCCGCGTGCCGTGAGGCCGGCCTCGCCGAGGACCTCGAGCCATTCGCCACGCCCGCACCCGATGTCGAGTACCGGCTTCAGGCGACCGCCCGCGCCCGCCGCCTGGACCGCGGGCAGGTGCACGGCCATCAGCCGCTTGATGTCCTCGCGCGGGCCGCGAAAGCGCTCCTCGAAGGCGACGTAGAAATCGTCGAGGCCGTTCCCGCCCTCGCCCATGATCGCCTCGAGGCGCTCGCGGGTGAACGTGTCGGCGAAAAGGGTCGCCACGGCCTGCTCGTTCGCCTTCACGGCATCGAGGCGCTCGAGGGCGGCACGCACTTCGGACGCATCGGCCTTCGCCTGCTCCACCGCGGCGAGACGCTCGATGGCCGCACCCATGGCGGCCGCGTCGGCCTCGGCCCTCTCGGCGGCGGCACGGCGTTCGATGGTGGCGCGGGCCTGCGCCTCGTCGACGACCTGCTCCACCCCGGCAAGGCGCTCGGCCGCACGTGCCCGCGCCTCGTCGAGCATCGCGGCCGCCGCGTGCACCGCCTCGGCGAGGCGCGCCACCTCGTCGGTCGAGGGGCGCGTGTCCACGTCGGAACGCAGGCGCCAGACTTCGCCCAGGAGGCCTGCGAGCTGGCGGCCGAGACGCTCCACCGTCGAGCGCGCCGCCTTGTCGTGCTGCTGGCGTGCCAGGTCGTCCGCGGCCGCGTTCAGCATGGTGGCCGCGGCATTGAGCGAGCCCTCCGCCGCGATGGCGAGAGTGTCGAGGATGCCGCGCAGCTCGCGCTCCCGGCGGAAGAGGTGGATCTCCTGTCGCTCGATATTGCGAACGATCGTGGGCATCCGGGCGAAGTAGAACAGCATCTCGAGCAGCGGCCCCAGCAACGGAATGCGTCGCATCGAGCGCACCAGGACCGCCGCCCTCAGCCCGCGCACCTTCACGCTCCGGGCGCGCCCCTCCTCGGAACCTCGTATCGACGCGAGCAGCTGGACCTTGGAAACTTCATCGCGGTGCAGCTGCTGGACGTGGTGCGCGAGGCCGCCCGCGTCGGGCGCACGCCGCAGCAGGGCGCGATACGCATTCCT
>JANMHV010000038.1:0-4188 GCA_031375445.1 Burkholderiales bacterium | reverse complement strand
CCACCACGCCCGCGCCCACCTTCGCCGAAGTGCCGATGCCAAACGCGACGATCGGCTGGACCAAGGGCGCCATCGCCATCGACCGCACCAACCCGAATTCGGTGTTCATCTCGCTGGCGGGATACACCGGGTCCACACTCTTCCGTGCGACGGATGGCGGCGTCTCGGCCTCCAGTTGGACGCCGGTGGCAGGATTCCCCGGCGCCCCGGTGTACGCGATGACGCAGCACCCGGCCAACCCGCGCTGGTGGTACGCGGCCACGGGCGTCGGGCTTCTGTCCAGCGTCGACGGCGGCACGACCTGGTCGGCCAGCAACGAGGGGCCGGCGAACGTCGTCGTGCGCAGCCTCTCCTGGCAGACCACCGGCACCGTGTCGCAACTGCTCGTCGGGACGTTCGGAAGAGGCGTGTGGCGCGCCGCGATCCCGCAGGCAAACATGGACCTGTCCGGTGACGCGCTCTCCGACGTCCTTTATCGCAACAGCAGCACCGGGCAGGTATTCCGCCTTTTCGGCAACGGCACCACGCTTTCCGCCGGGGCGTTTGTGTACAGCGAGCCCAACACCGCCTGGAAGATAGTGGCCGACGGCGACTTCAACGGCGACGGCATCACCGACCTGCTATGGCGCAACACCACCACCGGTCAGGTGTACGTGATGCCCTTCAACACGAGCGGGATGCCGGCAGCCGGCGCCGTCGTCCACACGGAGGCCAACCCCGCCTGGAAGATCGTTGCCACGCCCGACATCGATGGCGATGGCCGCAACGACTTGCTGTGGTGGAACTCGACCACCGGGCAGGTCTACGTGATGCTGCTGAACGGCGCGGCGGTCGCGGCCCAGGGCATGGCGTACACAGAGCCCAATACGAGCTGGAGCATCGTGGCCACTGGCGACTTCGCCGGCAGTGGCAAGCGCAACCAGCTGCTGTGGCGCCATGCCTCCACCGGGCAGGTGTACCTCCAGACGCTCACCTATTCGGGGGGCGCCTTCGGCCAGTCCGGCGCCATGATCTACCAGGAGCCGAATACGGCATGGCGCATCCTCGGCGCCCCGGACCTCAACGGCGACGGGCGCAGCGACATCCTGTGGCGCAACGACTCCACCGGCCAGGTCTTCGGCATGACGATGAACGGCGCCGCCATCGCCACGCAAGCGATGATCTACACCGAGCCCAGCGCGGCGTGGAAGATCGTGGCCCAGGCCGACTACAACGGCGACGGGAGGGCCGACCTGCTGTGGCGCAACGACACCACCGGGCAGGTCTACATGATGCTCACCGGCCCCACGGGGCTCGCGATCCAGTCGCAGGGCATGGTCTACACCGAGCCCAACACCGCGTGGAAGGTGCTGGGGCCCTACGAGTACGCGCAGTAGGTTCATCGCCGCGGGGCGCCCCGCGCGCTTCGTGGTGTAATCGGCGCATGTCACTCACCTGGTCCGAGGCGCGCGGCCTCGTGGGATCCGCCTTCGAGTTCTTCCCGGAAGGCGCTCCCGTCCACGCCGTCGTCACCAGCGCCACGATGCGCTCGCAATCGCGCGACCTGGTGCAGTTCGCCATCACTTTCCGCGGCCCGGCGCAGCCCGCCTACCCGCAAGGCACCTATGCGTTCGAACATCCCACGCTCGGGCGCCGCGACATCTTCATCACGCCCGTCGCGCGCGATGCCGCGGGCATCGATTACGAAGCCTGCTTTTCCCATGCGCCATGAGGAGATCCGGGCGCCCGCGCCGGGAGTGACGTTCCGCGAGGTGGTGGAGGGCGACCGGCCCTTCCTGCGCGAGCTCTACCGCGAAGTGCGCGCCGCGGAGCTCGCCCTCACCGACTGGGACGAGGCGCGCAAGCGCGCCTTCGCCGACGACCAGTTCGAGCGCCAGGACGAGTGGTATCGCGACCGCTACCCCGGCGCACGATTCCTGGTGATCGAACGCGAGGGCGCGCCGATCGGGCGCCTCTACTACATGGCGGGCGCGGACGAGCTACGGCTGATGGAGGTGACGCTGGTGCCCGGCGAGCGCAACCGCGGGCTCGGCACGGCGATCGTGCGCTCGCTCCTCGAAATAGCCGATGCGCGCGGGCTGGCAGTGACGCTGCACGTGGAAACCTTCAACCCGGCGCGCAACCTCTACGCGCGGCTCGGCTTCGCGACCGGGGAGGCTAACGGCATCTACCTGCCGATGCGCCGGGAGGCAGCTAGCTCAGGTTGAACACCGCCTCGAGGGTGCGGCCCTCGGGATCGACCGGGGCCACGAAAAGCACGAAGGATCCCAGGCTGGGGTGCGTCACCCGGTAGCTGTCCTGGGCGAGGCCGCCGGGGGGGGCGGCGAAGCGCAGCGCGAAGGCCTTCTCGCTCGAGGCGCGCGAGGCGCCCCGGCCTACCGCGGCCACTTCATCGAGGCGCAGGCCCACGCTCGCGAAGGCGGACTGCTGGAACATGAACATCTCGCCCACCAGCGGGGCGAAGGTAGAGCGGCGCAAGGTGCCCGCCTCGGCCGAGCGCGAGGGCGCGGCGGTGGCCACACCGGCGGCGGCGGCCGGGGCGAGCCCGGCGTACGACAGGAAGTCACGGCGATTCGTCAAGTGCATCTCCTGCATCCGGTAACAGCTACAAAGATAGACGCCCCCGCGGTGGGCGTCTACCATTCCCTCGTCACTTCCCCGATCGTGCCGCCGCATGGCCCTGCCCTACGTGGGTGAAATCCGCATGTTCGCCGGCAACTTCCCGCCCGCCGGGTGGATGTTCTGCGAAGGCCAGCTGCTGCCCATCTCCGAGTACGAGACGCTGTTCGTGCTCATCGGCACGACGTACGGCGGCGACGGCCAGTCGACCTTCGCCCTGCCCGACCTGCGCGGGCGGCTGCCGCTGCACCAGGGCCAGGGAGCCGGCTCCTACGTGATCGGCCAGAACGGCGGGGTCGAATCGGTCACCCTCACCGTGAACCAGCTTCCGGCCCACAGCCACGTGGCGATGTCTTCCCCGAGCCCGGGCCACCTCTCCGAGCCCGGCGGCGCGCTTCCCGCCGCGCACCGCGACTTCGCCGCGTTCGACGGCGCGCCCGGCGTTGCGATGATGGCCAACGCCCTATCCACCGCCGGCGGCAGCCAGCCCCACGAGAACCTCCCGCCGTTCCTGTGCGTGAGCTTCATCATCTCGCTCTTCGGCATCTTCCCGAGCCCCACCTGACATGGCCGAGCCGTTCCTGGGCGAGATCCGCCTCGTGTCCTTCGGCTTCCCTCCGAAAGGATGGGCGGCATGCAACGGGCAATTGCTGCCCATCAACCAGAACCAGGCGCTGTTCGCGCTGCTCGGCACCACCTACGGCGGCGATGGGCGGGTCAACTTCGCCCTTCCCGATCTCCGCGGGCGCATGCCGATCCACCGCAGCTCCGGCTTCGCACTCGGCCAGAGGGCGGGGGAGGAGGGCCACACGCTCAGCGCGGCGGAGATGCCGGCGCACACGCACGCGATGGGCACGCAGTCGCGTCCCGGCAAGCTCCCCTCGCCCGGCGGCGCCATCTTCGCCGCGCAGCGCGGCGGCTATTCCGACACGGGTGCCGCGGCGATGCACGCGGGCACCGTGGGCAACGCGGGAGGCAGCCAGCCGCACCCGAACATGCCGCCGTTCCTCACCCTCAATTTCTGCATCGCCCTCACCGGCATCTTCCCGTCCCAGAGCTAGCCATGGCCGACCCCTTCGTCGCCGAGATCCGCATCTTCGGCTTCAACTTCGCCCCCTCGGGCTGGGCCTTCTGCGACGGGCAGCTGCTGCCGATCTCGCAGAACACCGCGCTCTTCTCGCTCGTCGGCACCTACTACGGCGGGGACGGCAAGAGCACCTTCGCGCTGCCCAACCTGAAGGGGCGCTTCCCGATGCACTGGAACCAGGGGCCGGGCCTCTCGCTCCACGACCTCGGCGAGAGCGCGGGCGTGGAGAACGTGACGCTCGCGCAGTCGCAGATTCCCGCGCACGCCCACACGCTCACGGGCGGCAACACCGCGCCGCAGCAGTCCCCGGCGGGCGGCGCGCCAGGCGCTTCTCCCGCGCGCGCGTACATCCTCGATCCCGCCGACACGACGGCCTGCGCCTCGTTCCTGCAGCCGGCGGGCGGCGGGCAGCCCCACAACAACATGCCGCCCTACACCACGCTCAGCTTCTGCATTGCGCTCCAGGGCATCTTCCCCCCGCG
>JANMHV010000009.1:0-2145 GCA_031375445.1 Burkholderiales bacterium | reverse complement strand
CTTCTCCCTGCGCTTGCGTGGCTTCTTGGGTGCGGGTTGGTCGGTCATTCATGGCCTCCTTGGGTGTCATGATGACCTCACACACAAAATTCTGGATACGCCCCAGAGGACGCAGGGGACTGATGAAAAAGGGCAACACCTGAACCCCATTCACCTGTCCTCCGCGTCCTCTGAAGCCTCTCGCATCGCATTCGATTCACGGCGGTAGCGCCCCACCGGCGCGCCTTTTGCCCTTTTTCGCTTTCCTCTGCGCGCCTCTGCCCCTCTCCTTCAACCCTCTGCGTTGAAATCAGGTGCTTGAGATCGTCGAGACCGTCTCGCCAGCCACCGTATCGCAAGCCACCTAACGCCCGGCGAGATACGGGTAGGGATTCACCGGCTCGCCCTTCCACCATTGCTTCTCCGGACCCATGCGCAGGATGGTGAAGTGCAGGTGCGGCGCGTCGGCCGAGGCGTTGCCCGTGCTGCCGACGTAGCCGATTAACTCCCCGCGCTTCACCTCCGCGCCTTCTCGCAGGCCCGGCGCGTAGCTATCGAGGTGCGCGTAATAGTAGACGTAGCGCTGCGACGGATCGGACTGGTAGAGGGTGAGGCCGCCCGGGACACTCGTGAAGAGCTTCATCACGCGCCCGTCGTCCATGGCGGTCACCGGCGTCCCTCGGGGCGCCATGACGTCCAGGGCCTCGTGGCGCTTGGTGCCGCGCCGCTCGTCGAAGGTGTCGCGCAAGCCGTTGCGGAACGACTCAGGAAGGGGAAAGGCGATGCTGCGCCCGAGGAGGGCAGGCTCCAGATCCGCTGCCTTTGCCATTGCCGTTGCCGCGGCCTTCGGCTCGCCCGCGGGAGCGGTCGCGAACGTGACGGCCGCGATCGCCCCGGCGATCGCCACCAGCAGCGACAGCACTCCCGTCACCTTCAAGGATTCACTTCCTGACGTCGAGTGCCAGCCCCGCCGAGGCGAGCGCCGAGAGCCGCGTCGCATCCCAGTTGGTGAGGTGCACGCAGCCGTTGGTCTCGCTGTGTCCCACCTTCGAGGGCTCCGGGGTGCCGTGGATGCCGAAGTGCTTCTTGCTCAAGCCCATCCACAGCACGCCCACCGGATTGTTGGGTCCCGGGGCGATGGTGACCTTCTTGTGGTTCGGGTTCTTGTCGTGCAGCAGCTCCGGCGTGTAGTCGAAGGAGGGATTGGTCACCTCGCTGACAACTTTGAGCGGGCCGACGGGAAGCTCGTCGCGCGGCGTGCCGAGGCTGATGGGGAAGGTGGCGATCGGCTTGCCGGCCGCATCGAGCGCGATCAGCATCCGCTCCTTCTTGAGGATGCGAAGCGACGCGGCCTTGGCGGGGGGCTTCACCTCCACGTCGGGCACCTTGATCTCGACGCCGGCCTCGAAGCGCTTGCCGGGATTCAGCGTCTTCAGCAGCGTGGGGCTCGAATGGAAGCGTTCGCCGAGCGCCTCGATCAGGCTCTCGAAGCCGAGGGCCGGCAGCTTGGCGCGATCCATGGGGCTCTTCGGCACGACGATCCAGGGGCCCGCCGCATCCTTGTCGGTGATCGTGTACGTGGTCAGGTTCTCGCTGTCCTTGCCGCCCAACGCTTCCCAGGTGGCGGCGTCGATGCGCCCGCTGACCTTGAGCCCCTTGGCTTCCTGGAATGCCGACACGGCTCGGCGCATGTTCTCGCCGAACCCGCCGTCGATCTCGCCGGGCGAGAAGAAGGCGCGGTCGAGGAGGACCTGGGCTTTCACGACCTCGGGACCGCGGGCGCCCTTGCCCAAGGCTCCCGGGCCCTTCGGCGCCGAGGCAGCGTTTGCAATGGGGGAGAGGGCGGCGATGCCGGCGGCGAGGACGAGCGCGAGGATTTTCATTCGAGCAGCGTACGGGGATTGGCGTTCGGGTCCCATCGCTCGTTGCCTCGGGTCGGTGTAGGAGAAAGACTCGGCGGCCTGTGGGAGTTCGAGGAGCCACCTTTAGCCACCGGCCCGGCAATGGCCTCGCCGGAGTGTGCGGTATCGCATTGACCATGCCCTGACCGCTAGCGACAATATCCCGTGCTAAGAGAAATCCACCCCGTCCGCCAGATCCGGGGCGAGCCCCGGCGCCGCTGGTTCGCCTCGCCCAACCTCGACCTCATTGTGTGGATGGGTAGCG
>JANMHV010000437.1:0-4255 GCA_031375445.1 Burkholderiales bacterium | reverse complement strand
CTTCAATATCTGCCTCGCATCGGGATTGATTTCCAGCGAAAGGCCTTCGAATAAGCTGGATATTGGCTACCTCTTTTACCTGCCGTTTTGCATGATCTTCACATCAAGCGACAAGCTTCACCGAACTTGCGCCCCCTTGTTCCTCCGTCCACACCAGGATTTTGTATGGGGGTTAGATCTAAAAACGGAACTGCAGGCGATCGATGACCACTTCTCGGCCGTTTCCGAAGAAACGAAAGCGCTTGGAATAATGGCCTTCGCGCATTCGCCGCCGGAGCATGAGGGCTCCAAGCTCATTCCGTTGTGGGACAAGCATCTTCCGCGTTGGCGTGAACTCTCGAGTGGGCGAGGAGTTAGCCCTCCCGTCCCAAACTCGGAACTCGTCAATAAACTTCGGAGGTTTGAGCGCGCGCCGACCCTATCGCCAGATGACCTTGCGTACCAGACCTCGGAGTCAGCATCACTCTCCATTCAACGTAGGGTGGCAAAGAAGCGCGGGAGTTGGTATCAACTCCCTGCGGATACACGCGAGGACATGGGCCCTGAGCTGGGGGAGGAAGACTGAGGCGGGGGCGTCCCCTTCACTGATCTTGCGGCCACGCTGCGCCCGCCTCACCTGGTGAGCTTCGATACTAAGAGAATCCCGGCATGGCTCACGAGCTCTTCCCGTTCAAGTTCTTCGATACCGTCCGCCGCCGTTGGGTGACGGCGCGCTACAGGGCCACGCGCGAGGTGATCGCCTCAACCTACGCGAAATGGGAGATTACCGGGGCGCCCGAGATCCGCGCGGCGGGCACAGGCTGCGCATTCGCGGTATGGGTACGAATATGGGTCGCTAAGTTGCCAATTCCGGAGCAACTCACGGAATCAGCAACTTAGGCCACTTGACTGGCGGAGAGAGAGGGATTCGAACCCTCGATACGGGTTTAAGCCCATATAACGCCTTAGCAGGGCGCCCCCTTCGGCCTCTCGGGCATCTCTCCGGGGTACAGCGTGTTCGGACGAAATTATACCCCAGCGCCGGACCGTCCCGCGCGCGCGCCGGGAGCGGCGCGCGTTCGCGGAACCCACCCGTGCCGAATGGCTCCAACACGGCCCTGCGTACCTGCCCCTCCGATGAAGCTCTCTCCCGCCGAACGCCGGCGACTCACCTGGGTGGCCGTGGGCCTCGTGGCCCTGGTCGCGACGGTCACCGCCATCTGGCGCTTCACCCCGCTCTCCGAGTGGCTGACCGCCGAGCGCGTCATCGAGTGGATCGAGACCTTCTCCAACACCTGGTGGGCGCCCTATGCCGTGGCGCTCCTCTACACTCCCGCGGCGCTGATCCTCTTTCCGCGGGCGCTCCTCACGGTGGCCGCCGCCGTCGCCTTCGGACCGGTGAAGGGCTTCGCGATCGCGATGGCGGGCGTGACCCTGAGCGCCGCGGTCGGCTACCTTGCCGGGCGCCAGCTCGACCCGGCGCGGGTGAAGCGCTGGGGCGGGCCGCGCATGGAGAAGGTGGGCAAGGCGCTGGGCAAGGAAGGCTTCCTCGCCGTGGCGACGGTGGGCCTCGTGCCCATCGCGCCCTTCGCGATGCTGGTGGTGGCCTTCGGGGCGTTGCGGCTCAAGCTATGGCACGTGCTCGCGGGCGTGGCGCTGGCCCACCTGCCCGGCACCATCGGCAGCACGCTGATGGGCGACCAGGTGCACGCCATGCTCTCCACCGACCGCTCGCTCAACCCGATGGTGGTGGGCGGCGTTATCGTGGCGATGGCGATGGTGGCCTTCACCACCCACCGCCTGTGGAAGCGGATGCAGCCGTCCTTCGCCTAGCGAAGCTCCATGCCGAAGAAGGTGTAGATCATCGCCGCCGCGTTCGCCAGCTGCGCCGGCGTGCTGCCGAGGCCATGGCCGCCTTCCACGTTCTCGTAGTACAGCACTTCGTGGCCCGACTCCTTCAGCCGCGCCACCATCTTGCGCGCGTGGCCCGGATGCACCCGGTCGTCGCGCGTGGTGGTGGTGATGAACATGTGCGGGAAAGCGACACCTTTCTTCGGCACGTTCTGGTAGGGCGAGTACTTCGAGATGAAGGCCCAGTCGGCGGGCACATCCGGGTTGCCGTACTCGCCCATCCACGACGCCCCGGCGAGCAGCTTGTGGTAGCGCTTCATGTCGAAGAGCGGCACGGTGGCCACCGCGGCGCGGAAGAGGTCCGGGCGCTGCGTGGTGACCGCCCCCACCAGCAGCCCCCCCTGGCTGCCGCCGTAGGCCGCCAGGTGGCGCGGCGCGGTGATGCCCCGCTTCACCAGGTCTTCGGCCACGGCGATGAAGTCGTCGTGGGTTTTCTGCCGGCCCCCGCGCTGCGCGGTGCGATGCCAGTCGGGCCCGAACTCGCCGCCGCCGCGCAGGTTGGCGAGCGCCCAGACCCCACCCTGCTCCAGCCAGGCGGCGCCCACCGCGGCGTTGTAGGCCGGCTTCTGCGAAACCTCGAAGCCCCCGTATCCGTAGAGGATCGTGGGATTGGTTCCATCGGCCTTCATGACGTCGCGCGACACCACGAAGTAGGGCACCTTGGTTCCGTCGCGTGACGTGGCCTCGTGCTGCACCACGGTCACGCCCTTGGCGTCGAAGAACGCGGGCAGCGACTTCAACTTCTCGATGCGGTTCTGGCGCGTGTCGACGAGGGCCAGCGACGTGGGCTCGGTGAAGCTGGTGGTGGTGATCCAGTAGTCGTCGCTCTCGTTCCTCTCCAGCGCCGACACGCTCACGGTCGAGTTGGGCGCCACCGGGATCTCGCGGAAGTTGAGCTTGCCGTAGTGGCGATGGCCCTGCAGCACCTTGCCGCGAACGTTGTCCAGCACTTCCAGGACGATGTAGCGGCGGGTGGCGGTCCAGCCCTGCAGCGAGACGCGCGCCGAGGGCTCGAAGACCGGCGTGAACTCGCGCTTGCCCTCGAGGAAAGCCTCGAGCGGCATCCAGATGAGGGAGCCGGCGCGGAACGTCGTGGCACCCGGCTTCCACTCGCTGCGAAGCCGCACCACCAGGTGCTCGTGGACGATCGACACCACCGCGTCTTCCGGCGTGGCGAGCTTGACCCACTCGTCGCCGCGGCGCAGGAAATCCTCGCCGGTGAAGAACTGGATCGACCGGTGGATGGACTCGTAGCGCTGGCTCCTGCGGCCGTGGCGCTCGTTCACCACGCTCGACGACACGCCCACGTCGGACTCCCGGCCCTCGAAGACGACCTTGGCACTCGCGAGCGGCGTGCCGCGCTTCCACTCCTTCACGATGCGCGGGTAGCCGGAGGTGGTCATGCTGCCGGGACCGAAATCCACCGACACGTAGAGCGTGTCCGCATCCCGCCAGTCGACGTCTCCCTTGGACTCCGGGAGTTGGAAACCGCCCTCGACGAAGCGTTTCGCCTCGATGTCGAACTCGCGAATCACCGTGGCGTCGGCCCCGCCGCGGGAGAGCGAGATGAGGCAGCGCCGGTAGTCGGGATAGAGGCACTGGGCGCCCTTGAACACCCACTTCTCGTTATCGGCGTCGGAGAGCTTGCCGATGTCCAGCATCGTTTCCCACGCGGGCTCGGCGCGGCGGTACTCCTCCATCGTGGTGCGGCGCCAGATGCCGCGCGGGCTCTTCTCGTCCTGCCAGAAGTTGTAGAGCCACTTGCCGCGCTGGGTCACCGAGGGAATGCGCTCCTTCGAGTTGTAGATCGCGAGCAGGCGGTCCTTCAGCGCCTTGAAGCCGGGCTGGGCCTCGAGCTTCGGCACGCTCTCGGCGTTGCGTTCGCGCACCCACGCCATGGCGCGCTCGCCGGTGACATCCTCGAGCCAGGCGTTGGGATCGGATTCCTGGGCTTGTGCGTTCATCGCGGCGACGAAGGTGAAGGCGAGCGCTGCCAGCCTCATGGCTTCATGTGCTCCTGCTCCGGCGCCTTGTCGAGCTCGAAGGTGCGATGCAGCACGCGCACCGCGAGCTCCATGTACTTCTCGTCCACCACCACCGAAGTCTTGATCTCGGAGGTCGAGATCATCTGGATGTTGATGCCCTCGTGGGCGAGCGCCCCGAACATCTTGGAGGCGATGCCGGCGTGGGTGCGCATGCCGATGCCCACCAGCGACACCTTGGCGATCTTGTTGTCGCCGATGATCTCGCGGGCGACGAAACCCTTGCCCTTCGCCTGGTTGAGCACTTCCAGCGCCCGCGCATATTCGCTGCGATGCACGGTGAACGAAAAGTCCGTGTGGCCCGAGGCGCCGATGTTCTGCAC
>JANMHV010000403.1:0-2836 GCA_031375445.1 Burkholderiales bacterium | reverse complement strand
GACGTAGACCATCCGCAGCCGCCGCGCATTTTCGAAGTCCGAGGGCAATCGAAGGGCGTGCCCTTCGATCGAGCAAGGCGACGGGCCCGCCTCCCCCTTCGCCTCCTTCACCGGCGCGAGAGAGGTCGGGCGAGAAACGTGCCTTAGAATCCCCCCAGGAGGATTCACCCACATGCCCAGCATTTGCTCCATCGCCGCATCCCTGCTCATCGCAGCATCCGCAGTCCCCGCCCTCGCCCAGCAATACCCCGCCAAACCGGTCAAGGTCATCGTCGCCTTCGCCCCCGGCAGCGCCACCGACACCCTCGCCCGCGTGATGGCCGAATACTTCACCAAGTCCATGGGCCAACCCTTCGTGGTCGAGAACAAGCCCGGCGCCGGCGGCATCCCCGGCACCGAGTTCGTGAAGAACGCCCCCGCCGATGGCTACACGCTCACGATGTGCCCGAGCGGCCCGTTCGGCATCAACCCCGCCATTTACTCCAAGCTGCCCTACGACCCGCTGAAGGACTTCGAGCACATCGGCAACATCGGCCTCACGCCGCAGACCATCACCGTCGGCGCGCAGCAGCCTTACAAGACCCTGCGGGAGCTGGTGGCGGCGGCCAAGGCCAAGCCCGGCGAGGTCGCATACGGCTCGCTCGGCGTCGGCACCACCAGCCACCTCACCATGGAGGCGTTCGCGTCGCAGGCGGGCATCAAGCTGAACCACATCCCTTTCAAAGGCAGTGGAGAGGCGCAGACCCAGCTCCTCGGCGGCAGCATCCCGATGATGGCCGACACGGTGCCGGGAGTGCTCGCGCAGGTGAAGGCAGGAAAGCTGCGCACGCTGGCGGTCGCGATTCCCCAGCGCTCGCCCTACATGCCCGACGTGCCCACCGTCGCCGAGGAAGGCTTCGGCGCCTTCGAGAGCGTGGGCTGGATCGGACTCGCGGCGCCGGCGAAGACGCCGCCCGAGATCGTGGCGAAGCTGAATGCCGAGATCCAGAAGATGCTGCAGGACCCGGCAGTGAAGGCACGCCTGGAGCAGCTGGCGTTCACCGCGGCGCCGGGCACGCGCGAGCAGTTCTCCGCATTCATCCGTGCCGAGATCGCGAAGTGGTCGAAGATCGCGAAGGACAGCGGCGCCAAGGCGGACTGATGGGCCGGGACGAGCCGAAGATCGTTCGGCCAGGCGACGGGGAGCGTTGACCTTCGAAGTCGCCATCGTCGGGCTGGGCGCGATGGGCAGCGCCGCCGCCTGGCATCTCGCGCGGCGTGGTGTGCGCGTGGTGGGCTTCGACCGGTTCGCTCCGCCCCACGCCCACGGCTCCTCCCACGGCGAAAGCCGCATCACGCGCAAGGCCATCGGCGAGGGCGATGCCTACGTGCCGCTGGTGCTCCGCGCGTATGAGCTGTTCCTCGAAGTGGAGCGCATGACCGGCGAGAGCCTTCTGGTCGAGACCGGCGGCCTGTGGATCTCGAGCGACCGGCGCCTCGCCACCACGCACGTGGCGAACTTCTTCGAGAACACGCTCGCCGCGGCGCGCCGCTTCGGCATCACCCACGAGATCCTCGACGCCGGCGCCATTCGCAAACGCTTCCCGCAATTCGCGGTGCGCGACAACGAGAGCGGCTACTACGAGCCCGACGCGGGTTACCTGCGGCCCGAAGCCTGCGTGCGCGCGCAACTCGAGCTCGCGGGGCAGCATGGCGCCGAGCTGCGCTACGGCGAGCGGGTGCTTTGCCTCGATGAGAAGGCCGATGGCGTCGCGATCACCACGGAGCGCGGCACTATCCATGCGCGCCAGGCGATAGTGAGCGCCGGACCGTGGGTGCGAGATTTCCTTCCCGCGGCGCTGGCGGCGCGCTTCGCGGTCACGCGCCAGGTCCAGTACTGGTTCGAGGCGCCGGATGCGGCAAGCCACGCCGCCCCCGCATTCCCCGTGTTCATCTGGGAGCTGCAGGAGAAGCGCCACGTGATCTACGGGTTTCCTGCGATCGAGGGCGGACTGGTGAAGGTGGCCACGGAGCAGTACGACGTGACCGTCGCACCCGATCGCCTGGAAACGCAACCCGAGGCGACCGAGGAAGAGCGGCGCTGGATGCACGCGGAGCTGGTGGCGCCCTATCTGCCGGGCGTGGGGCCGCGGTGTGCTCGAGCGGCCACCTGCCTCTACACCGCGACCGCGGATTTCCAGTTCGTCATCGATCGCCTGCCGGGTTCGCCGCGCGTGATCGTGGCCTCCCCGTGCTCGGGGCACGGCTTCAAGCACTCCGCCGCCGTCGGCGAGGCGCTGGCCGACCTCGCTACCGGTGCCGCGCCCCGGGTCGACCTCTCCCCGTTCCGGCTCGGCTGAGTCCCGCTCCACCCTGCCCGAGTAGTTTTCTCGCGGCTTATCCGGGAATACCATGGAAGTCCCTCACCGTCGAAGGGACTGCCATGACAACGAAAAGAATCGCGCTGCTGACCTTCCTCGCGCTGGGCCTTTCCGGCTGCGGGGTGATGGAAAAAATGGGGATGGTGGAGCCCAGCGTAGGGCGCTGTGCCGGAGCGGCATGCCAAGTATCGGTCCGGGTGGAAGGCTGCCGCGTGATCATCGAACCCGAAACTCGGGTGCCGCGCGGCATGCAAAACGTGCGCATGATCTGGACCGTCGTCACCGCCAACGCGGAGTTCGCGTCCAACGGCATCGACATCCAGGGTGGCGGTGGAGTGTTCCACTCGAACCAGCACCAGGGCAAGGTCTACCAGTGGGTGAATACCAACCCGGGTCCGGGTCGGTTCAAATACAGCGTGAACGTGGTGCAGGCTGGCGAGCGCTGTCCTACGTTCGACCCCTTCATCGTCAACCTG
>JANMHV010000375.1:0-1896 GCA_031375445.1 Burkholderiales bacterium | reverse complement strand
CCCCGTGAAGCGCGTGCGGTCCTGCGACGCCTCGCCGACCGGAGGGTGCTGCCCGGCCCGCTCGTCGCCGGCGCCGCGTTCTGGGCGCTCGCGCACGCGTGGTACCTGCAGGGGTTCGCGCACCTCCATGAACGGGAAGAGAACCCATGAGCGAAACCGGCGACAACGCGACCCAACCGGCCTACCGGCACATCTTCGGCAACGTCGAATCGCAGGCGGCGATCGACGAGGTGATCGCCACCGCGCAGAGCACCATCCGCGTGTTCGACATCACGCTCGGCCATCGCGGCTTCAACTCGCCGCAGCGCTCCGAGAGCCTGCGACGCTTCCTGCTGGCGGGCCGATCGCACCGCCTGCTGATCGCGCTGCACGAGACCGAGGGCCTGGAGCGCGAGTGCCCGCGCCTTCTCGCGCTGCTGCGGCAATTCCCGATGTCGATCGAGATCCATCGCACGCTCGCCCAGGCGAGGGAAGCGATGGACCCCTTCGTGGTGGCGGACGACCACGGCGTGTGGCACCAGGCCCACCACGAGCAGCTGCGCGCGATTGTTGCACTGCACTCCCCCGCCGACGCGATGCCGATCGCCCAGCGATTCGATGAAATCTGGGAGCTCTCGGAGCCCGCCGTCTCGGCGACCACCCTCGGTCTTTGAAGGACCGGCCGCTTTCCGCTACAATCGCGCGCTGGCTCGCACCCGGCACCGCATACGCTGCGCTGCAGCAGCCGGAAAAGCCTCGACATCCCCCCGAACCCATCAAGGAATTCGAAAAATGAAAACGTCGTACCTCATCGCCGCCCTGCTCGCCCTCGGCGTCGCCGCCTGCTCCAAGGAACCCGCTCCCGCCCCCGCCAAGCCGGCCCCCGCCCCGGTGAAGCCGGCCGAAGCGCCGAAGCCGCCGGTAGCGCCGACCGCCGCCCCGGCCGCGGGCGCCGCGACCACCACCACGACCACGACGACCCCGGCCACTCCTGCCGCGCCGGCGACGTCCACCACGACCACGACGACGGAAACCAAGAAGTAACCGGTCACCGGTCGTAAAAAAAGCCGGCCCTCTCGGGCCGGCTTTTTCTTTGGATCCGGCGCTACACGTCGCGCCAGGCGAAGCCCTCATCCTGCGTCGCGACCCCGATCCATTCCGGCTCGCAGCCCGCCGCGCCGCACAGCGCCGCCACCGCCAGCTCCGGGCGGTTGTTCTGCTGCGACAGGTGCGCCGCGATGAGGTGGCGCATGCGGGAGCGGTCGAGGCTCGCGACCAGGTGCGCCGCATCGGCGTTGCACAGGTGGCCGAAACGCCCCGAGACGCGCTGCTTGAGGCTGAGCGGATAGCCGCCCCCCATCAGCAGGTCCAGGTCGTGGTTGCACTCGATCACCAGCGCATGGCAGCCGGAGAGCTTGTCCACCAGGTGCTGGGTGAGGCAGCCCACGTCGGTCAGCACGCCGAGGCGGCTCGCGCCATCGGAGAAGGCGTACTGCACCGGCTCGCGCGCGTCGTGGGGCACCGGGAACGGGTCCACCAGCAGGTCGTCGATCGCGAACGGCGTGTGGGGATCGATGTAGCGCACCAGCACCGCCGGGAAATCCGGCGGCAGCCATTGGGCGCTGCCGCGCGTCAGGTAGACGCGGATCCCGAAGCGCCTGGCGAGCCGCGCCACGCCCCCCATGTGGTCGTCGTGCTCGTGGGTGACGAGGATGCCGTCGAGGTCCCGGGGCGCCAGGCCCGCGCGCTCCAGGCGGAAGACGGTATCCGACAGGGTGAAGCCGCAATCCATCATCACGCGCGTGCCGCCGCACTCGACGACCAGCGCGTTGCCGGAGCTGCCGCTACCCAGCGAGGTGAATCTCAGCATCCCGTCGACCGCGTTACTTGAGCTGGTCGAATAGTAGCGTGAGGATC
>JANMHV010000367.1:0-12882 GCA_031375445.1 Burkholderiales bacterium | reverse complement strand
CGCCGCCAAGGCCAACACGCGCAGTGTGCCTTCGGAAACGATGCGAGAGGAAAAATGAATTCCATCTTGAACAACTCTAATGTCGAGTGTGCCCCGCTTTGGATCGAGCTCAACATCGATGCTCTGGATCGAAGGGATAAGCGTACGGAGCGTTCGGACTACCGCTTGGAAATCGTTCGGATACTCCGACTTCAATCGAAAAAGGAACGGCGCCAATCGCTCCCCCAACTGACCGATGTCATCCGTAGCCTCGGGTGGCTTGGCCTCGCGCATGGCAACGCGCGGGTCGAGATAGTAGACACGCCAACCAAGGAGTTCGTGACGGACCTTTTCCAGGATTCGATACTCGACATTGCCTAGACGCGGGTCAGAAAGAATCGAGTGATTTAACCCAAGCGGTTCTTCACGCGGGTGACCTGGCTTGCTCTTACGACGAATTAGCAGCTTGTCGCCAACCTTCTCAATTGCCGGATTTCCCTTGGCAACGCCCTGATTGTTGAGTAGCGCGAGATACTCATCGAGTGTGCTCAACTTTCCGGAGGACGGTTCGATGCCAACCTCAATGCGGTAGCGGTAATCCTCCTTATCGACGCCAATCACCGCGTCGAGGACGAAGGTTGCTGACGATGCGCCAAGCAATTCTGGCAATCCGCCCTTCGGGAAGGCGAATGCTTCAATCGGGTAGCCACGGATAGGGGCGGAAATAGCATCGGTCAACGTTCGCTCGGTGCCTAAGCGAGAGAGCGCCTGAACAGCATCGAGAAGGTTGCTCTTACCGGCCGCGTTAGGCCCGAATAAAACGGTCAGACGTGGGAATCCGATAGCGACCCCCACCAACGACTTAAACCCGCTTACCTTGAGGTGCTTTAGCATCTCGCACTTTCCCGTGCCCGGAGGGGCACCATCAACACGATGGACGTGAGTATAAGGAAGCTAAAGGGTGTGCTAGCCGAATTCCAGAACTCACAACTTGAATTTCTCGGCGATATGTCGCTTCGCGGCCTCTACTACAGGGACAGCAACACCACCCGCTCCGCCCCCAGCCTCCACAGCTTCCCAAGCAACTCTCCCGTCGCCCCCTTCCCGATCACCGGGACCGCCAGCTCGAGAAACTTCGCCTCGAGATCGGCATCCGTTAATGGATCATCGGGATCCCCCTTCCGCGTCGGCGCAAAGTGCTCGTGTCGTGCCCCGTCTTTAGTAGTAATCGCCACCCGTGCCGAGCGCTGCCCCGGAAACTTCGCCGTCAACTCCGGATCCTCGCGCAGTCTCACGCGCCGAAGCAGACCGCGAAGCTCGGCATCAGCGAGCTTGTGCGGCTCGTAGGCATCGAGGCGCACGGAGCCGTACTTGAGCGCGTGGGCCAGCACGTACGGCGTGCTGAACTTCGCTTCCGCCGCGCCCTGGGGATCGAGGATGCCGGCCACCTCCACCGTCGCCTTGTAGCAGTCAACCTCGATGCGCTCGACGTCGTTGGCGGTGACGCCCTTGCCCATGATCGCGAGCACCGCGTCGATGGCGGCGAAGGCATGGCCGCAGCAGCCGTGGTTCTTCTGCGTCATCTGCGTGATGTTGTAGGTCTCGCCCAGGCCCGCGGTCATCTTCTCGAACTTCGGATCCTTCGACAACGCGTGTCCGAATCCCGCCGCGCCTTCGAGAATATCGGCCGCACCCGTGACGCCCGCAGCCGCAGCCTGGGCGGAAGTTACGCCCACCTGAGCCGCGTGCCCCGCATGCAGCGGCTTGGTCATTGTGTCGGAGCGGAACGCCTGCTGCAGCCCGGAAGCGAACGTCCCCGCGGTCCCAAGCGCATGCTGCAGCACCGTCGCATCCCCCGGCCTCAACAAACACGCCGCCGCCGCGGCCGCCCCGAAGATCCCCGCAGTGCCCGTCGTATGGAAGAAGTCGTAGTGCGAAGGTTGCACCGACGCAGCGATCCGCGTGGAAATCTCATATCCAACCACCACCGCGCGCAGCATCTCGGCGCCGGTGCGGTCGCGATCCTCCGCCACCGCCAGCGCAGCGGCAATGACAGGGCAGCCGGGGTGATAGATTCCCTCGCGGAAAATGTCGTCGAACTCGGGCGAGTGCGAGGCCGAACCGTTGATCCACGCGGCGAGCGCGGGGAAGGCGGTGGTCCCAAAACCGGGCAGCGAAGACTTCCCAAACCCCAGCTCCTCGCGATGCGCCACCACCAGCATCCGCGCGGGGTCCATTCGCGTGCCGGGATAAAGCGCCGAGAACCAGTCGATGACCGCGCGCCGGGCGTGATGCATGACTTCCGGCGGCAGCTCCCGCGTGGCATCGCGCGCGCCATACGCGGCGATCGCATGCAGCAGCGCGGGCTCGCCCATCAGTCGGTGGCCCCCGAGCGCGCCACCACCGGTTTCCATCCCTCGTAGTCGCGCTTGAGGAGTGCCGCGAAATCCCGCGGGCTGCCGCCGATCGGGTCGGCGCCCTGCCGTTCGAGCGCGTCCATGGTGTCCTTCTCCTTGAGGATCTCGTTCACGGTGGCGTTCAGCTTGTCGATGATCGGCTGCGGGGTGCCCTTCACGGCGAAGAGCCCGAACCACGCGCCGGCCTCGAGGCCCGCGATGCCGAGCTCCTTCATCGTCGGCACGTCGGGCAGCGCCTTGCTGCGCGTGCCCGCCACCTGGCCGATGGGCAGCAGCTTGCCGCCCTTGATCTGCCCGATCACCGAGGGGAGGGTCGCGAACATGAACTGCACGCGGCCCGCCATCACGTCGCCCACGGCGGCGGCGCCCTTGTACGGCACGTGCGTGGTCTCGATGCCGGCCTTCTCCGAGAACAGCAGGCCCGAGAGGTGCGCCACGGTGCCCACGCCCGTGGAGGCGTAGTTGAGCTTGCCGGGGTTGGCCTTGCCCTCGCGCACCAGCTCGGCAACGCTCTTGATCTTGAGGTCGGGAGAGGTCACCAGCACGTTGGCCACGTCGGCCACGATGATCACCGGCACGATGGCGGTGAGCGGATCGGTCGCGAGCTTCTTCGGCAGCGAGGGCGAGATCACGATCGGCCCCGAGGAGGACATGAGCAGCGTGTAGCCGTCGGCGGGCTGCGACACCACGTAGTCGGTACCGAGCGTGCCGCCCGCGCCGGGCTTGTTCTCCACCAGCACCGGCTGCTTCCAGCGCTCGGTGAGGCGGCTTGCGATCTGGCGCGCGATCACGTCGGTGGTGCCCCCGGCGGAGAACGACACGATGATGCGGATGGGCTTCACCGGATAGTCCTGGGCGGCGGCGGTCATCGGCGCCAGCGCGGTGATGACAGTCCATGCGGCGGCGAGCCGGCGGAATGCGGGCATTGCGGTCTCCTCGGGGTGTCTGGGTATTTGCATGAAGCTTACAGAAACCTCCCTCTCCCTTGGGAGAGGGCCGGGGAGAGGGTCAGGCATTTCTCCCTCTCCCCTGGGAGAGAGTCCTACCGCTTCCCATTCGCGGAGTGCAGAATCTCCCCGAGATGGAAACCGCCTGCCCCACCGACGCGCCCGTGCCGCGGCCCAACCCGCCGATCTACCCGCGCTGGGTCCGGCGCCAGCAGCCGCTGGTGACGAAGGAGCTGGTGCAGTTCATCGCGCTGTCGATGGCGCTGCACATGCTGGCGATCGCGCTCTTCGGCGCCCCCGGCGGCGGCAACCGCGAGGGGCGCGCGATGTGGGGCCCGCTGTCCGTGGTGATCCGCGACTCGTGGCGCGACACGGGGCCAAGCCTGAAGATGGATCGCGAGCTTCCCGCGCTCGTGACGCCCGCGCCGGAGAAAAAGCCCGCGCCTGCGGAGCGACGCGTGCCGCCACCTCCCCCAGCGCCCCCCGCCGCACCGGTCGATCTCGGCATCTCCAAGTCGCTGCAGGTACCGGCCGAGGCGCCTCCCACGCCCGCCGTGGAAGCGCCGAAAGTCGAACCGATGGTTCCGAAGGTCGAGGCCGCGCCGGCGAAAGTGGACCCCGCACCCGAGACGCCCTACGTGGTGCCTCCATTGCTCGAGCGCCTTCCCGTGCCCGATCGCATGAAGGACCTCGCTCCCGCGCCGAAGGTGCCGCCGCCGACCGTCGAGGCGCCGCCCGCGCCGCCGAAAGCGCCACCGCCCGCGCCCAAGGTGGAGGCACCCCCGCGCGTCGAGACCCCCGCGGCTCCGCCCCCGGTTCCCGTGCCCCCGAAAGTGGAAGCGCCCGCCCCGGCGGTGCCGCTGCCGCCCCTGCCCGCTCCCGCGATGCTCGATCGCGTGGTGGCGCCCCGCGTGGACCGCCAGCTGGCCGAGCCGCCGCCGATGCCGGCGCCGGTGATCCAGCCGTCGCCCGCGCCGGTAGTCCAGCAACCGATGGCGCCACCGATGCCGGCCATGCCACCGGTTCCCGTGGAGAGCGCTCCCGTCGAAGCTCCCGCCGTGCCCGCGATCACGCCGGCGCCAACCGCCGTGGCGCCTCCCGTGGCGCGCCCCGAGCTCTCGGCCCCGCGCGTGGCTCCCGAAGCCACCCGGCTCGAGGCGCCACCCGCCCCAGCCCGCGATCCGGTGCCGCGCCCGGACCCCCGGGCGCCCGCGGGAACGAGGTCCGAGGATTCCCGTCCCGCACCACCGGGCCCCGCGCCGCGCGCTGCTCCCTCCCCGGGTGAGGGGTCGCGCACGCCACCCTCCTCCACCTACGATCCCACGGCGCCCGCGCCCACCATCGACCTCGATGCCGCGCGCCGCCGCGCCGGGGAGCTCGCGCGCCAGGGCACCGGCAACAAGGCGCCGCTCGCCTTCCCGATGCCGCCGGTGCCGCAGAAGAAATCGAAGATGGAGCAGGCGATCGAGAACGCGCGCAAGCCCGACTGCCGCGAGGCGTACAAGGATCTCGGGCTCATCGCCGTGGTGCCGCTCATCGCCAATGAATTCGGCGAGGGCACCTGCCGCTGGTGACTTAGTGCGAGAGGTGGCGCGGGTCGGGAGGCGAGGCACCCAGGGAAAGCGGCAGCCGAAGAGCGTTGGTATCGGGGCGGAGCTCCCAGGTGCGGAAGTGGCGATTCGAGATGAACCAGATCTCGTCGCGATCGTTGCTGAGGATGAGGTAGGCCTCACCGGTCTCGGACGGACTGTGGACGCCCAGGATGCGGTAAGCGACATGCTCGGAGAAACCGCTCGAAAGGGGCAGCGGCCGGGGCGCGCGGTCGCCGCCCATTTCCTTCACGAGAACGTACAGCGACTCGGCAATCGATATCATTTCCCCATGAAGCCATAGCCCGCGGGGGGAAGGAGTCGGCGCGCCTTCCATTGTCGAGTAGGAAGCGGCCGACGAGCTTCGTTACTCCACGTCAGGCGTAGAGCGAGACGATCGCCGCGGCGCGCTCCGCAACCTGCTTGCGCAGCGACGCCGGCTCCAGCACCTCGACATCGGCGCCCAGGCGCAGCAGGTCTTCGGTGAGCTCGGTGGCGGAGCTGAAGGGCACCTCGAGCACGTAGCGCCCATCGGCCTCGAAGCGGCCGCGCTGCTTGGAATGCCACTCCTCCTTCGCGACGTACCGCGAGCGCGCCGGAGCGAAGCGCAGCGTGGCCCACTGCACCTTGCCACCGGAGAAGATGCCGTAGCCGCTGGCGAACGCACGGTCGAGCTCGGCGGGGGCCACATCCTTCACCTTGCCCGGGACCATCGAGACCTCGCGCATGGCGTCGAGGGAGAAGCTGCGCAGGTCGTTTCGAAGGTGGCACCAACCGTCGAGGTACCAGTTCTCGCGGTAGTGGACCAGCCGCTGGGGAGACACCTCGCGCTCCGTGACCTCGTCGTGCATGCGGTTCCAGTAGCCGAGCTTCAGGCGCTGGCGATTGAGCACGGCGGCCGCCACCAGCTCGAAATGCTTCGGCTCGTGGCGGCGCGCGCCCATCGGCAGCACGTGGATGCGCTGGCGCACTTCGTCCGTGGTGCGGTCTCCGGTGGTGAGGAGCGCCTCGAGCCGCGACTTGATGGGATTGAGGTGCGCGCCGAGGAGCGAGGGGCCGAGGCTTTCCAGCAGGTGCTGCATGGTGAGGAGCGCCTGCGCCTCCCGCGGGCTGAACCAGAGCCCCGGCAGCTCGTAGCGCTTGGCAGGCGAATCGGGCTGCACGAAGCGGTATCCCCCGGCATCGCGGTCGTACTCGATCGGGGCATGGTGCCTATCCTTCATGTATTCGAGGTCGCGCTTGAAGGTGGCGAGCGAGACTTCCAGCTCTTCCATGAACTCGCGGGTGGTGACCATGCCCCGCTCGCGCAGCAGGTGGTCGATCTTGTAGAAGCGTTCGGTGCGGTCCACGGTCAGCGCCATTTCCGGAGATTGGGGGCGGGCAGGCTCACGCCGTGAGCCACCCAGGTCGAATCATAGCGCGACCGACCGACCCCACCAAGGAGCTTCCGATGAGCCGCAAGCGCTGGAAATACCTCGAGCTGCCCATTTTCGCCTCACCCGGGTTTACGATGCCGGGATGCTCCGCGTCAAAAGCGTCAAGAGCCCCATCGACAAGGAAGAGGACGGCTTTCGCATCCTCGCCACGCGCTTGCGCGGCCGCGGGCTCCCGGCCGATCGCTACGACGCCTGGGTCGCCTCCCTGGGCCCGAGCGAGGAGCTGCTCGCGCGCTACCTGGCGGGCGACCTCACCTGGGCCGCGTTCGGCCGCGAATACGTCCGCGAGCTCCGCACCCCGAGCCCGGTGGACGAGGGCAACCCCACCATCCGCAACCACGGGCAGAAGTTCACGCTGCGCCTCATCAAGGCGCTCGCCGAGAAGCAGGACGTGACGCTGCTTTGCCACTGCGCGGAGGAGGCGACGAAATGCCATCGCTTCCTCCTGCAGCGGGAGATCCTGCGGTCGTAGGTGGCACGCCGCCACGCGGGTGACAGACGGTAACCGGCCCGCGCCGGCCCCGCGGTTAGAGTGGGCTCATCTCGTCGCCTCGCCTGCCGCCATGACCCGCGCCACCTCCGCCTGCCTCCTGGCACTCGCCATCCTCTGCGCGGCGCTCTGGGCACGCGGCGCGCTCGCCTGCGAGATGTTCCAGTTCAACCGCGTGCAGGCCTCACCCCACGCGGTGGTGTTCCAGGCGGCCGAGGGGACCACCGGGGTCGTCAACGGCAACATCGTCGCGGTGATCGGGCGCGAGGCGATCCTGGTGGTCGATACCGGGCAGTTTCCGTCGATCGCGCGGCGCGTCATCGCGGAGCTCGCATCGATCTCGGAGGCCCCGGTGCGCCACGTCGTCAACACCCACTGGCACGGCGACCATTTACTCGCCAACGGCGCCTTCAAGGCGGCCTTCCCCGGGGTGCGGTTCATCGCCCACAGCCACACCATCTCCGAGGCAAAGAAGTACTACGACGGCTACGCCGCGAAGATGTCGAAGCAGCTGCCGATCGTGGTCGAGGAAATGCGCAAGCAGCGCGAGGATTCGAAGGACGAAGAGCAGCGGCTGTGGCTCGCGAAGACCATGGAGTGCGTCGAGCTCGCCGTGCCGGAGGCCGCCGCCACCGACTACGTGGCGCCCGATCAAGTGGTCGATACGGAGATACGGCTCGACCTGGGCGGCGTGCATGCGCACGTGCGCCACTTGGGCGCCGGCAACACGCCGGGAGACCTGGTGGTGTGGGTGGAGGAAGACCGGGTCGCCGCCGTCGGTGACGTGCTGGTCTATCCTGCCCCCTATGCCATCGGCTCGACGCTGGGGCCGTGGATTCCGACGCTCGAACGGGTGCGGGCCCTCAAGCCCGCGGTGATCGTGCCGGGCCACGGGCCGGTGATGCGCGACGATGCCTATCTTGTCGACGTCATCGCGCTCCTCACCCATACCGAATCGCAACTGGGGCCCTTGCACGCGAAGGGCCTCACCCGGCGCGAGGCGGCCGCGGCGCTCGATACTGCGGCCTTCTCGGCGAAATACGTGACGACGCCGATGCGACGCCAGGCCTTCGAGCAGTTTTTCAAGCTCTCCGCGGTGCACCGCGTGTGGAGCGCGGCGGAGGCGGCGAAGAAGGCGGCGACTCCTCCCGCTTAGGCCCCTGTCCTAGCGCGGCGGCGTGGCCGGACCGCGCGGATCCTGCCAGAGGAGCGTCATCCCCTCGGTCGAGAACCCGGGGCAGCGGCCGTCGCCGCCGGCGAAACCGCCGCTCGCATAGCAGAGCAGCGCGCCCTTCTCGTCGTACACCTCGCTCGGAATGTCGCAGCAAACCGGCGGCACGTAGTACACCGTGGCGCCCTTCCAGCCGGCGCGGTGGATCGACCGGGGCGGGTTGGAGATGGGCGCGCTCTCGTAGCCGGCGATCTTGCCGGTGAGCCAGGCGGGCCGGACGGAAACGACGGGCCGCGAGAGCCCCACGGGCAATTGGGCGCACGACAGCGCGGCGAGGCACACGGCCCCCGCGGCGAAGAGCCTCATCGCATCCTCTAGTGGTGGACCACCGAGGGCGTCGGCGGCTGGTTCTTCTTGAGGATGCCCTGGGCCTCGAGGGCGGCCGCGACCTCGGTGAGCTTGTTCATGAGGTCGAGTCCCGCCCCGGCGGAGAGCACCAGGCGCACGCTCGGATACTGCTTGGATACTATCGGCTTGCCCGCGTCGGCGGACTCGATGCGCGTCACGGCCACCTCCACGCGCCAGGTGTTGCCGTCGAAGGAGACGACGCGGATGGCGTCGCCGAAGGTCTCGCCGACCTCGGGACGGTCTTCGTAGGTGGAGACGACGTTCTGTTGCGTTTGGGCGGTCATGGCTTTTCGCGGGGCTCGCGCAGGTCGTGGGTGGTGGCGAACTTTGCCACGATGTCGGCCATGATGGTGTGGCAGGCCGACGGGCACTCCCCGGATTGCGGCACGCGCCAGTTGGGGCCCGCCTTGGCGCCGGCGAAGTAGCCCGGGCGCGGGATGCGGCATCTGCGGCAGAGGTCGCCGGCGGTTTTCGCGTACTCGCGCTCCATCAGGTCGTGCAGCTCGGCGGGGGAGACGCGCTTGCGGGGGTTCTTTTCCATCTCCCTTGGTGGGCTGCTCGTGCGGGTTAGTTCCGGAACGGCCCGCCCGCGCCATGTTCCAATACGGCATGCGCGCCCTTCGATTCCAGAGCTCCTTCGTGGACGGCCTCCCCGCCGATCCCCTCGGGGAAAATCGCCGCCGGCAGGTCCACGGCGCCCTCTATTCCGTCGTCTCGCCGACGCCGGTTGCGGCACCCCGACTCATCGCGCACTCCGCCGAGATGGCGGCGGCGCTCGGGTTCAGCGAGGCCGACGTTCGCTCGCCGGAGTTCGCCTCGGTATTCGCCGGCAACTCGCTGCTGGAGGGCATGCGGCCCTTCGCGGCCAACTACGGCGGCCACCAGTTCGGCAACTGGGCGGGGCAGCTGGGCGATGGGCGCGCGATCACTTTGGGCGAGCTGCAGGATGCCGCCGGCGGGCGCCAGGAGCTGCAGCTGAAAGGCGCGGGGCCCACGCCCTATTCCCGCACCGCCGATGGCCGCGCGGTGCTGCGATCGTCGGTGCGCGAGTTCCTGTGCAGCGAGGCGATGCACCACCTCGGCGTTCCCACGACGCGGGCGCTTTCGCTCGTCGCTACCGGCGAAGAGGTCGAGCGCGACATGTTCTACGACGGACGGCCGAGGATGGAGCCCGGCGCGGTCGTCTGCCGCGTGGCGCCGTCGTTCCTGCGCTTCGGCAACTTCGAGCTGCCGGCGTCGCGGGACGACAAGGCGCTGCTGGAGCGGCTGATCGACTTCACGATCGAGCGGGATTTCCCGGAGCTGTCACTCCCGAACCGGCTGTCGTCCCCGAGCAGTGGGGGATCCAATCCATTGGGCCCCCGTCTGCTCGGGGGTGACAACCCCGGCAAGCAGGAGAAACGCGACGAGTGGTTCGCCCAGGTCTGCGAGCGCACCGCGGTGATGGTCGCGCACTGGATGCGCGTGGGCTTCGTCCACGGCGTGATGAACACCGACAACATGTCGATCCTGGGGCTCACCATCGACTACGGCCCCTATGGCTGGATCGACAATTTCGACCTCGACTGGACGCCCAACACCACGGACGCGGGCGGGCGGCGCTACCGCTTCGGCTACCAGCCGAACATCGCGCACTGGAACCTGGGCAAGCTCGCCTCGGCGCTGGCGGTGGTGTGGCCCTCCCACGATGCGCTGCTGGCCGGGTTGCGGCGATTCGAGAACGCGTTCGTCGAGGCCGACCGCGCCAACATGGCGGCCAAGCTGGGGCTCGCCTCCTTCGGCGACGACGACGTGCCGCTGCTGGAGGAGCTCTACGGTCTGCTCGTGGAGTCGGAGGTGGACATGGCGATCTTCTACCGCTCGCTCGCCTCCCTCGACCTCACGCTGCCTTCGCCGGAGACTTTCGCCGACGCTTTCTACGACGAGGGCAAGCGCGCCGCGGCCGAAAGCGCCTGGAACAACTGGCTTGCGAGCTATGCGGGGCGGGTGCGGCGGGATCCCATCGCGCCCGAAGCCCGCGCCGCGAAGATGCGCGCCGCCAACCCACGCTACGTGCTGCGCAACTACCTCGCGCAACAGGCCATCGACCGCGCCGAGCAAGGGGACGAGGGCGGCATCATCGAGCTGCTGGACGTGATGCGCCGTCCCTACGACGACCAGCCGGGGCGCGAGGCCTTCGCCCGCCGCCGGCCCGACTGGGCCCGCGACCGCGCCGGGTGCTCGATGCTCTCCTGCAGCTCCTAGAAATAATTGGGTCAGAACAGATTATCGGAAGGCGAAAAATCTGTTCTGACCCAATTTATTTGAAAACCTGTTCTGACCCAATTATTTCGGCCAGGGCACTCCCTGCTCGGCCTTCACGTTGCCCATGCCCTTGAAGGCGAAGCGCTGCAGGCGCTTGCCCTCGTAGGTTTCGGTCGTGTAGATGTTGCCCTTGGAGTCGGTGGCGATGCTGTGCACGCCGAAGAACTGGCCGGGCTGGCGGCCGCCGTCGCCGAAGTTGGTGATTTCCCGCATCGAGGCGCGCTCGATCACGCGCACCTTCTCATTGGTGCCGTCGGCGAGGAAGATCCAGCGCTGGCCCGCGTCCTTCGAGAACGCGAGGTCCCACGTGGAGCCGGAGCCGAGCGTCTGCTTCGCGTAGAAAGCTTCCTTGACGAACGTCCCGTCCGGGTTGAATACCTGGATGCGGTCGGCCTGGCGGTCGCAGACGTAGACGAGGCCATCTTCGCTACGTTCGACGCAATGCACGGGATTACGGAACTGCTTGCCCGGCGCGGCGGCGGGATCGTACTTGCCCGGGTCGGCATCGTCCGGCTTGTTGCCGTAGGCGCCCCAGTAGCGCTTCATCTTGCCGCTATCGGCATCGAGCACCGCCACGCGCTTGTTCTTGTAGCCGTCGGCGATGTAGGCCTCGTTGGTCTTCGGATCGACCCAGATCTTGGCGGCGCGCCCGAAGTTCTCGAGGTTGTTGCTGCCCAGCTGCTTGTCATGCGCGCCCACCTGCAGCAGGAACTTGCCGTCCCTGGTGAACTTGAGCACCTGCGCGTCCTTCGGCCCGTTGCCGCCGATCCACACGTTGCCCTTGTGGTCGACGTGGATGCCGTGGTTCGACTCGGGCCACTGGTAGCCCTGGCCGGGGCCACCCCAATGGCGCACGAGGTTGCCTGCCTGGTCGAACACCAGCACCGGTGGGGCCGCCGCGCAGCATTCGCCGACCTTCTTCGTGAGCGCGAGCTCGTTGTCGTTGAGGGTCGCCGCTCCCCGATGGATGATCCACACGTGGTCCTGGTCGTCGACCCACACGCCGATCACCATGCCCACCAGCCAATGGTTGGGTAGCGGCTTGGGCCACAGCGGGTCGACCTCGAAGACGGGGGCCACGACGGTGCCCGCGCCGGCATCGGCGCGCTGCTGCATCAGCGCCTGGCCGCAGCCGAGCACGGCGAGTGCGAGCGCAAAGGCCCCGCCGGCAAAAAGGTTACGCTTCGCGTCCATGGATCTCTCCTCGATGTTTTTCTGGTTGGCTCGCATGGCCCTCGCGTGCGTCGTTCTATCGGGCGGGATGGCGCCGCGGGCTGTCGCCCACGATATACCCAACGACGTCCGCGTGCAGGCGTACCTCAAGCCCGAGGGCACGACGCTGCATCTCGTGGTTCGCGTGCCGATGGCGGCGATGACGGAAGTGGACTTCCCGAAGAAAGGCCCGGGCTACCTCGACCTCACGCGCGCCGATGCATCCCTGCGCACGGCGGTCTCCCTCTGGTTCCTCGACAACGTCCGGGTGTACGAGGGCGAGACCTTGCTGCCGCGCCCGCGCATCGAGGCGGCCCGCGTGTCGCTGCCTTCCGATCCCTCGTTCGCGTCTTACGCGGCGGCGCTCGCGCATCTCGCGTCGCCGCCCCTCGCGCCGGACATGGACCTCTACTGGAACCAGGCGGTGCTCGACATGCACCTCGCCTACCCGATCGCCTCCGACCGGGCGGCCTTCTCCATCGATCCGCGCCTGCAGCGGCTGGGGCAGAAGGTGGCGATCACGCTGCGCTTCCTGCCGCCCGCCAGCCCCGAGCGCGCGCTGCAGCTCCACGGCGACCCGGGCCTCACGCGCCTCGACCCCAGCTGGGTCCAGGCCGCGACGCTCTTCGTGAAGGAAGGGTTCGCCCACATCCTCGACGGCACCGATCATCTGCTCTTCATCCTCTGCCTGGTGGTGCCGTTCCGCCGGGCGGGGCCGCTCATCCTCATCGTGACGGCGTTCACGGTGGCGCACTCGATCACGCTGATCGGCTCGGCACTCGGCTGGGGCCCCGGGGGCCTGTGGTTCCCGCCGCTGGTGGAGACGCTGATCGCCGCCTCGATCCTCTACATGGCGCTGGAGAACGTGGTCGGCAGCAACGTGCGACAGCGCTGGATACTCACCTTCGCGTTCGGCCTGGTGCACGGCT
>JANMHV010000349.1:0-4798 GCA_031375445.1 Burkholderiales bacterium | reverse complement strand
GTAATCGGTGCCGACCTGGCGGAACTCCTCGAAGATGCGCTCCTGGTCCTCGTGCGCGATGCCCACCCCGGTATCGCGTACGTCGAACACGTAGGCACCGTTCACCCGGCGGGCCCCGAGCGTGACGGTGCCGCCCTCGGGCGTGAACTTGACCGCGTTGGTGAGCAGGTTCAGGACGATCTGCTTGAACTTGCGCTCGTCGCCGTCGTAGTCGGCGACACTTGCGTCGATCTCGGTGTCGAGGCGGATGCCGCCGCGCTCGGCCCGGCCGCGCACGAGCGTCATCGCGTTGTCGATCGCCGCCTTCAGGTCGAAGCGCGCACGGTCCAGCTCCATGCGGCCGGCCTCGATCTTCGAGAGATCCAGGATGTCGTTGATGAGCGCGAGCAGGTGCTTGCCCGAATCGCGAATGTCGCCGATGAACTCGCGTTGCTGCTCGGCCAGCGCGCCCGCCATTCCGCCCAGCATCACCTCGGAGAAGCCGATGATCGCGTTCAGCGGCGTGCGCAGCTCGTGGGACATGTTGGCGAGGAACTCGCTCTTGTGCTTGTTGGCGGCCTCGAGCTGGCGGCTCTTTTCCTGGATCTCGTTCACGAGCCGCACGTTCTCGATCGCGATGACGGCCTGCGCGGCGAACGTCTCGAGGACCCGCACGAATTTTTTCGGCACTGCGCCAGCCTGTTTCCAGGTGACCGTCAGGATACCGATAGGCGCTCCGTCCCGCAGCATGGGCACTCCGAGGAGCGAACGCTCCTCGTCGATGACGTGGCTCAGGTATTCCTCGTCGGCGTCCATATCCTCGATCTGTACCGTGGCGCCTGCGAGCGCTACCCGCCCGGTGATGGTCGAGCGGTCGGGCAACCAAGGTGGCCGCGAAGCCATTTCGCCCAGCCAGGCGGGCCGCGTGTCGGTACTCGTCACGTAGGAGATGTGTTCGCCGTCGAAGCGGAAGGCATACGCGTGGTATGCCTCGCCCAGGTCGCGCGCCGAGTGCACGATCGCCTCGAAAACCGGGAGCACGTCGGTCGGCGAGCCGCTGATGACCTTCAGCACCTCGGCCGTTGCGGTCTGCTGCTCGAGCGATTCGGTGAGCTCGGCGGTACGAAGTTCGACCTTCCGCTCCAGGTCCGCGTACGACTCGCGCAGCTGGGCGGTCATGGTGTTGAAGCGCTCCGCCAGGACCTCCAGCTCGTCGTGGGTATTCACCTCGATGCGGCTCGACAGGTCGCCCGCGCCGATCCGCTCGGCGCCGCGCTGCAGCGCCTGCACCGGGCGCACCATGCTCCGCGCGAGGATGAGGCTGCCGAAGACCGAAAGCACCACCCCGGCCAGCAGCAGGAGGGCGGTGCGCAGCATCGCGCCGTAGAGCGGGGCGAAGACGGCAGTTTCGGGCTCCTCCACGAACACCAGCCAGCCGGTGGGTTCCACCCGCGCGTAGGCCGACAACACCGCCTCCCCGGCAGGGTCGCGCGCGCCCTTCACCTCGCGCCATTCGGATCCGGCGGGAGCGGCGAGCGCCTCGCGCACCTGCGGCAGCTCGCCCAGGTTCACCTTGCGCAGCACCATGCTGATGTCGGGATGCGCCACCAGGAAGCCGCCGCCGTCCACCACGTAGGCGAGGCCCTTCTGCCCGATGCGGATGCGCGAGACCACGTCCCAGATGAACTTGAGGTTCACCTCGACCACCGTGACCCCGGGCCGGTCCCGGGCCTCGGGAATGGCGATCGGCATGTAGGGCTCGGTCTCCTTGCGAAACTCCACCGGGCCGAACCACGTCTTTCCCTTGCGGGCCTCGGTGTAGCGGGGGCTTGCCGTGTAGTCGACGCCGCTGCCGAACGTGTCGAGCTCGAGGCGGGAAACCTTGAGCTGCTCGCGCCCCGAGCCATCGAGGTGGCGCACCTCGGTCACCGCGGGCAGCTGGCGCAGCACCTTGATGAAGTCCAGGCGCCGTCCCTCCATCGCGCTCTGGCCGGGGACCACGAATGGCAGCGTGGTCCAGCCGAGCTGGCTCTCGATGTCGCGCAGGAATTGCTCGATTCGAACCGCGGCGGTCAAGGCCTTCTCGCGCTGCAGCACCACCAGGGAGTTGCGCGTCTCCTGGTACGAGAAATAAAGGCCGATGGCGCCGCTGGCCACCAGGCCCACGCTTACCAGGAGCCCGATGAAGGCGAAGTATTTCGAGAAGAGCCCGGCGCCGCGGCGCTTCCCCGAACCCTCCTGGTCCATGGGATTTTTCCCGTGCCTCGTTATTGTTCGCGTAGGCCCATGCTAGGGCGGCGCGTCGCCCCTGTCGGTGAATTATTCACCTGCCCTGCCTGCCACGCAACGCTGTCAGCGTGCGCTCACACTGATGCCGAGGGGCGGGGTTACGAGGGGTGATGGATGGCCTCACCGGGGGAAGCGGCGCCGCCCGCCCCCCATTTCTGCCCTTGGCAGCGCGGCATTTGCACGTGAAACCCTGTAGGCCATCTCCGACAGGCTTATCAGACGATTCCTAAATGGGTTCCCCGGCCGTCCGACTTTCCCGCCCGAGGGGGGTCGTCACTATGAGTGGACGACTAAGGGAGCGGCCATGAACAAAATTATCGCAATAGGCCTCGCCTGCTGCCTCCCCCTGGGATTGGCCGCGGAAGATCCGGAATCCTCGCAAGCTCCCCTGGGAATGGTGGACGTCCTCGTGATCGAGGACTCGACGCCCATCGCGCAGGACGTGATGTGCGCCCGCAGCGCCGGTGGCACTGAAAACGACTGCATGGCCGCCCACCGCGCTGTATTGACCGCCCGGGTCCAGAAAGTTTCCGCGCTCCGCGAGCGCGGGCGCTGGATGTAACTCCCCAAGCAAGCAACGCACGCGAAACCAGAACGGAGACCGGGACATGAACAGCGACCAGATCCAAGGCCATTTGCGCACGATGAAGGGCTGGGCCCTCGAGAGCTGGGGGCGCGTCACGCAGGATCCGTGGCTGCGCATCGCCGGGCGGCGCGAACAGCGCCTCGGGCAGATGGAAGCCTCGCTCGCCGAATCCCGCCGCCTCGTCGAGGCGACGTTCCGAAGCGGCGTCGCGGCGGTCAGCGCGGCACGCGAGCGCCGCGCCTCCCGCTAGCGCCTACTTCGTGCCCGGATCGAGGAGGTCCGCCAGGTCATCGGCGTGCTCCTCTTCCGTCGCGAGGATCCCTTCCAGCATCCGGCGCGTCGTCGGATCGGAATCTCCCACGTACCGGATCATCTCGCGGTAGCTCTCGATCGCGATGCGCTCGGCCACCAGGTTTTCCTTGATGGCTTCCTGCAGGGTGCGCCCGATTCGGTACTCGGCATGGCTGCGCTTGGTGAGGCTGTCCGGATTGAAATCCGGCTCGCCCCCCAGCTGCACGATTCGCTCCGCCAGCTCGTCGGCATGCCCCAGCTCCGCTTCGGCGTGCTCGAGGAATTCGGCGGCTGCCGCCTTCGAGTGGATGCCCTTGGCCATGAAGTAGTCGTGGCGATAGCGCAGCACGCACACCAGCTCCGTCGCCAGCGCCTCGTTCAGCAGCTCCATTACCTTCTCGCGGTTCCCCACGTAATTCTCGGTGACGGCACCCTCCTCGATATGGCGGCGCGCCTGCTCGCGCAGGGTCTTCACGTCGGTCAGCTGGGGTTGGCCCTGGGGGGGCTGCGGCATGGCGCTCATGGGGTCTCCTGAGGGGTTGTTCGAATGCCCGGGAATCCGGGAACCCCCTATTGAATCCGCCCCTTGAAGATGGCGCTGTCGGTGCCTTCCGACATGCGCTCGGCTCCGCGTCCGATTCGCCTGTCGGAGTTATCCGACCCGGGCGCGTTGACCCTTGGGTGCGCGCATTCGCAGGAGCTCGGCGAGGATGCGCTCGCTGAACGTCTCCTCCACCAGGTTCGCCCGGGGGCGCGCGAAATAGTATCCCTGCAGGAAGTCCGCGCCGGAATCGACCGCGATCATCGCCTCCGTGGCGCTCTCCACGCCTTCCGCGGTGACCTTGGCTCCCGCGTCGTGCAGCAGCCTCACGATGCCCGGGAGCGCGTCGCGCGCCTTCTCGTCGCCCACGGCATCGACCAGGACCGAGCGGTCGATCTTCACGATGTCGGGCCGGATCGAGACGATGCGGTCGAAATTGGAGCGACCGATGCCGAAATCGTCCATGGCGATGGTCACACCCATGGCGCGATAGATGGCCACCGCTTCGCGCAGCAGGCCCTCGTCGGAGCACTCGGTTTCGAGCACCTCGACGCAGATGCGGCTGGGCGCCATCCCGTAATAGCGGATCAGGGCGCCGAACTCGGTGACGCACTTGGCGTCGGTCACGGCCGCCTCGGGAAAGATGTTGAGGAACAGCTTGCGGTCGCCGGCGTCGACCTTGGCGAAGTTGCGCAGGTGCAGCGCCCGGCAGACCCAGTCCAGGCGCACCCGCTCGGCACCCCGCGAGGCGTCGAGCACCAGGTGGGTGGGGATGCTCGCTCCCAGGCGCGCATCCGCCACGCGCATCAGGGCCTCGTAGCCGTGGCAGGCGCCCTGGCGAACGGAGAAGATCGGCTGGAAATGGGTGCTGAGGCGGTGCCCCTGCCAGGGCACGGAGCCGTCGCTGCCCTGGCGCACCAGGTCCTCGGCGTAGCGGGCGAGCTCGCCGCACTCCAGGTCACCGCCGCGTTCTTCTTGTTGTTGTTCCGGCCGGACCGGAAGTTGCAGCCCTTCGAACATCACCGCTCCATTCGGCTCCGGGATGGGCCGACTTCCGCAGCTTGGGGGGCGGCGATTACTCGCAGGTTACGGGCCTCCGGGAAGTGGTTTCA
>JANMHV010000332.1:0-3925 GCA_031375445.1 Burkholderiales bacterium | reverse complement strand
GCGCGCGCCGCACCCGGGCCGGAGTGCTAGTAGAGTGAACCCTCCGAAAGCAGTTTTCCGATTGGTTCGCACCAGCCCATCAACTTTCCGAGACGATCGCATGCAACTCGCAAAATACGTGAAGTTCCGCGAAGAGAAGTTCGGCGGCGTCCTGTTCGAGACGCGCTCCGAGAAGGTGTACACGCTCACGCCCACCGCCGCGGCGGTGGTGCAGGAGATCGCGGCGGGCCGGGCGCCGGAGGAGATCGCGCCACTTTTGGCCGAGCGCTTCGAGGCGCCCGACGGGGCGATCGAGCGGGAAGTGGGCGCGTTCATCGCCGACCTGCGCGAGAAGGGCCTGGTGGAAGGTTGAGCGCCGGCGAAAGCGCCTCCGAGGACCTCGGAGCGCCGCTCTACGTAGCCTGGCAGATCACCAACGAGTGCAACCTGGCCTGCCTGCATTGCATCGAGGAGAGCGGGCCCGGCAAGGCGTTCAAGGACGAGCTCGGGCGCGATGAGGCGCTCGGTGTCATCGACCAGCTGATGGAGCACGAGGTCCCCTACCTCTCCTTTTCCGGCGGCGAGCCGATGCTCCACCCCCACTTCTTCGAGATGGTCGAGCGCGTGACCGCGCGCGGCAGCCAGCTGAAGATCGAGACGAATGGGCACTACCTCACGCCCAAGAGCTGCGCGCGCCTGAGGGACCTGCAGGTGAAGGCCGTGCAGGTGAGCCTGGACGGGGCCTCGAGCGCCACCTTCGGGCGCATGCGGGTGCGCGGCGAGTTCGACCGGGCCGTGCAGGGCATTCGCAACCTCGCGGCCGCGGGCGTGCCGATCGAAATCAACTTCTCACCGGCCGCGTTCAACATCCACGAGGCCGCGCGCATCGTCGATTTCGCCCACGAGCTGGGCGCCGGGAGCTTCTATTCCGGCAAGACCATGTTCACCGGCAACGCGGTGAAGGCCTGGCGCCACCTCGAGGTCACGGAGGCGCAGTACGAGGAATACTTCCGGACGCTGCACGCGAAGCAGCTCGAGTACCAGGGCCGCATGCGCGTGAACTTCCACGAGGCGGGGCTGCTCGAGGAGCTGCGCTACCGCCTGCACCATCCGGCGGCGTTGCTGATCGTGCTGCCCAACGGGCTGGTCAAGCTCATCAACGCGCTGCCGTTCATCTGCGGCGACCTGCGTACCGAGCCCCTGTCGCAGGTGTGGTCGAACTTCCGCCGCGCCTGGCGCGACCCGCGCGTGGCGCGGTTCATCGACGAGCTCGCGGCCGACCCGGGCCGGACCAGCACGCTGCACCAGTGGGTGCGGGTGTGAGGGTTCTCGCTCCCGATGCGGCGGGGGCGCCGCGCACCGCCGGGCAGCACCTCTGGCGTGTCTTCAGCCTCATCCGCTACCGCTTCTTCCTCTTCGCGGGCCTGCTGCCGTACCTGCTCGGCGCCGCCTGGGCCTTCGCCATGGCGGGGCGGTTCGACGCCACGCTCTTCTGGAGCGGGCTCGGCGGCGTCGTGCTCGCGGTGATCGGCGTCGAGGCCTTCAACGAGTATTTCGACGCGCGCATGGGGACCGACCGCATCTTCAATCCCGCGGACGTGCCGCCGATCGCGCGCGCGGTCTTCTGGATCGGAGTGGTCGCTTTCGCCGCGGCGCTCGCCGTCGGCGCCTACCTCGCGTGGCGCGCGGGCTGGCCGATACTCGTGTTCGCGCTGCTGGGCGGCGCGGCCGCGATCTTCTACGAGGCGCCGCCCATCCGCTGGGTCTATCGCGGGCTGGGGGAGCTCATGATCGGCCTGGCGTACGGGCCGTGGATGGTGCTCGGCAGCGTCTATCTGCACAGCCAGGCGCTGGCGTGGCAGGCCGCGGTCGTTTCCCTCGTGCCCGCCGGCCTCATCATGGCGCTCGCCGTCGTGAACGCGATCCCCGATTTCCACCAGGACCGCCTCGTCGGCAAGCGCAACCTCGTGCAGCGCGTCGGGCGCGACCGGGCCGTCGGGCTTTACCTCGCGCTCGCGGGCCTCGGGCTCGCGGTGGTTCCAGCCGGCGTGGTGGCGGGTTTCTTCCCGGCCTCGGCCCTGCTCGCGCTGCTGGCGCTTCCCTGGGTCGTGGCGAGCGGGCGGCACGCGCGCCGGCACGCCGCGAATCCGCGCCGGTTCCTGCCCGCCATGCGCCACATGGTGATCGCCTACCTCGTCGCGACCACCTTCCTCGCCGCCGCCATCTTCGCGCAGCGCTGGGCCTGAACATGGCCCACCGCATCGACCAGCTCGTGGCGCCGCTGCTCATCACCTGGCAGCTCACGCGCGACTGCGACCTCGCGTGCCTGCACTGCTGCACCGATTCCGCGCCCGGCAAGCGCCTGCCCGACGAGCTCACGCGCGAGGAAGCGCTGCGCCTCGCCGCCGACATCGCCTCGAACGGCGTTCCCTACGCCATGCTTGCAGGCGGCGAGCCGCTCACCTGCCCGCACTTCTTCGAGGTCGCCGAAGCGCTGGACGCGGGCGGAGTGAGCCTCAAGATCGAGACCAACGGGCAGCGCTTCGACGCGGCCGTGGCCGGGCGCCTCGCGCGCCTGGGGATCCGCTCGGTGCAGGTGAGCATCGATGGCGACACGCAGGAGACCTATTCGAGGCAACGTCCGGGCGGCTCCCTCGCCAAGGCGCACGAGGCGTGCCGGGCGATCGTCGCCGCGGGCATGCCGCTCGAGATCACCTTCGCGCCCACCCGCCTGAACCTGCACGAGGCGCGGGCGGTGGTCGAGCGCTCGCGCGCGCTCGGCGCCTTCCGTTTCAACACCGGGCGCCTCATGCGCATCGGCACCGCCGCCCGCCATTGGGCGCGCCTGGAGCCCGACACCGCCGCCTACGCCGCCTTCCGGGCGCTGCTCGCGAGCGAAGCGGCGCGCGGCGGGATCGAGCTCCTGTACGAGCCCTTCAGCATGGACGAGGCGATGCGTGCCAGCCTGGAAGAGCCGCCGGCCACGTTGCTCGTCCTGCCCAACGGCTGGGTGAAGGTCTCGGCGGCGCTGCCCCATGTATGCGCGGATTTGCGCCAGCGCAACATACTCGAGGCATGGAACGACTACCGTAGGGCGTGGCACGGTAATACAATGCATTCAGCCGTACGCGCGGCGCTCGAAGACGAGGGGCGCCAGGCGCAAGCGAACAACTGGCAGCTGCTCCCCGTAAACGCCTGACCCCGGAGGCCCCGATGAACGAAAAGGTCACGATCGAAAAGCCCAAATCCACGCAGGACACCACGACGCGCAAGCCGCTGCCGAGCGACAAGCAGCAGTGGGAGACCCCGAAGCTGGAGGACGTGTCGGAAGAGGTGATGGCGCAGCCATACATCCGCTTCACCTGAGCTTGGCGCAAGTCCCCCGGGGGCGCTCGGTCGAGGAGTACCGGGCGCCCCTTTTCATTGCCTGGCAACTCACGAACCGCTGCCGTGCGCGCTGCATCACCTGTTGCGAGGAGTCCGGGCCCGACAAGGCGTGGCGCGACGAGCTGTCGCGGCCGCAGGCCCTGGAGATCGCGCGCGAAATAGTCGAGGCCGGCATCCCATACGTCGCTTTCGGCGGCGGCGAGCCCCTCGGCGTGCCGCACGTGTGGGAGGTGTTCGAGATCCTCGCCGCCGCCGGCGTCTCGATCAAGCTCGAGACCGAAGGCAGCCATATCGACGACCTGGCCGCCGATCGCCTGGCCCGGCTGCAGGTCCAATGCATCCAGATCTCGGTGGACGGCGCCACCGCGGCGACTCACGAGCGGGTGCGGCCCGGCTCCAGCTTCGACTCCGCCATCGCGTCGGTCCGGCGGCTCGTGGCGCGCGGCTGCAAGCCGCAACTCGTCTTCGCTCCCACGCGCTTCAACCTGGCCGAGATGGACGCCGCCTTCGATCTCGCCCAGGAGCTGGGGTGCGGCGCGTTCGTCACCGGGCCGCTGAT
>JANMHV010000323.1:0-2365 GCA_031375445.1 Burkholderiales bacterium | reverse complement strand
CCCCGTGCGCACGACGCGACCCTCTTCCACGACGAGGACACCGTCCTCGAGGAACTCGTGGCCGCCTTCGCCCTGCCCGGGATCGTCGCGGACATGTAGGATCGCCCCCCGGAAGGCGGTCAGGTCAACGCTTGACATCGCCGCCTCCCTTCGCGTCGATCCACGCCAGCAGCTCGGCGCGCTCGCCGTCGGTGAGGCCGGTGACGTTGCCAGGCGGCATGGCGCGACTTGCCACCTGGGCACGGATGGCGGCGGCGTGGGCGTCGAGTTGCGCGATGCTTTCGAGCACCACTCCCTTGGGAGCCGCGCCCTGGCCCTCGAAGCGCGGCGCCGCGGCGTGGCAGGGTCCGCAGCGCTCGGCGACGATCGCCTGCAGGCGCGCGTTCGCAGGTGCAGCCTGCGTCGACACCTGCGGGCGCAGCCCCCATGCCGTGAACGCGAGGAGAGCCACAGCCGCGACGATCGGCCAAGGAGTCTGCGTTCCCTTGTGCCGCGCCACGAACCAGGCGCGCACCAACGCTGCCGCGGCGGAGATCGTGATGAGCCATACCCAGTTGTGCGGCGCGCCGAAGATCCACGCCGTGTGGTTGCTGACCATCGTGAACACGACCGGCAGCGTGAAATAGGTGTTGTGCACCGAGCGCTGCTTGCCCCGCAGGCCGTGGATGGGATCGACCGGCTGCCCCTCGGCCGCCGCAGCCACGAGAGCCCGCTGCCCCGGGATGATTACGAAGAGCACGTTCAACACCATGATCGTGCCCAGCATCGCGCCGAAGTGCACGAATGCGGCGCGGCCGGGGAACACGTGGCACAGGGCGTAGGCCGCCATGGCGCACAGAGCGGCGAGCACGGCGGCCAGCGCCCGGTCGTTGCGGCTCAAGGGCGAGCGGCAGAGCGCGTCGTAGGCGAGCCAACCGCCCACGATGAACGTGATGCCGATGCCGATGGCCGCTGCCGGGGAGAGGGAGGCGAGGGCCGGGTCGATGAGGTAGGTCTGGGGCTGCGCGTAGTAGACGATCCCCAGCAGGAACAGCCCCGACAGCAGCGTGCTGTACGCCTCCCACTTGAACCAGTGCAGGTGCGCGGGCATGGCGGGCGGCCCGGCGCGGTACTTCTGCGCGTGGTAGAAACCGCCGCCGTGGACCGCCCAAAGCTCGCCGCCGACGCCGCGGTCGCTCGCCGCCGCTTCGACCGGGGCCTTCAGGTGATTGTCGAGCCAGATGAAATAGAACGACGCCCCGATCCACGCGATGCCGGTGATCACGTGCACGCCGCGGCCGAGCAGGTTGAGCCACTCCCAGGCATAGGCGCTCATCGCGCGAATTTCTCCCTCTCCCCTGGGAGAGGGGCCTCGAATTTCTCCCTCTCCCTCGGGCTCCGGTCTCGGAGTGGGAGAGGGCCGGGGAGAGGGTCTTGATGCACGCCCACCGCGCGTGCCTCGCGCAACTGCAGCAACTGCGCCGCCACCGCCACGGCGATGGCCGCCGGCTCCTTGCTGCCGATGCCCGGGATGCCGATCGGCATCGTGAGACGGGCGATCGTGGCCGCGTCGAAGGCGCGCCGAGCCAGCTGCTGCCGGAAGCGCGTGGTCTTGGCTCCGGAGCCGATCACGCCCGCCCAGCCGAAAGCGCCACGCGCGAGCAGCGCTTCGCAGATCGCGAGATCTTCGTCATGGCTATGGGTCATCACCAGCGCCCATGCGCCGGGCGGCATTGCGGACACCTCGTCGGCGGGGTGGGGGGCGTGCAGCCGCGAGATTGGATCCCGGGCCACCGCTGCGATTGCAGCGCCCGGGATGACGGGAGGAGCCGCATGAGTCGCGCCCGGAATGACACTGATGAAAGACTCGCGGCTGTCGACCCAGGTGATCGCGAAGGGCAGGGGCGCCAGGATGTTCACCAGGGCACGCCCTACGTGGCCGGCGCCGAAGAGCCACAAGGCCGTGTCGTCGGGACTGAAGCGCTCGTAGCGCACGGCGCGCGAGTCCCGCGAGGCATGGGCGGCAATCGCCTCGGCGCTGGCGCCCGATGAACGCAGCTGGATCGCGTGGGCGAGGCGTTGGGTGTCGGAGGACTTGTAACGCTCGAACCACAGCTCGACAATGCCGCCGCAGCATTGTCCGAGAGAGGCAGCCAGCGGGAAGCGATTCGCGCGCATGCCTTCGGCGCCCGGTAGCAGCATCTCGCGCGCGATCCGCGTTGCCACGAGCTCGAGGTGCCCGCCGTCGCGACGCACCCGTCGCATCGACGCGCGGGTCGCGCGCGGGAGCTCGTCGTCGCCATCCTCGATGGGGCGCGATCACGCGGCGCCGCACGCGGCTTTCTCGAGGTTCGTGACGACAACGCAGCCGCGATTGGCGAAATGC
>JANMHV010000263.1:0-1754 GCA_031375445.1 Burkholderiales bacterium | reverse complement strand
CGAGAAGCGAATCGTGCGAGAGGGTTAAGAGGTCGCGAGAGGGATATTAAAAGGGTTTTGCTTTGCCCATTACAAAAGTCAACCCCCGTCCACTGAAAACACTCCCAACGTTATTTAACCGCTGGCGAGCGCATTTCGCTGACCCGCCGTTGCCCTTTTTAAGCTTTCCTCTGCGCGCCTCTGCCCCTCTCGCCCTTCCTCTTGCGATTAAAAAACAATCCTCCGCCGCAAGGCGGTGTTCAGTGCGCGAAGCGTGTGTGGTGCTCCCGAAGCAAGTCGCGCCCGAAGTCGCCGTCGAAGTCCCGCCACACCGTGTGGATATGGTTGCCGCCATCCTGCGACGAGTCGTACTCGATGAGGAATCGCGGTCCCTGGATGCGGTAGTAGTGCGGCTGGCCGCGCTCGGTGGGGCCGGCCCAGGCGAAGCGCGTGTCGTCGAAGCCTTCCGCGGCGCGGGCGAGGCGCTCGGCCCGCAGGCCCGGCTCGAAAGCCGCGGCGTACACCTCGATTACGCGGCGCAACTGGGCTTGCTGGGGCTCGGTCATCGCGCGCACCTCGAGCCCCCGTGAGTCGATCGGAGATACGCGTCCGCGATTGCGCGTGACGAGCTCGCCGTAGGAGCGCGGGTCGATCACGACGGCTGCGCGCTGCGCCGGGTCGAGCAGCCCGAGCAGCTTGCGCGCCTCGTCCTCTTCCCCGGCCAGCACGCGCAGGCCCTTCTTCGGCCCCTTGCGAACTTCGGCGGGATTGGCGCCGAAGAAGCTCGGCGTGGTGGCGATGCGATCGCCGGCGAGCGTGAAGGACAGCGAGAGATGGTGCCCCTCGAAACGCCAGCCCCACGGCCCCTTCGGGTCGGGCGCCCCGAAGAACACGACGTAGTACCTTTCCGGGTCGCGGAAGAAACCGGTGAGCTCCACCTCGCGCAGCACCAGCTCCAGTTCGATGATGTTGACGAGCTTGCGGTGGCCCACGGCGGAGAGCGCGGTGCGCAGCAGCGCGTGGACGCGCTCGCGCTGCGCTGGCGCCATCTCGGCGAACGACAGCCCCGGGCGCGAGCGCGGCGTGTAGTGCCAGTCGACGCGCTTCTCGTCGCCGAAGGGCAGCAGCAGGCGCTCCCGCTGCGCCGGCGTGGCGCTCGCCGCGAGCTCCCGCGCCGCCCCCAGCATCCGCTCGCCCACGCCTTGGGACCGGGCGTCGGGTGCCACGCCCCAGGCGAGGAGCGCGAGAACAATCGTTAGCAGATGGCGGCCCATTGCGGGATGATAACGCCATGCGCCTCGCGTTCGACCACCTCGTCGGTGCCGCCAGCAGCCTTGCCGAGGGTGTCGCATGGATCGAGGCCCGCGCCGGCTCCGAGATGGGGACGGGCGGAAAGCACGCCACCATGGGCACCCACAACCGCCTGCTGTCCCTGGGGCCCGGGCGTTTCCTCGAGGTAATCGCGATCGATCCCGAAGCGCCGGACCCGGGCCGGCCGCGCTGGTTCGACCTCGACTCGCCGCAAATGCGACAGCGTCTCGCCGGCGGCCCGGCCCTGATCCACTGGGTCGTGCGCGCCGGGGAGATCCAGGGCGCCCTCGACGCCTTGCCGGGGCCGAAGCCCGAGGTCCTCTCGCTGCAACGGGGCGACTACCGCTGGCGCATCGGCGTGCCGCGGGATGGCTCGCTCGCCAGCGCCGGAGTGCAACCCACCGTGATCCAGTGGGAAGGGAGCCACCCGGCCGACCGGCTGCCCGACGTGGGCTGCCGGCTCG
>JANMHV010000226.1:0-9572 GCA_031375445.1 Burkholderiales bacterium | reverse complement strand
CAAGCAGGCATGCCGCAATGCCGAGTGCACCGTGGAGCAGCGCGTGGTGCTGCTGTCGCTATTCCAGGGCGAGGCGATGGACGCGATCAAGGCCGGCTACCAGGAGGTGAACGACCTGCTGGTGGCCAACGGCATCCTGCCCAAGATCCGCTACGGCATCTCGAAGACCGAGGACAAGGGCGCGGCCGGCGGCGCAGCCTCCGGAGGCGCCGAGAAGGACAGGCCCGCCGCGGCGGAGCCCGAGCAGGACCTCTTCGCCACGCTGGCGAAGATGATGAATCCGAATGCGGGCGCAGGTGGCGGTGCTCCCGCCCCCGGCATGGGCGTGGGCGGCGTGCCGCTGGTGCAGGGCGCCGAGCTCATGGGCTCGCTCACGCAACTGCAGGTGGGCAACCTCGCGGCACTCGGCGACGCGGCGGGCGAGCTGGGCCCGATCCTCTCCGAGGCCGGCAACCTGAAGAACGTGCTGCACCAGCTCAAGGCCACCTCCGTCGGCGCCGGCATGGGGCAGGTCGACGCGATGACGCTCGACATCGTCGCGATGCTCTACGACGAGCTGTTCGACGACCCGAAGATCCCGGTGGCGCTGAAGAGCCTGATCGGCCGGCTGCAGCTGCCGATGCTCAAGGTGGCCATCGCCGACAAGGACCTCTTCACGAAGAAGTCGCACCCCGCGCGTCAGCTCCTCGACACGCTGGGGCAGATCGGGGCGCGGCTTCCGGCGGAGTTCGACGACGCGAGCCCCACCTTCGCGCGGCTCGAGAAGTTCGTGCAGGAGCTGGTCGACGGATTCCAGGAAAAGATGGAGATCTTCGACAAGGTCCGCGCGGACCTCGAGGCCATCGTGGCCGAGGACGACCAGCGCGTCGCCCACGCGATGGAGGACACCGAGAAGCACCTGCGCGAGGCCGAGAGCCTCGCCCTCGGCAAGGCCGCCGCCCAGGAGGAGATCCGCACCCGCGTCACCATCGGCGCGCCGCCGCCGCGCATCGTGATCGCGTTCCTCGCCCAGCAGTGGATCAAGTACATGGTCATCGTGCACGCGCGCGAGGGCAAGGAGAGCGCCGCGTGGGCCGCGAGCCTCGATGCCATCGACAAGCTGCTCTACAGCGTCGAGCCGAAACCCACGCAGGACGAGCGCAAGGCGCTGATGCGCACCATTCCGGCGCTGCTGAAGGCGCTCCGCGCGGGCGTGGCGGCGGCGGGCATCGAGGAGGCCACGGCCAATGCGTTCTTCACCGAGCTGATGAAGCTGCATACGGAGCTCATGCACGCCCCGGCGCCGCCTCCGCCGGTGAGGAAGGAAAAGGCCGCTGCGGCCCCGGCGGCTCCCTCCAAGGCACCGGCGCCGGCTACCGGCAAGGCGGCCAATGCGCGCTTCGTCGACACCTCCTCGGAGTTCATGGATTTCACCGAGGCCGTGATCGTGAACAACCCGTTCGGCGCGGGCCAGGTGGCGGTTTCCTCCGAGGACCTCGATTTCACCGCGGCGGAGGCGGGGGGCGTGGCGGCGGTGGTCGAGATGCCGGCTCCGCCCGCGGGGGGCGGGGACCCCACCGCGACCACGCCGAAATCGCCGTTGGCGGAGGGTCAATCGAAGCCCAAGCCCAAACCCCCCTCCACCGTGCGCCTGCCCACCGGCATGATGATGGGCGCGTGGGTGGAGATCGTCGCCGAGGACGGCGCGACGCTACATCCCGCGAAGCTGCACTACGTGAGCCCGATGAAGAGCCACTTCCTCTTCGTCGACCGCAAGGGCCGCAAGGTCTACGAGTGTTCGCGCACCATGCTGGCGCGACGCATCAAGCTGGGCGAGGTCAGGTTGCTGGAGGGTGAGCCCGATGCCTCGCTTTTCGACCGTATCCTGGCCGGCCTCTTCGGGAAACTGAAGGCGCCGCTGCCGGCCTGATCGGGACCATGGAACTCACGGCGGCGCGCGGCGTCTATCCCTCCTGAATCCTGCAAGGAGAACCCCATGAACCCCTTCGATCGCAACACGAGCCTCACCAACACGCCGGCGGATCCTTCCACCACGCTCGGCTCCTCCGACACCCTGCCCGCGGCCCCGAGCCTCGGCAATCGAATCACCGCCGGCGGAAATGCGGCGCTCACCCAGGCCACGGACTTCTACAAGAAGAACCCGAAGGTGGTCGGCGGCCTGGCGCTGCTGGCCGGCGCGCTGCTGCTGAACCGGATGAAGTCGCGCTAGGCAGGTCCCTCCCGGCACGTTCGGCGGGCTTCCTTCGGGAAGCCCGTTTCCATTGGCGCCCCGAATAATTGGGTCAGAACAGGTTTATCGTTACGCAATAAATCTGTTCTGACCCAATTATTCGGATGGATCCCATGGTGTTGCTCGCCCAATGGGGCGTGCTGCTGGTTTTCGCCTCGGTGCTGCTCGAGCAGGCGGGGCTGCCGATTCCGGCGCCGCCGATCCTGATCGGCGCCGGGGCGCTCGCGATCGAGGGCACGATGCATCCCGCGGCCGTGCTCGCGGCGGGCGTGGGAGCGTGCCTCGTGGCCGACCATGCCTGGTTCATTGCCGGGCGCCGGCACGGCCGCCGCCTCCTCGCCGGCATCTGCCGCCTCTCGATCTCCCCCGATACGTGCGTGCGCAAGACCGACGAGCTGATCTCGCGCCACGGCCCCGCCCTCCTCCTGGTGGCCAAGTTCGTGCCGGGCGTCTCCGCGGTGTCGATCCCCACGGCCGCGGCGATGGGCGTGCCCTATCGGCGCTTCCTCGCCTTCGACACGCTCGGCAGCCTCGCCTGGGTCGGAACGTACGTCGCAGGCGGGATGCTGTTCCACCGCGAGGTGCACAAGCTCCTCGAGTGGCTGGGACAGATCGGCGGCTGGTCGCTCGCAGTCCTCGCCTCGCTCTTCGGGCTCTACCTCGCCTCCAAGCTCGCGCGGCGGCAACAGCTGCGCCGCCTCTTCAAGGTGCGGCGGATCGATCCGGAAGAGATGGCCACACTGCTCGCGACCGAACCCGACCTGATCCTCGTCGACGCGCGCTCCCAGGTCGCCCGCGAGGCCGACCCGCGCCGCTTCCCCAACGCCGTGGACTACCGGGAAGGGGAGCTCGACGGGTACATCCCGGCCGAGTCGCGCAGCCGCACCATCGTCACCTTCTGCACCTGTCCCAACGAGGCCTCCGCCGCGCTGCTGGCCGAGCGCCTCATCAAGGCCGGATATGATCGCGTGCGGGTGCTGGCCGGCGGCGAGGATGCCCTGGCCCGCCTGGCCCGATGATGGCAGGGCGCGAATTCTCGTTCGATGCGGCGCGCTGGTGCGCCACATGCTCGAGGATGCCCGGACGCAGGGGCGCGGCGTGATTCCCGCCTGTCCCGCCGCGGCGTACATCCAGCGCCACCCCGAGTTGATGGAGTACGTGCGGGAGAGCTACCGGGCGGTGCTGCGGCGCTGAGGGCCGAAGCTCGCCCGGCTCAGGAATCGAACGCTAGCGCGGCGCGATCGCCCCGTTGTCGTCCGACACCACCATCTCCACGCGCCGGTTCAGCTGGCGCCCGGCGACGGTGTCGTTGCCGGCGACCGGGTAGGCCTCGCCGTATCCCTTCGCGGTGATGCGCTCCGAGCCCACGCCCATGCCGAGGAGCGCCATCCGCACCGAGGCGGCACGATCGGCCGCCAGCTCGCGGTTGCCGCCGGCGGTACCGGTGCTGTCGGTGAAGCCCTCGATCAGCACGTTGCGCTTCGGGTACTGCTTGAAGAAATCGGCCAGGCGTTGCAGGTTGCGCATGCCATTGGGTTTGAGGCGCGCCTCGTTGGTATCGAAAAGCACGTCGCCCAGCGTCACCACCATGCCGCGGTCGGTCTTCTTCGCCTCGAGGTCCTTCAGGAGCATCTCGAGCTGGCGCGCACGGGCCTCCGCATCCTGGGTCTGGGCGCGGGCGGCCATGGCGCTCGACTGGGCCTCGGTGGCGGCCTGGCGCTCGGCGGCGGCAAGGCGCAACGACGCTTCGGAATCTCGCTGCGCGGCTTCGGCGCTGTTCTGCGAGGCACGCGACTGGCGTTGCGATTCCTCGGACTGGCGCTGCGAGGCTTCCGACTGGCGCTGCGAGGCTTCGGAGCGCTGCTGGGAAGCTTCAGCACTTCGCTGCGACGCATCGGCGTTGCGCTGCGAGGCATCGGCGCTGCGCTGGGCGGCATTGGCGTTGCCGATCGCGACATCGGCTTCGCGAGTGCGGGCGGCAAGGCGTACGCGGTCGCGCTCGGAATTCGCCGTGGCCACCGACTGCTCGGAGGCTTTCTGGGAAGCGGTTTCCCGGGCGATGTTGACCTGCTGCCGCGTCACGTAGGCCAGGTGGTCGACCACGGCGTCCTTCTCGTGCTTGGCGGAGGCGGCGTTGGCGCGATCGAGCGATTCGCCGGCCTGGCGCAGCTCGGCCGCGGCGTACCTCGACACCTGCGGGTTCGCCTGCGCGGCGCTGAATTCGCTGCGCGCGAGGACGATGGGGGAATCGGCGGCGGGCATCGAGCTGCAGCCGGCGAGGACGGTGGCGGCGACGAAGGCCGCGGCGAGGTACGGAAAACGTTTCATGTGCGATTCCTTTGGGACGATCAACGGGTATTGCGCTGGAGCTCTTCGCGCAGCACGCGAAGGTCTTCCTCGATCACGGCGGCCGACTTGCCGGCCTTGGTGGATTCCGCCTTCTTCTCGGCGAGCCGCGCGTCGACCTGGGCGGCTTCGGCGAGCTGGCGCGCCTCGACGTACTCCTTCTTGCCCATCGCGCGGTTGGCGCGATCGAGCTTGTCCTGGGCATTGCGCATCTCGACCGGGGCGGCTTCGCCACCGCCGGCGCTCGCCGCGTTGGCGATCGCGGACTTCGATACCGCCATCTGCTCCGTCGGGGGCGGGACGCTCGCGCAACCCGCGAGGACGACGGCGGCGCAGGCGCCAACCGCCAGGGACCACTGGCTTCGCACTGAAGTGTTCATGGGTGTTCTCGATCTGCTGGGGGGATGCTCGATTGTCCCCACCGCGTCGCCGGAGGTCTGTACGCCACCGAACGAAGGCGCCCGGCACCCACGGCCAGCAGATAAACTGCATTGATGGACGAGGCCTCTTCCCCCACCATCCACGCGCGCCAGGGCCAGGCGTTTCCGAAGCTGGACGAGGGCGAGCTCGCGCGCGTGCATCGCTTCGGAACGCCGCGCCGAATCCCCGCCGGCACGCACCTTTACGAGACCGGCAAGCCTTCCGAAGGCATCTTCGTGGTGCGGGCCGGGACGATCCGGATCTCGGCGCGCGACGGCCACGGGCACGACAGCCTGGTGACCGAGCACGGGCCGGGGCAGTTCACCGGGGAGCTGGGGGCGCTGTCGGGGCGGCGCTCCCTGGTCGACGGGGTAGCGGTGACCGACGTGGAGGCGACCCTCCTCGACCCGGCCCAGTTGCGCGCACTGCTGGTCGGCGAGGCGGTACTGGGGGAACGGATGATGCGCGCATTCATCCTGAGGCGCGTGGGGCTGATCGAATCCGGATTCGGCGGGCCGGTGCTGGTGGGCTCGCCCGCGATGCCTGCCGTCGTCCGGTTGCAGGGCTTCCTCTCGCGCAACGGCATTCCCCACCTGCTGCTCGATCCGGCCCAGGACGACGATGCGCGCGCCTTCATCGAGCGTTATGCCCCCGCCCTGGGCGAGCTGCCTCTCGCGGTCTGCCCCGATGGCTCGGTGCTTCGCAACCCGAGCGACAACGCACTCGCGAAGTGCATTGGCATGCTCGATGGGTCGGACAGCGAGCGCTGCTACGACGTGGCGATCGTGGGCGCCGGGCCCGCGGGGCTGGCCGCCGCCGTCTATGCGGCCTCCGAGGGCCTGTCGGTGCTGGTGCTCGATGCCCGCGCGTTCGGCGGTCAGGCCGGGGCGAGCGCGCGGATCGAGAACTACTTCGGCTTTCCCACCGGCATCTCGGGGCAGGCGCTCACGGGCCGCGCCTTCACCCAGGCGGAGAAGTTCGGCGCGCGGATGATGATCCCCGCGGAGGTGGCGGCGCTGCGCTGCGAGGAATCAGCAGACGTGCCCTTGCGGCTCGCGCTCGCCGACGGCAGCGAGGTCTGCAGCCGTTCCGTCGTCATCGCTTCGGGCGCGCGCTACCGGCGGCCAGACTGCTCGAACCTGCGCGACCTCGAAGGGCATGGCGTCTGGTACTGGGCGTCGCCCATCGAGGCGCGGCGCTGCGCCGGGCAGGAGGTAGTACTGGTCGGCGGCGGCAACTCCGCGGGGCAGGCGGCGGTGTTCCTCTCGGCCCACGCCTCGAAGGTGTGGATGCTGGTGCGCGGGGAGGGGCTGGCCGCCTCGATGTCGAAGTACCTCATCGACCGAATCGCCGCGACACCCAACATCGAGCTGCTGACCCGCACCGAGATCGCCCACCTCGACGGGACGCAGGAGGAAGGCGTGCAGTCGGTGCAGTGGCGCCATCGCGATTCCGGTGAAACCACCGAGCGCCCGATCCGCGACGTGTTCCTGTTCCTCGGCGCGGATCCCGCCACCGCGTGGCTCGCGGGCTGCGACGTGGCGGTGGACAGCCGCGGCTTCGTGCGCACCGGTGACGACCCGCGCCTGCCGCTCGCGACCAACCTGCGCGGCGTGTTCGCCATCGGCGACGTGCGCTCGGGCTCGGCCAAGCGCGTGGGCGGCGCCTTCGGCGAGGGCGCGAACGTGGTGGCTCAGATCCACGCCCTGCTGGCTTGAAATAATTGGGTCAGAACAGATTTTCCGGGGAAAACCTGTTCTGACCCAATTATTTTGAGAGGGGGCGCGGGAGCCAGAAAGGGCTCACGGCGATGAAGACGGTGACCATCGAGAACGCGAGCCCCGCGCGGTAGCCGCCGGTCGCGTCGTAGAGCAGCCCGGCGACGAGGCCGCCAAAGGCGCCGGCCATCGACATCCACGCGAACATCGTCCCGTAGATCATGGCGAAGCCGGGACCGGCGAAGTGGCGCGCGGCGAGGCTCGAGACGATCGGCCCGCGGGCGCCCTGCATGGTGCCGAAGCATACGATCCACGCCAACACCGGCCAGCGCGCCGGATGGTGGGCCAGCACCATCAGCGCCATGATCCCCAGCAGCGTGAAGGCGAACGTGGTGGTGGCCGTCGCGCGCGGCCCGAGCTTGTCCCCGGCCCATCCCGCGGCGGGAATGCCGAACACCGAGAGCAGGCCCGCCGTGCCGAAGGCGGTAGCGGCCTCGAGCGGTGTCAGCCCCGACTCGACGAAGAAGGGCACCACCTGGGTGACTACCGAGAACGTGGTCATCGAGGTGAAGGAGAAAAGCGTCACCAGCTGCCAATAGGCGCGGGTACGGAAAGCGCCCTTGAGGAGCTGCATTCGTGAAGCCGCGGCGGCTTCCTTACCTCCCTCCGCCACTCGCGGCAGAGGCGCCTCCTTGCCCTCGATGCGCTTCCACGGCAACAGCAGCAGCACCGGCAACAGCAGGAAGAGGCCCACGCCCATGGTCGTGTAGGTACCGCGCCACCCCTGCAGCTCGATGGAATGTTGCGCGAGCGGCACCAGCAGGATGGTGCCGGTGCCGAAGCCCGCGTAGGCGACCCCCATCGCGGTGCTCATGCGGTGGCGGAACCAGCGGCTGATCAGCATCGAGGCCGGAACCATTCCCAGCATCGAGGTGCCCATGCCCGCCAGCAGCCCGATGCACACCTGGAATTGCCAGATCTCGGAGAGGTTCGCCGCGAGCAGGCAGGCGCAACCGAGCAGCACCAGGCCCAGCGGATAGACCAGGCGCGGCCCCCACCGATCGATCGCCATGCCGGTCAACGGCGCGCCCAGGCCGTTCACCACGAGGTAGATGGAAAAGACGCTCGCCGCCTGCGCGCGCCGCCATCCGAACTCCTCCGAGAGCGGCAGCACGAATACCATGTACGCGTCGCCGATGCCGCGCCCCACCATGTTGCAGGCGAAGGCGATGGCGAGGACGAACGCGGCGGTGGAAGCGGAGGGGCGCGGTGTCACAGAGAGAACCTTAGGGGACAGACCACCAGTTGCACCAGTTGAACCTTGGGGGACAGACCACCAGTGTCAGCATTCGCAACTGGTGGTCTGTCCCCTAAGGTTCGGTTAGCGAACCGCAGGCGGCCGTGAGGCGCTTCATGCCTTCCTCGAGTGCCGCGTCGGAGGCGGCGTACGAGATTCGGAAGTGGCCGGGGAGCTCGAAGGCGCTGCCGGGCACGGTGGAGACGCCGGCTTCCTCGAGGAAATACATGCAGAGGTCGACGTCGGTGGCGATCACCTTCCCCTTGGGCGTACGCCGCCCGAGCAGCTTCTGGATGCCGGGAAATACATAGAAAGCGCCATCGGGCACCGAACACTCCACGCCATCGATCGCCTGCATCGCCGCGACCACGAGATCGCGCCGGCGGCGATAAGCCGCCACGAACGGCGGCAGGAAATCCATCGGCCCGTCGAGTGCCGCGACGGTGGCGGCCTGGGTTACGGAGCTCGTGTGCGACACCGACTGCCCCTGCACCAGGTTGATTCCGCGGATCAGCTCCGCCGGCCCCCCGCCGAAGCCGCAGCGCCAGCCGGTCATGGCGAAGGTCTTCGACACGCCGTTGATGGTGAGGCAGCGCGCGGACATCTCCGGCACCACCTTGGCCATCGTCGGGAAGGGGCCATCGCCGTAGCGGATCTTCTCGTAGATGTCGTCGGACATCATCCACACATGGGGATGGCGCAGCAGCACTTCGGCAAGCGCGCGCAGCTCGGCGGCCGAATACTCCGCCCCGCTCGGATTGCTCGGTGAATTCAGCATCAGCCACTTGCTCTTCGGCGTGATGGCGGCTTCGAGCTGCGCGGGCGTGATCTTGAAGCCAGTGGCCGCGGGTGCCGCCACGATCACCGGCACGCCACCCGCCAGCCGCACCATGTCCACGTACGAAACCCAGGCCGGCACCGCCACGACAACCTCGTCGCCCGGATCCACGGTCGCCTGCAGCGCGTTGTAGAGCACCTGCTTGGAGCCCACGCCGATGGTGATCTCGTTGGGCTGGAACACGAGGCCATTGTCGCGTTCGAACTTGCGAATGATCGCCGCGGTGAGCTCACGCGTGCCGGGGACATCGGTATAGCGCGTCTTGCCGCCATCGATGGCGGCCTTGCCCGCCTCGCGAACGTGCAGCGGCGTGTCGAAATCGGGCTCGCCCTGGGCGAGCGACACGATCGAGCGCCCCGAGCGCGCGAGCTCGTTGCCCAGCCGCGTCATCTCGCGGGTCATCGGGGGCTTCACGTCGAGGACGCGCCTTGCCAGGATCTTTGTCATTGGACCGCATCCACTTTCACGCGAAAGACCCAGCGCGCGATCGCGAGGGGCACGAAGATGGCGAGCATCAGGATCACGCTGTAGGCGCTCGCAAGGCCCAGCCGGCCGCTGTCGACCTGCTGGAAGATCTCGATCGGCATGGTGCTCATGCCGCCGTAGTAGAGAACGATGGTGGCCGAGAGCTCCGAGAGCGACGTGACCCACATCAGCACCGCGGCCGCCGCCACCGCGGGACGTATCAGCGGCATCACCACCTTGAAGAAGCTCTTCAAGGGA
>JANMHV010000213.1:0-10296 GCA_031375445.1 Burkholderiales bacterium | reverse complement strand
TCATCTGCCCGCAGCAGATCGAGGAGGCGCTGATGTCCGGCGTGACCACCATGCTGGGCGGCGGCACGGGTCCGGCCACCGGCACCTTCGCCACGACGTGTACTCCCGGGCCGTGGCACCTGCACGCGATGCTCGCCGCCGCCGAGGCCTTCCCGATGAATCTCGGCTTCCTCGGCAAGGGCAACGCGAGCCAGCCGGGGCCGCTTCGCGAACAAGTCGAAGCCGGCGCCATCGGCTTGAAGCTCCACGAGGACTGGGGCACAACGCCCGCCGCGATCGACTGCTGCCTTTGCGTCGCCGACGAGATGGACGTGCAGGTCGCCATCCATACCGACACGCTGAACGAATCCGGCTTCGTGGAGGCGAGTGTCGCGGCATTCAAGGGCCGCACCATCCACACGTACCACACCGAGGGCGCCGGCGGCGGGCACGCCCCCGACATCATCAAGGTCGCCGCACTTCCCAACGTGCTGCCCTCGTCGACCAATCCCACGCGCCCCTACACCGTCAACACCATCGCCGAGCATCTCGACATGCTGATGGTGTGCCACCACCTCGACCCCTCCATCGCCGAGGACGTGGCCTTCGCCGAGAGCCGCATCCGCCGCGAGACCATCGCCGCCGAGGACATCCTGCATGACCTGGGTGCGTTCTCGATGATGTCGTCGGACTCGCAGGCGATGGGTCGGGTGGGCGAGGTGGTGATCCGCACCTGGCAGACGGCGCACAAGATGAAGGTGCAGCGCGGGCATTTGGGCGGACCCTCTCCCCGGCCCTCCCCCAAGGGGGTGGGAGCAAATCGTGCCCCCGCCCTTGGGTGGGGGCAGGGGGAGGGTCAGAACGACAACTTCCGCGTGAAGCGCTACATCGCCAAGTACACGATCAATCCGGCCATCGCCCACGGCATCTCGCACGTGGTGGGATCCATCGAGGAAGGCAAGGTCGCGGACCTCGTGTTGTGGAAGCCCGCCTTTTTCGGCGTGAAGCCCACGCTCATCGTGAAGGGCGGCATGATCGCCGCGGCCGCCATGGGCGACCCCAACGCCTCGATCCCCACGCCGCAGCCGGTACACTACCGGCCGATGTTCGGCTCCTTCGGCGGCGGCCTTCGCACCTCCATCACGTTCGTCTCGCAAGCGGCACTCTCCAACCCGGCCATCGCGGGCCTGGGGTTGGTGAAGCCGCTCGAAGCGGTGCGCGACACGCGTAACCTCGGCAAGAAGGACATGGTCCACAACGCGTGGATGCCGAAGCTCGAGGTGGACCCCGAGACCTACGAGGTGCGCGCCGACGGCGAGCTGCTCACCTGCGAGCCGGCCGCCTCGCTCCCCCTCTCGCAACGCTACTTTCTATTCTGACCATGGTCGAGATCCGCACGCGCATCCAGGTGAGCCGCAAGGTCTACGACATCCGCACGAAGGGGGTCCTCACGCTGCCTTTCGAGTACCGCGTGAAGAGCCGCCACGTGGCGAAGCTCGACTCCGGCGAGACGGTGGCGATGGCGCTCCCCCGCGGCGAGATCCTGCGCGGCGGCGACCTGGTGGTGGCGAGCGACGGGCGCGTCTTCGAGGTCGTGGCGCTCCCCGAAAAGCTGTTGCACGTCGAGTGCGCGGATGCCGTGGCGCTCGCCCGCGCCGCCTACCACCTCGGCAACCGCCACGTCGCGGTGCAGGTGGGTGATGGGTGGCTGCGCATCGCCTACGACCACGTCCTAGAGACGATGCTGAAGGGCCTCGACGCCGCGACGAGCGAGATCGAGGCCCCGTTCGAGCCCGAGGCAGGCGCCTATGGCGGGGGCCACCATCACCACGAGGGCGAGCGCACCAGCGGCGCCCGCATCCACGAGTTCGGCGTGCCGGTGAAGGTGGCCGAATGAACACCGCCGCGAGCCTGCTGGGCCTGCTGCACCTCGCGAGCCCCGCCCTCCCGGTCGGCGCCTTCAGTTACTCCCAGGGCCTCGAGGCGGCGATCGAGTCGGGCGCCGTGCGCGATGCCGCGACCACCGGGAGCTGGATCCACGCGGTGCTGGCGTTGAGCCTCGCGCGCGGCGAGGGACCGCTGCTGCTGCGCCTCATGGCCGCCTGGTCCGCCGACGACGTCGATGCGGCGCACCTCTGGAACGAGGAGCACCTCGCCACGCGCGAGACGCGCGAGCTGCGTGCCGAGACCGTGCAGATGGGCTATTCGCTGCGACGGCTCCTGGTCGACCTGATGGGTGCCGAGGCGAGCGACCTCGATGCGTTCGAGGAGCTGGGCTACACCGCGGCCTTCGCCTTCGCCGCGACGCGCTGGGAGCTCGAGCCTCAGAACGCGCTCGTGGCCTACCTGTGGTCGTGGGCGGAGAACCAGGTACTCGCCGCCGTGAAGACGGTGCCGCTGGGGCAGACCGACGGCCAGCGGCTGCTGCGCGCCCTCGCCCCCGCGATCGAAGCGGCCGCCACCACCGCGGGACATCTCGGCGACGACCAGATCGAGAACTTCGCGCCGGGGCTGGCGCTGGCCTCCGCGCGCCACGAAGTCCAGTACTCACGCCTCTTCCGCTCGTGAAGGAGACCCCCATGGCAACCAGTTCCCCGCTGCGCGTCGGCATCGGCGGCCCCGTCGGCTCCGGCAAGACGGCGCTGATGCTCTCGCTCTGCCGCCGGCTGCGCGACCACGTGCGCCTCGCCGCCGTCACCAACGACATCTACACCGAGGAGGACGCGCAGTTCCTGGTGAGGAACGAGGCGCTGGCGCCCGAGCGCATCATCGGCGTCGAGACCGGCGGCTGCCCGCATACGGCGATCCGCGAGGACGCGTCGATCAACCTCGAGGCCGTGGCGCGGTTGAACCGGCGCTTCCCGGACCTGGAGCTGATCCTGATCGAGTCCGGCGGCGACAACCTCGCGGCCACCTTCAGCCCCGAGCTCTCGGACTTGACGCTCTACGTGATCGACGTGGCGGCGGGCGACAAGATCCCGCGCAAGGGCGGGCCCGGCATCACCAAGTCGGACCTGCTGATCATCAACAAGATCGTTTTGGCGCCGATGGTGGGCGCATCCCTGGAGGTGATGGATCGAGACGCGCGGAAGATGCGCGGCGAGCGGCCGTTCGTCTTCACCAACCTGAAGACCGGCCAGGGCCTCGACACGATCATCCGCTTCATCGCCACCCAGGGCCGGGTCGGGCCCGCGCTCGCCGCCGCCTGAAGGAAACGACATGCGCATCCCGCTCGCCACGCCGCCTCGCGCTCCCCGGGAAGCGCCCTACTTCCGCGAATCGGCGGAGACCTTTGCGAGCGCCTTCGACATCGTGTCCCAGGCGAGCTCGACGCCGGGGTAGAGATTCTTGCTGGCGGCCACCGTGGCCACGCGCAGCTCCTGCAGCGCCACGTTCGCGTGGTCGCGGGTGACGCGCAGCTCGGCGAGCTTCGCCTCGTAGCCGGCTCTCGCCTCCTCGGCGAGCTTGGCGCCCTCGGCGGACAGGGCGTCGACCTCGGCGTCCCACATCTTCATCTTTCCCTGCATCTTCTCGACGTACTGGGCATTGCGGTCCATGGCTTCGTTCCTCTTCGTCGTGAATCGGGTGCTGCCGGGATAGGCCGGGGCCCAGATCGAGGGCCGGGCGCTGGTGGACTGGCGGGTGTATTTCATCGCGGGTGCTCGCCTTCCTGCGTGGTGGTCGCACGTCGAGGGTAGTCCCGGGCCGACGGCGCATTCCGTGCGCTGGCGAACATTCGCGAATGTTCGGTTCCGAACAGACGCGGCGCCCGCGGACGGGCAGTCTTGAAGACCCTCCCGTCCAGGATCCCCCATGAGCGCCGTGAAACTTTCGCCCGAGACGCTTCCGGCCGGCCAGGGAGATCCGGCCGCCACGGACCCGCCACGGCAGGAACGCCGGGCCCACGTCGCCTCGAGTCCCACCGCCCTCGGCGTGGGAATCCTCGTCGTGATCGCCGTGGTGGGTGCGCTCTACCTCGCGCGCGCCTTCTTCGTGCCGCTGCTGATCGGGATCCTCGGCAGCTACGCCCTGACCCCGGTGGTCGATGTCCTCAAGTCCTGGAACGTGCCGCGCGCAGTGGGAGCGGCGCTGGTGCTGGGAGCGATCGCGGCCTTCCTCGGCTGGACCAGCATGGCGCTCGGTGATGACGCCACCGCCCTCATCGCCAAGCTCCCCGAGGCCGCCCGCAAGGTGCGCGAGCACGTGCGCGAAGTGCGCGCCGGCGGCCCCACCTCCCTTGGGAAGCTCCAGGAGGCCGCGACTACGCTGCAGGCGGCGGCTTCCGACGTGGCCGAAGACAAGAAGCCCGCCCGCTCGGCACCGCCGCGCGTGGCGGCACGCGAGCCCGACGCGAGCCCGTGGCTGCAGAACTTCATGCTCGCGCAGACCGCGGTCCTGGTGAGCGTCGTGGCGCAGGCGCCGATCGTGCTGCTCCTCACCTACTTCCTGCTCGCCTCGGGGGAGCACTTCCGCAGGAAGCTGGTGCAGTTCGTGGGCCCGTCGCTCTCGGCAAAGAAGGACGCGGTTCGGATCCTCGAGGAGATCGATACCCAGATCCAGAAGAACCTCCTCGCGACCATCGGCGCCAACGTGCTGGTGGCGATCGGCACCTGGATCGCCTTCGCCGCCCTCGGCGTCGAGCAGGCCGGCGCCTGGGGGGTCGCGGCGGGGCTCACGCACTTCGTGCCCTACCTGGGGCCGATGGCGTTCGCGGTGGCGAGCGGCATCGCCGGCTTCATGCAGTTCGGCACGACGACCCAGGCGCTGGTCGTGGCCGGAGTCTCGCTCGTGGTCGCCACCGGGGCCGGCATGCTGGTGATGACCTGGCTGCAGAGCCGCTTCGCCAAGGTCAACGCCGCGGTCCTTTTCATCGCGCTCCTCTTCTTCGGCTGGCTGTGGGGCGTCTGGGGCCTGCTGCTGGGGGCGCCGCTCGTCGCCATCGCCAAGGTGATCTGCGACCGCGTCGATTCGCTCAAGCCCGCCGGGGACCTCCTTGGGCATTAGCAGCCCTTGATCTCGCGCTGGCTCCACGCGCTGTCGCTGCGCACGCGCCCACGCGCGCCCCGGGGCGCAGCCGAGCCCGAGGCCCCGCTGCGCTCGGAGCTCTTCAGCGCCGACCAGATGGAGCGCCACGGCCGCGCGCTCGCGGCGGCGCATCGGCTGGCGCCCGGCAACGCCCCCGAGCGCCTCCTCGGCCGGCTGGCGGACAACGAGGCGCTGCTGCTGGCGGCGTGCGACGGGCTCGCGGCGACCATCGCGCAGAAGCGCCGCATCACGCCGGCGGCCGAATGGCTCCTCGACAACTTCTATTTGATCGACGAGCAGATCCGAACCGCCAAGCGCCACCTGCCGAAGGGATACAGCCGCGTCCTGCCGCGCCTCGCGTCCGGCGCCTCCGCGGGCCTGCCACGCGTGTACGACCTGGCGCTGGAGGCGATCTCCCACGGCGACGGGCGCGTCGATGCCGAGAGCCTGCAGCGTTTCGTGGCCGCGTACCAGGAGGTGACGCCGCTCGAGCTGGGCGAGCTCTGGGCGGTGCCGATCATGCTGCGCCTGGCACTCATCGAGAACCTGCGGCGCATCGCCGCGCGCGTGCTCGCCGCCACGGTGGACCGCGGGCGCGCCCATGCGTGGGCCGACCAGATGATGGAGGTCGCCGAGCGCGATCCGAGGAGCCTCATCCTGGTGACCGCCGACATGGCGCGCTCCGACCCGCCGATGGTGAGCGCCTTCGTCTCCGAGCTCGCCCGCCGCCTGCAGGGCCATGGGGCGCCGCTGGCGCTGCCGCTCACCTGGATCGAGCAGCGCCTGGGCGAGTCGGGTTTCTCGATCGAGCAGCTGGTGCGGGTCGAGACGCAGCGCCAGGCCGCGACCCAGGTCTCGATCGGCAACACCATCGGCAGCCTGCGCTTCCTCGGCGCCATGGACTGGCGCGACTTCGTCGAGTCGATGAGCGGGGTGGAGCGCAAGCTGCGCGAGGACCCGGGCGGCGACTACGGGCGGATGGACTTCGCCACCCGCGACCGCTATCGCCACGTGGTCGAGGAGATCGCGCGCTCGAGCGAGCTCACCGAGGTCGACGTGGCGCGCAAGGCCGTGCAGCTCGCGCACGAGGCCGGGAGCGTGCCGGGCGCGCGGGCGGCGCACGTGGGCTACTTCCTCATCGACTCGGGGCGCGCCACCCTCGAGCGCGCGGCCGGCGCCCGGCCCCGATTCGCGCGCGGCCTGTGGCGCGCGGCCCCCCGGGCGCCCCTCGCCCTGTACCTGGGCGCCATCGCCCTCGGGACCGGCGCCGTGACGGCGCTGCTGCTGGGGCGCGCCTGGGCCGACGGCGCGGCACCCGCGATCCTCTGGCTGCTGGCACCCCTCCTCGTCATCGCCGCCTCGCAGCTCGCCACGGCGATGGCCAACTGGATCGCGACCCTCGTCGCGACCCCGGGCACCCTGGCGCGCATGGATTTCTCCCGCGGCCTGCCGCGCGAGGCGCGCACCCTGGTGGTGGTGCCCTCGATGCTCGGCACCGTTGCCGGCATCGAGGAGCTCGCCGAGGCGCTCGAAGTACGCTTCCTCGCCAACCGCGACGCGCACCTGCACTTCGGGCTGCTCACCGACTTCGCCGACGCGGCCGAGGCGCACCTGCCCGGGGACGCGGTCCTGGTGGAGGCGGCGCGGGGTGCCATCGAGGCGCTGAACGCGAAGCACGGCGGCGGCTTCTTCCTGTTCCACCGGCCGCGGCTCTGGAACGCGCAGGAGCGCGCGTGGATGGGAGAAGAGCGCAAGCGCGGCAAGCTGGGCGACCTCAACGCGCTGCTGCGCGGCGCGGGCGCCGGTCGATTCGCGACGGTGGTGGGCGACACGAGCGTGCTGGGGAGCGTCAAGTACGTGATCACGCTGGACACCGACACGCAGCTGCCGCGCGACTCCGCGCGCCAGTTCGTGGGCGTGATGGCGCATCCGCTGAACCAGCCGCGATTCGACGCGGAGCGCGGCATCGTGGTCCGCGGCTACGGCATCCTGCAGCCGCGGGTGGCCGCGAGCCTGCCGGGATCGAGCCGCTCCTGGTACGCGAACCTGCACGGCGGCGAGGCGGGGATCGATCCCTACACGCGCGCGGTTTCCGACGTCTACCAGGATGTCGCGGGCGAGGGCTCCTTCATCGGCAAGGGCATCTACGATGTCGACGCCTTCGAGCGGGCGCTCGCCGGGCGCATGCCGGCCAACCGGATCTTGAGCCACGACCTGCTCGAGGGCCTGCACGCGCGCTCGGGACTGATCTCCGACGTGCAATTGCACGAGGACTATCCCCCCACCTACGCCGCGGACGTGGCGCGGCGCCACCGCTGGATCCGCGGCGACTGGCAGCTCGCCTCGTGGCTGTGGCCGCACGTGCCGGCAGCCAACGGCTCCATGGTCGCCAACCCCCTGTCGCTGCTGTCCCAGTGGAAGCTCGTCGACAACCTGCGCCGCAGCCTCGTGCCGCCGGCGCTGGTCGCGGTCCTCGCCGCCGCGTGGCTGGTGTTGCCGCACCCCGGCCTCTGGACCGTGGCGGTGCTCGCGATCGTGCTGTTCCCGACCGTGGGGGCGCTCACGCTCGGGGCGCTGCGCAAGCCGCCCGAGATGCTGCTGCGCCAGCACCTGGCGGCGAGCGCCCGCGAGGCCGGGCGCGCCGCGGCGCTCGCCGTGATGGGCCTGGCCCTCCTGCCCCACGAGGCCGCATCGAACCTGGACGCCATCGGGCGAACCGCGTGGCGCATGTGGATCTCGCGCCGCGGGCTCCTCGAGTGGACCACTTCGCTGGAGAGCGCCGGCGCGGGCTACGCCGGGTCGCTCGCGATCGGGCCGGCCCTGGCCCTCGCGCTCGGCGCGGTGCTGGCCGCGACGCGCCCCGCCGCGCTGGTCGCCGCCGCTCCCCTGCTGCTGCTGTGGCTCGCCTCGCCCGCGCTCGTCGCCTGGGCGAGCCGTCCCCTCGAGCGCCGCGAGCCCCGCCTCACCGCCGCGCAGGGCCTCTTCCTGCGCGACCTCGCGCGGCGCACCTGGGCCTTCTTCGAGACCTATGTCGGCGCCGACGACCACCACCTGCCTCCGGATAATTTCCAGGAGCACCCCGTGGCCACGGTGGCGCACCGCACCTCGCCCACCAACATGGGGCTGGCGCTCCTCGCGAACGTGGCGGCGAACGACTTCGGCTACGCAGCCGCGGGCGAGCTCATCGCACGCACCGCCGCGGCCCTCGACACCATGGAGCGCCTGGAGCGCCACGAGGGGCACTTTTTCAACTGGTACGACACGCGCACGCTGCAGCCGCTGCCGCCGCTCTACATCTCGGCGGTGGATAGCGGCAACCTCGCCGGCCACCTGATGACGCTGCGCCCGGCGCTCCTCGAGCTCGCCGGGCAACCGGTCGTCGACGTGCGCTGGTTCGAGGGCCTGGCCGACACCGCCCGCGTCCTCGCCGCGGCATCCGGCGGCATCGCGAGCGCGGCACTCGCGACGCTGCAACGCGACCTCGAGACCGCCTTCGACTCGCGAGTGGCGAGCTTCGGCGCCGCGCGGGAATGGATGGGTCGCATCGCGGCGGACGTCGGTGAAGTCGCCCTTCACCCCGTGGAGCCCGCCGGGCCCGACGCGGCGTTCTGGATCGCGGCGCTGGAGCGCCAGTGCGCGATGCTGGTGGCGGAGCTGGACTTGCTGGCGCCCGAGCATCGCTTCGCCGCCACGAGGCCGATCCCGACGCTGCGCGAGCTGGCCGCGATCGAGGCACGCGAAGGCGCCGACGGGCCCGCGCAGGCACGCCTTGCCGCGATCGACGTGCTGGCCTCGCGTTGCGAGGCGATGTCGCGGATGGAGTACGACTTCCTCTACGACGGCGAGCGCCACCTGCTCGCCATCGGCTACAACCTGACCGAGCAGCGGCGCGACGCGAGCTGCTACGACCTCCTCGCCTCCGAAGCGCGGCTCGCGAGCTTCGTGGCCATCGCGCAAGGGGGGCTGCCGCAGGAGAACTGGTTCGCCCTCGGCCGGCGCTTGACCGCGAGCGGCGGCAGCCCCGTGCTCCTGTCCTGGAGCGGCTCGATGTTCGAGTACCTGATGCCGATGCTGGTGATGCCGACCTACGAGCGCACGCTGCTCGACCAGACCTGCCGCGTGATGGTGGAGCGCCAGGTCGCCTATGGCCGTAGCCGCAACGTGCCGTGGGGCATCTCCGAGTCCGGCTACAACGCCGTGGACGCGGCGCTCAACTACCAGTACCGCGCCTTCGGCGTGCCGGGCCTGGGCTCCAAGCGCGGCCTCGCCGAGGACCTGGTGGTGGCGCCCTACGCCTCCGCGCTCGCCCTGGTGGTGGCGCCCGAGGCGGCGTGCTCGAACCTGGAGCGGCTCGCCGCCGAAGGCCTCGCGGCACGCTTCGGCCTCTACGAAGCCGTCGACTACACCACCTCCCGCATCCCGCGCGGCCAGCCGAGTGCCGTCGTGCGTTCGTTCATGGCGCACCACCAGGGGATGACGCTGCTCGCCATCGCGCACGCGTTGCTGGGGCGGCCGATGCAGCGGCGGTTCGAATCGGAGCCGCTCTTCAAGGCGACGCTGCTGCTGCTGCAGGAGCGGCTGCCCAAGGCGGCCGCTCCCTACGTGCACCCCGAAGAAGTGGCGATCGACCGGGGCGGCGCACCGGGGGGCGAGGCGCCGGTGCGCGCGTTCACCGGGCCCCACGGCGGCGCACCGGCCGTGCAGCTACTCTCCAACGGCCGCTACCACGTGATGGTGACGCGCTCGGGCGGCGGCTCGTCACGGTGGAAGGAGCTGGCGGTGACGCGCTGGCGCGAGGACCCCACTCGCGATGCGTTCGGAACCTTCTGCTACCTGCGCGACGTCTCGGCACCCGAGTTCTGGTCCACCACGCACCAGCCGACGCTCGCGGTGGCGGATCGCTATGAGGCCACATTCACCGAGGCGCGGGCCGAATTCCGGCGCCTCGACCACGAGCTGGAGGCCCACACCGAGATCGCGGTCTCGCCCGAGGACGACGTGGAGCTGCGCCGCCTTCGCCTCACCAACCGCTCGCGCACCCGCCGCACGCTCGAGGTCACGACCTACGCCGAGGTCGTGCTCGCCCCGGCGGCGGCCGATGCGCTGCATCCCGCGTTCTCCAACCTCTTCGTGCAGACGGAGTTCGTCGCCGCCCGCGACGCGTTGCTGTGCACGCGCCGACCGCGCTCCGCCAACGAGGCCGCCCCGTGGATGTTCCACCTCGCCGCGGTCCACGGCGTCGAATCCACCCAGGTCTCGTGCGAGACCGACCGCATGGCCTTCGTCGGGCGC
>JANMHV010000195.1:0-8346 GCA_031375445.1 Burkholderiales bacterium | reverse complement strand
GACGTCCAGGTCACTTACACGGGTGGTGAGCAGATGACTTGGTCGAAAGTAGCGCCAATAATACGAGGCCTATATGAGGATTCGCGTCGGCTTGCAAGCGGCACCTTCATGAAGTCCTGGTATCTTCATGGATCGATTTTCGCTGGCTGTGCTTCTCCTGGATGTAATACCCCGCAGTCCTGGGCGAAAACTTGTCAGACGTCGATCCCGGATATCCCGGAGCCGGTGACGATTCTTTTCCCGTGACGTGGATCGACGAGCTTTTTCGATTGGGATTCTTTCACAGTGGGACTTCTAGGCCGGTCCCTGGGGAATGCATGCTGTCCCTCCGGATCAAGCTCGTCATTCCGGGGTGTACAAAGCGCGAATCGCGAAATAGAGATCTGGCTGTCTAATCCGGCACCTGCGGCCGCTTGCGCAAATCCAGCGTTACCGGGAAGCGCGGGTTATGCGCTTCTTTCTGGATCGTCATCGCCCCGGCGGTGTGGCCCATCGCCTGGAAACGCGCCATGCGGCGCGCCTCGGCCTCCAAGGCGTTGACGGGGAACGTCGCGTAGTTGCGTCCCCCCGGATGCGCCACGTGGTACGTGCAGCCCCCGATGGAGCGGCCGTTCCAGAGATCCACCAGGTCGAACACCAGCGGCGCGTGGATGCCGATCGTCGGATGCAGCGCCGAGGGCGGCGCCCAGGCCCGGTAACGCACGCCAGCCACAAATTCTCCAGGGCGACCCGTCGGCGTCATCGGCACCATGCGGCCGTTGCAGGCGATGGCGTAGCGGTTCTCGTTGAGCCGCGTGGCCTTCACCTGTAGCCGCTCGACGGAGGAATCGACATAGCGCGAGGTGCCGGTCTGGGACGATTGCTCGCCCAGCACGTGCCACGGCTCGATCGCCTGGCGCAGCTCGATCTCCATCCCGTCGTAGGTGACGGTGCCGTAGCGCGGGAAGCGGAATTCGAGGAACGGCGCGAACCACTCGAAACGGAATGCGTAGCCGGCGCCGTTCAAGTCGTCGATCACGTCGCGCAGGTCCTGGGCCACGAAGTGCGGCAGCATGAACTCGTCGTGCAGGCGCGTGCCCCAGTACACCAGCTTCTCGCGATACGGCCGCACCCAGAAGCGCGCCACCAACGCTCGCAGCAGCAGCACCTGCAGCAGCAGCATGCGCGAGTGGGGCGGCATCTCGAAGGCGCGGAACTCGAGCAGCCCGAGGCGTCCGGTGGCCGTGCCCGGCGCGAAGAGCTTGTCGATCGAGAACTCGGCGCGGTGGGTGTTGCCGGTGAGGTCCACCAGGAAATTACGCAGGATCCGGTCGACCAGCCACGGCTTCTCGTTGGGCTCGCCGATCCTGAACTGCTCCTCCAGCTGCTCGAACGCGATCTCGAGCTCGTAGAGCGTATCGCTCCGCGCCTCGTCGACGCGCGGGCTCTGGCTGGTGGGGCCGATGAACATGCCGCTGAAGAGGTACGAGAGCGCCGGATGCGTCTGCCAGTAGGTGATGAGGCTCTTCAGCACGTCGGGCCGGCGCAGGATCGGGCTTTCCTCCGCGGTGGGGCCGCCGAGGGTCACGTGGTTGCCCCCGCCGGTGCCGGTGTGGCGCCCGTCGAGCATGAACTTCTCGGTGGCGAGCCGCGTGAGGCGCGCCTCCTCGTAGAGGATCTCGAAGTGCTCCTTCAGCTCGTCCCAGTCGCTCGCGGGGTGGATGTTGACCTCGATCACGCCGGGGTCGGGGGTGATGGCGAAACGCCCGAGGCGCGGGTCGGTGGGCGGGGGGTAGCCCTCGAAGCGCGCGGTGCGCCCGAGGGCCTGGCCCACGGATTGCACGATCTGGGTGAGCGAGATGAAATCTTCCAGCAGCTCCATCGGCGGCAGGAACACGTAGATCTCGCCTTTCCTCACCTGAACCGTGAGTGCCGTCTTGATGACCTCGCGCCCGGCGCCGGCGGGGACGTGGAGGGGCTTGCCGTGCTTGGCCGCCTGCGCGGCCTTCGAGGGCTTCCGCTGGCCCAGCGCGTTGCGGCGGTCGAACGGATCCTGCGGCGTGTAGGTTTCCTCGTCCTCCGGCAGCACTTCCGGGAGCGATTCGAGGGGCAGGCGATAGCCCATCGGCGAATCGCCTTCGATGAGGAACACGCGCTCGCGGCGCAGCGGCCAGGGCGAGCTGCGCCACTTCGACGCGTTCGACGCCTTGCCGCGCGGGACGGCCTTCAACGGCAGCACGTAGCCCACCGGGTTGCCGAGCCCCGCGGCGATGCGGTCGCCGAGGCGGCGGCGCGCGGGCTCGGTCGACGTGTCCTCGTTCATCACGTCGACGTTGAGCGGCAGGTTGGCCTCGTCGTGGATGATCCGCCACGGGTCCTCGAAGGCCGGCATGGCGTAATCGGGCGAGAGGCCGAGGGCCTGGGCGAGCTCGGAAGCGAAATGGGCCGCGTCGTTCTCGTCCGGGGGTCCCGAATGCTTCACGTCACCCGGCGGCTCCCACAGCGGCGTGCCGTCCTTGCGCCAGAAGACCGAGAGCGCCCAGCGCGGCAGCGGCTCGCCGGGGTACCACTTGCCCTGGCCGAAGTGCAGCAGCCCGCCGGGGGCGAACTTGTCGCGCAGCCGTAGCACCAGCTCGGTCGCGAGCTCGAGCTTGCGCTCCGAAAGTGCCAAGTAATTCCACTCCGCGCCCTCCATGTCGTCCACCGAGACGAAGGTCGGCTCGCCGCCGACGGTGAGGCGCACGTCGTGCTGCTCGAGCTCCTGGTCCACCTGGCGGCCGAGCGTGTCGATGGCGCCCCACTGCGCCTCGGTGAAGGGCTTGGTGACGCGCGGGTCTTCGTGGATGCGAGTCACCGTCATCTCGAAGCTGAACGTGGTGTTGGCCACGTCCGCCATGCCGATCACCGGGGCGGCACTCCCCGGCAGCGCGGTGCACGCGAGCGGGATGTGGCCCTCGCCCGCCATGAGGCCCGAGGTGGCGTCGAGGCCGATCCACCCCGCGCCCGGCACGTAGGCCTCGGCCCAGGCGTGCAGGTCGGTGAAGTCGCGCTCGGGGCCCGAAGGTCCGTCGAGGGACTTCTGGTCGGCGGCCAGCTGGATGAGATAGCCCGAAGCGAAGCGCGAGGCGATGCCCAGGTAGCGCAGGACCTGCACCAGCAGCCACGCCGAATCGCGGCAGGAGCCCTGGCCGCGCTCGAGCGTCTGGTCCGGGGTCTGGATGCCGGGCTCCATGCGAACGAGGTAGTCCACGTCCTGGCGCACCAGCTGGTTCACCGCGATCAGCAGGTCGATGGTGCTCATGCCGCGTCCGAGGAAGCGCTCGCGCCCCTTCTGCACGAACGCCATGAGGAGCGGGGTGGACGGGTCGAGCTCGAGGTAGGGAGCGAGCTCCCGCGCATTCTCGTTGGTGTAGGTGAACGGGAAGGTCTCGGCGCTCGCGTCGACGAAGAAGTCGAACGGGTTGATCACCGTCATGTCGGCGACAAGATCCACGGTGATCTCGAGCTCGCGGGTCTTCTCCGGGAAGACGATGCGCGCGACCCAGTTGCCGTACGGATCCTGCTGCCAGTTCAGGAAATGCTTGGCGGGCTTGACCTTGAGCGAGTAGCTCTCGATCGGAGTGCGGCAATGCGCCGCGGGGCGCAGGCGGACCTCGTGGGGCGAGAGCGAGATCGGCCGGTCGTAGTCGTAGCGGGTCTTGTGGTGGAGCGCGACCTTGATTGTCATTGGCTACCTGGAAAGGCGTGAAACCACAGATGAACACAGGTGAACACGGATGAAAGCCATTCGGGAGTTCGTGGCAATGTTCACGGCTGCCAAACCGGACGCGCTATCCTGCCTTTATCCGTGTTGATCCGTGTTCATCTGTGGTTTCCCGCCTTGCCTACTCGAGCCAGTCGGGATCGGGAAGCTCGGAGAAGACCCGGCGCAAGCCGCCGCCCCACCGCGAGCGCAGCATCGTGAAGTAGGGGTCGCCCTCGCGGATGCGCTGGCGCATGCCCACGCGCAGGCTGTCGCGCGGGTACCAGAGGAGGTCGATCGGCAGCCCCACGGAGATGTTCGACTTCATCGTCGAGTCGAAGGAGATCAGAACGCACTTGGCGGCTTCCTTCTGCGGGGTCGCCATGGACACCACGCGGTCGAGGATGGGCTTGCCGTACTTCGATTCACCCAGCTGGAAGTAGGGCGTGTCGTCGGTGGCCTCGATGAAGTTGCCCTGGGCGTAGATGTGGAAGAGCCGCGGCGGCTCCTGGCCGATCTGGCCGCCCACGATCAGGTTGGCGCTGGCTTCGATCGACGATTGCTGCAGGAAGGGTCCATCGCGACGATGCATCTCGCGCAGCGCGTCGCCCACGAGGGCAGCCGCGTCGTACATCGAGTCCACGGTCCAGATGCTCTCCTCGCCATCCTCGATGCGCGCATGGCGGTCGAGGATGTTGATGACGCCCTGGGTCATGGCGAGGTTGCCGGAGGAGAGCGCCACGATCACGCGGTCGTCCTTCTTCTCGTAGACGCGCATCTTGGTGAAGGTGGCGATGTGGTCCACGCCCGCGTTGGTGCGCGAGTCGGAGGCGAAGATCATCCCGGAGTCGAGGCGGAGCGCTACGCAATAGGTCATGGCGGGGAAATTCTACTCGACCACTCGAGCGGAGAAGAAGCTGCGCTGGATGTCGCCGGAAAGGTCTTGCATGGATTCGAGGAACTCGGTGAGGTACTCGTGCAGGCCGGAGGAGAAGATGTCGGAGATGCGGCCGTGCTGCAGTTGGGCGAGGATCTGGTTGGCGAGGCGCACGGCGTCGGCGGACTGGGCGTTCTGGACGCGCCCCAGCGTATCGCAGACCTGCCGCAGGCAGAAACGCAGGCTCCTGGGTATGTCGTCGCGCAGGACGAGGAGTTCCGCGAGTTTCAGCGGCGTGATCACGTCCCGGTAAACCTTGCGGTAGGCCTCGAAGGCCGAAACCGAGCGCAGCACCGCCGACCATTGGTAGTAGTCCACGGCGCCTCCCACCTCCTTCACGCTCGGCAGGAGGATGTGGTACTTCACGTCGAGGATGCGCGCGGTGGAGTCGGCCCGCTCCATGTGGGTGCCCAGGCGCGCGAATTCGTAGGCGTCGTCGCGGTGCATGGTGCCGAAGGTCACGCCGCGGAAGAGGTGGCTCCTCTCCTTCACCCACTCGAAGAACGCGGAGACGCCCCGGGATTCGAGCCTCTCCTCGTCCATGTTCTGCATCTCGAGCCAGGTGGCATTCAGCACCTCCCACATCTCGGAGGTGATGGTGCCGCGCACCGCCCGGGCGTTCTCGCGCGCCGAACGCGCGCAGGCGTAGATCGAAGAGGGGTTCTCGGAGTCGAGCGCCATGAAGTGGAGCACCTCGCGGGCGCAGACCACGTCGTGGCGGCCGGAGAACGGGAACAGTGTCCCGGTGATGTTGAGCGGAGCGTGCCACTCCTGGTCCTGCAGGTCGTCGGTCTGCGCGAGCAGCGACATGCGCCACGCCACGTCCAGCACGCGCGCGGTGTTCTCCGCCCGCTCGACGTAGCGGCTCATCCAGTAGAGGTTGCTGGCGACTCGGGAGAGCATCAGATTGGGTCCCCGCCTGCGCGGGGATGACGGTATCGCATCAGTCCACCACCCACGTGTCCTTGACCCCGCCGCCCTGGGAGGAGTTGACCACCAGCGAGCCTTCACGCAGCGCCACCCGCGTGAGCCCGCCGGGCACGAAGTTCACGTCGTGGCCGGTGAGCACGTAGGGCCGCAAGTCGATGTGCCGGTCGCCAAGCTTCTCGCCGCAGAACGTCGGAACCAGTGAAAGCGAAAGGGTGGGCTGCGCGATGAAGCGCTCCGGGGAGTCGAGCACCCGCTGGCGGTAACGCTCGCGTTCCTCCCGGCTCGCGGTGGGACCCACCAGCATGCCATAGCCGCCGGAGCCCTGCGCCTCCTTCACCACCAGCTCGTCGAGGTGCTCCAGCACGTACTTCAAGTCGTCGGGCTTCCTCAGCACGTAGGTGGGAACGTTCTTGAGGATCGGCTCCTCTCCCAGGTAGAAACGGATCATCTCCGGCACGTAGGGATAGATGGACTTGTCGTCCGCGACCCCGGTGCCGATCGCGTTGGCAAGCGTCACCCGCCCCGCGCGGTAGGCGCCCAGCAGGCCGGGAACGCCGAGCATCGAATCGGGGCGGAAGGCGAGCGGGTCGAGGAAGTCGTCGTCGAGGCGGCGGTAGATCACGTCCACCTTCCGCGGGCCCTGGGTGGTGCGCATGAAGACGGTGTTGTTGAGGACGAAAAGATCCTGCCCCTCCACCAGCTCGATGCCCATCTGCTGCGCGAGGAAAGCGTGCTCGAAGTAGGCGCTGTTGTGGTGGCCCGGGGTGAGCAGCACGATGGTGGGATTGTCCACGCCGCTCTGGCCCACGGCGCGAAGCGTCTTCACCAGAAGGTCGGGGTAGTGGTCGACCGGGCGGATCGACTGCCGCGCGAAGAGCTCCGGGAAGAGCCGCATCATCATCTTGCGGTTCTCCAGCATGTACGAGACGCCCGAGGGGGTGCGCAGGTTGTCCTCGAGGACGTAGTACTCGCCGTCGGAGTGCTTCACGATGTCCACGCCGGCCACGTGGGCGTAGACGCCCCCGGGCACGTCGACGCCGACCATCTCCTTGCGGAACTGCGCGTTGTTCTCGACCTGGTCGCGCGGGAGCTTCCCCGCCTGCAGGATCTCCTGCCCGTGGTAGATATCGTGCAGGAACCGGTTCAGGGCCTGTACCCGCTGGCGCAGCCCCCTGGCGATCCGCTCCCACTCCTCCCCCGGAATCACGTGGGGGACGATATCGAAGGGAATCAGCCGCTCGGTGCCCGAGGTCTCGCCGTAGACCGCGAAGGTGATTCCCACCCGATGGAACAGGAGGTCGGCCGCGTGCCGGTCCTGCGCGATGCGCGCGGGCGGGGTTTCGGCCAGCCACTCGGCAAAGGCCGCGTAGTGGGGGCGCACCGCGCGATCCGCGGTGAACATCTCGTTGTAGTACTCGGAAAGCGGCATGCGTTCTAGGGGGCGTTGGGAATCACGACGCCAGCAAGGCGTGTGCCAACCCCAATATAAAGCAAAAAAGAAAACGCCCCGGGGACTTCCGACGGTGCGCGCTTGGTCGCCGGTTGCGTGCGGGCCGAAGGTTCGACATGATCATCCTTGGATGTGGAACTACATTCCTTCATATGGAACGCGCTGATGACGATGCTGCTGAACAACGCCGACATACAAAAAGTGCTGACCGCACGGATGACGATCGAGGCGCTGGAGAAGTCGTATCGCGACCTGATCGGGAGGGAAGCGGTATGCCGTCCCCGCATCGACATCCGAATTCCGACGCAAACTCCGGGTCGTTTCTACCAGTGGGGCACGATGGAGGGAGGATCGACCTCGGGCTATTTCGCGATCCGGATGAAGTCGGATGTATTCGAGGAGCAGGAGTACAACGGCGCGCGCACCGAGGAAAAGTTCTGTGTCCGCCCCGGGCTCTTCTGCGGCCTCATCTTCCTCACCCGCGTGGAGAACGGCGAGCCGCTGGCGCTCATCAACGATGGTTACTTGCAGCATTTGCGGGTCGCCGCCGACGGAGCCATCGGCGCGAAGATCATGTCGCGGAAGAATGCTTCGGTGCTGGGCATGCTGGGTTCCGGCGGCATGGCGCGCTCGCATGTGGAGTCGCTGCTGCTGGTCCGGGACATCAGGCGAATCCAGGTCTACAGCCCGACCCGGGCGAACCGGGAAAGATATGCGGTGGAGATGGCGGAGCAATTCGGCATCGAGGTCGTGCCCATGGACAACCCGCGCGATGTCTACCGCGGCGCGGACATCCTGGCGGGATGTACCGATTCGGCGGTTCCGGTGATCAAAGGTGAGTGGCTGGAGGAGGGCATGCACGTGATCGCCATCGGCGGCAGGCCCGACGATGCCGCGAAGAAGCGCTTCGACGTGACACTTCGGCTGGGGACCGCACCCGCTCCGGTGGGCCGGCCCGAGCTCGGCACCGCCGACGAATACCTGGGCTACATGGCGCGGCCGGATGCGGAGTTCTGGAAACACCGGCGACTGGGAAAGCGCTCTCCGGTCGTCACGGGAGCCGGCAATGACGTGATGTTCGCCGACATCCTGAGCGGCAAGACGACGGGGCGCACCGCCGATACCCAGATCACGTATTCGGAGCGGGGCAACATCCAGGGCGCTCAGTTCTATGCCGTGGCGGCGGTCGCCTACGAGGAAGCCAGGCGGCAGGGCATCGGGCACGAGCTGCCCACCGAATGGTTCCTGCAGGACATTCGCGACTGATGCTCCGCGCATCCGAGTGCCGTTCGCGAGCTCCTCGAGGTG
>JANMHV010000171.1:0-19234 GCA_031375445.1 Burkholderiales bacterium | reverse complement strand
CGGCCACATGCCCGAGGGCCGCTTTCGCCACGCGCACATCGCGGCCTCACCGCCGGTGCGGAATGAACGGGTGGTGGGCTGGGTCGCGCACTACGCCACGGGCATCGCCTTCGCGGGGCTGCTGCTCGCGATGTTCGGCCTCGAGTGGGCACGGCATCCCACGCTCGTCCCTGCGCTCGCCGTTGGCCTCGCCACTGTCGCCGCACCTTTCCTGTTGATGCAGCCCGGCATGGGCGCGGGCATCGCGGCGAGCCGCACGCCACGCCCCAACGCCGCACGCGTCCAGAGCCTCATCACCCACGCCCTGTTCGGCATCGGGCTCTACACGGCCGCGGTGCTCGTTACCTTCCTTTCACCTTGATCCCGGAGAACCCCATGCGCATTCCCCCTCGATTCGCCCCGCTCCTTTTCGGCGCCATGCTCTCGGCCATCATGGTCGCCGTCGTTTCGGCTTTCGTGCTCGCGATCAATCGCGGCATCGGGGACGGCTTCCTCCTGCAGTGGCTGCGAAGCTGCGTGACGACGTGGCCGGTGGCCTTCCCCACCGTACTTGTCGTGGCACCCTGGGTGCGCAGGGTCGTCGGGCGGATGACGGCCTAATCTTCGCGTGGAGCAGCAGTTTCGCCAGCGGCGCCCGCCGCGCCTATCCTGCTCGAGAACTGCGCGGCAAAGTGCGCAAGGATGTCCTGCTTGCGGTGGAAATACTCGGGCGGTTGCGCGCTCGAGGGATAACGCTGCCGCCACAGCTCCTCGATGTCGTCGAAGTAGGCGTTGTCGCGGCCCACGTCGACCAGGTAGCTGCCCTCGCGCTCGCCCTCGTGGATCACGGGCACGAACACGCCCGCCACGGGCCCCACGCCCAGGTAGCGGCGCATGATCAATGGGCGTGTGAAGTCGAGGAAGAACGCACCGCCGACCACGTAGCTCTCGGACGCGCAGATCGCCACGCGCTTCGGGTACTTGTCGATCTTGTAGAGGCGCGGCGTCATGGATTGGGCCGCAGCTTCGGTGCAAGAGGCCCCACGCCTCAGCTTCCCGGCCGCCGCACGCCGACGGGCAGGTCCGAGACGCGGCGCATCTCCTCGCCCATGAAGGCTTGCGGATCGCGCACGTAGTCGAGCGCCATCGCGGTCGCGTCGTAGCCCCAGAAGGCGATCCCGTCGGCCATCAGTGTCGGCACGCCGAAGACGCCGGCGGCGATCGCGTCGTGGCCATTGCGGATGAGGCGGGCCTTCACGTCGGGGTCGGCGACTCGGGCCGTGGCTTCTCCCGGGGAGAGGCCCACCGCCTCGGCGAGGACCGCCCAATCTTCCGGCGATTCCGTGAGGCGACCCTCCGCCCATACGTGGCGGAAGATGGCGTGGATCGCCTCCAGCGACTCGTCCATCGAGACGGCGAGGCGCAGCGCCTTGATCGGGTTGAACGGGTGCACGGGCGGGAAGCGGAACGCGATGCCATCGCGCTGGGCAACCCACTGCGACTGGCGGTAGGTGAAGGCGCGCTTGGCGGGAATTTCCGCAGGCCCCTTCTGGCCCCAATGTTCCAGGAGGCCAGCGAAGAGGATCGCGCGAGGGCGGAGCGTCACGCCCGCAGGAAGCTCGGGAAGGCGCTCGGACTGGAAATACGAATAGGGCGAGATGAAGTCGAAGTACCAGTCGATGATCAGGACTCTCTCCCCGTTGTCATCCCCGTGGAGACGGGGACCCAATCATCGGGCCCCCGCCGCCGCGGGGGTGACCGTCACATCCGCTGTTCGGCGAACCCGTTGCGCTTCACCAGCGCGTCGATTTCCTTCATCGTCTCCAGCAGCTCGCGCATCCTCGCCAGTGGCCACGCATTGGGACCATCGGAGAGCGCCTTCGCCGGATCGGGGTGCGTCTCCATGAACACACCCGAGACGCCGGTGGCAATCGCCGCCCGCGCCAGCACCGGCACGAACTCGCGCTGCCCGCCCGAGGTGGACCCCTGCCCGCCGGGGAGTTGCACCGAGTGCGTGGCGTCGAACACCACCGGGCAATTCGTCTCGCGCATGATCGCAAGCGAGCGCATGTCGGAGACCAGGTTGTTGTAGCCGAAGGAGGCGCCGCGCTCGCACACCATGATGGTGTCGGAGCCCGAGGCCTCGCGCGCCTTGTCGACCACGTTCTTCATGTCGCCGGGTGCCAGGAACTGGCCCTTCTTGATGTTCACGGGCTTTCCCGAACGCGCCACGGCGTGGATGAAATCGGTCTGGCGGCAAAGGAACGCGGGCGTCTGCAGCACGTCCACGACCTTCGCCACCGTGGGCACCTCCGCCTCCGTATGAACGTCGGTGAGGATCGGGACGCCGAGGTCACGCTTCACCTTGGCGAGGATCTCGAGGCCCTTCTCCATGCCCGGGCCGCGGAAGCTCTTGCCCGAGCTGCGGTTGGCCTTGTCGTAGGAGCTCTTGAAGATGAAGGGGATGCCGAGGGACGCGGTGATCTCCTTCAGCCGCCCCGCCACGTCCATCTGCAGTTGCTCGGACTCCACGACGCACGGACCGGCAATGAGGAAGAAGGGTTTGTCGAGGCCGACCTCGAATCCACACAGCTTCAAATTACCCTCTCCCCGACCCTCTCCCAAGGGAGAGGGGGATCATGTGACATTGCGGCCGATGACCTTGAGCGCCGGCTCCGGCACCCGCAGCTTGTGCTGCTCTAGCGCCGCGCGGATGTACGACTTGAAGAGCGGGTGGCCGTCGCGCGGGGTCGAGGTGAATTCCGGGTGGTACTGGCAACCGAAGAACCACGGGTGGCCCTCCAGCTCCGCCATTTCCGGCAGGTTTTCGGCGTTGGTCTTGGCCGTGATCTTCAACCCCGCCGCCTCGATCCGCGGCACGTAGTGGTTGTTGACCTCGTAGCGGTGGCGGTGGCGTTCGGCCACGACGTCCTTGCCATAGATGCGGTGCGCGAGCGTGCCGCGCTGCACCGTGCAGGGCTGCGCACCCAGGCGCATGGTGCCGCCCAGGTTCGACTGGGAGTCGCGCCTCTCCACCTTGCCGTCGTGGTTCTGCCACTCGGTGATGAGGGCGATCACGGGGTGCGGAGTGTCGGGATCGAACTCGGTGGAGTTGGCGCCCTCGAGCCCCGCCTTGTTGCGCGCGATCTCGATGGCGGCGATCTGCATGCCGAGGCAGATGCCGAGGTAGGGCACCTTGTTCTCGCGCGCGTGCTGGACGGCGGCGATCTTGCCCTCGATGCCGCGCTTGCCGAAGCCCCCGGGGACGAGGATCGCATCCATGTCGCGCAGCGTCTCGATGCCCTTGGCCTCGATGACCTCGGAATCGACGTAGTGGATCTTCACCTTGGTGCGCGTGTGGATGCCGGCGTGGATCAGCGCTTCCGTGAGGGACTTGTACGAATCCTGGAGGTCGACGTACTTGCCCACCATGGCGATGTCGACCTCATGCTCGGGGTTCTCGAGCGCATCGACGATGTTCTCCCACATCGTGAGGTCGGCCGGGTACGCGGCGAGGTCCAGCTTGCGGCACACGATCTCGTCCAGGCCCTGCTTGTGGAGCATCACCGGGATCTTGTAGATCGAATCGGAGTCGTAGCAGGAGATGACCGAGCGCACGTCCACGTTGGTGAAGAGGGCGATCTTGCGGCGGTCTTCCTCGGGAATCGGCACCTCGGAGCGGCACATCACCACGTCGGGCTGGATGCCGATGCCGCGCAGTTCCTTCACCGAGTGCTGGGTGGGCTTGGTCTTGATCTCGCCGACCGAGGCCAGGTGCGGCACGAGCGTCAAGTGGATGTAGCAGGTATTGGTGCGGCCTTCCTCGATGCCCATCTGGCGAATCGCCTCGAGGAACGGCAGCGACTCGATGTCGCCCACGGTGCCGCCGATCTCGATGATGCCGACCTCGGCATCCTTGCAGGCGGCCTTGACACTCGCCTTGATCTCGTCGGTGATGTGCGGGATCACCTGCACGGTGCCGCCGAGGTAATCGCCGCGGCGCTCCTTGTTGATGACGCGCTCGTAGATCTGGCCGGTGGTGAAGTTGTTGCGCTTGGTCATCTTGGTGGAGATGAAGCGCTCGTAGTGACCCAGGTCCAGGTCGGTTTCGGCGCCGTCTTCGGTGACGAAGACCTCGCCATGCTGGAATGGCGACATCGTGCCCGGATCCACGTTGATGTAGGGATCGAGCTTGACCATCGAGACCTTGATCTTGCGCGATTCGAGGATCGCGGCGAGGGAGGCGGCGGCGATGCCCTTCCCGAGGGAGGAGACCACGCCACCGGTCACGAAGACATACTTGGTCATGCGACCCCCAAGCTGGAAACCCTAATTTTACAGGAATCCAAGCCGGTAAAATGATCCCATGAAAGTCTCCGACCGCCACTACCGCTCCATCTGGGCCGATGAATCCCTCGACGCCGTACACCTCATCGACCAGACCCACCTGCCATGGTCGTTCGTGGTGGTGCGCATCGATTCCCTCGACGCCATGGCCGAGGCGATCGAGCAGATGCGGCTGCGCGGGGCACCACTGATCGGGGTGGCGGGAGCCTTCGGTGTCGCGCTGTCCCTGGGCCACGACGCCTCCGACACGGGGCTGGCGGCCGCCATCCTGCGCCTGCGCTCCACCCGCCCGACCGCGGTGAACCTCGCCTGGGCGCTGGCGCGCATGAACGGGGTGCTGAAACCCCTGCCGCCCTCCGCCCGGGCCGACCGCGCCTGGCAGGAGGCCCTCACCATCGCCGAGGAGGACGTGGCGCTGAACCAGGGCATCGGCCGCCAGGGACTTACCCTGCTGCAGCGCGAGCATGAAACGCGGGATCGCCCGATCAACATCCTCACCCATTGCAATGCGGGCTGGCTCGCCACCGTCGATTGGGGAACGATCACGGCCCCGATCTTCATGGCCCACGACCTGGGAATCCCGGTGCACGTGTGGGTCGACGAGACCCGCCCGCGCAACCAGGGGCTCCTCACCGCCTGGGAGTTGGCGAGCCACGGCGTGCCCCATACCCTCATCGCCGACAATGCCGGCGGGCACCTGATGCAGCACGGCGAGGTGGACCTGGTGCTGGTGGGCGCCGATCGCGTGACGCGACGCGGCGACGTGTGCAACAAGATCGGCACGTACCTGAAGGCGCTTGCCGCGCGCGACAACTCCGTGCCCTTCTACGCCTGCGTGCCCACGCCCACCATCGACTGGACCATCGAGGACGGCATCGAGGAGATCCCGATCGAGGAGAGAAGCGGCGACGAGGTGCGCATCGTGCGCGGGATGGACGAGGCGGGACGTCCTTCGTCCGTGCGCATCGCCGGCCCCGGCACCGCGGTCGCGAATCCCGCCTTCGACGTGACGCCCCATGACCTCGTCACCGGGATCATCACCGAGCAGGGCATCGCCCGCGCCTCCGAAGACGAGCTGGCGGCGTTCCGCCCCGCGACCGCGCCGCGAGCGCTCGCGTCGTGAAGCGCGAGTATCGCCATAGAAACGGTGTTTTCGGCGCTGTTCGCGCCCGTTCGCATGCTTTTCCATACCCAGATCCCCAGCGCCTCCTGAACGATCCGTTGGCCCTTTCGGCCCTACACTTGGCGGCCTGGTCCTCGCCCCACGCCCATGAATCGTGGCGGGCCTTGAACAGCGCCTCCCTTAACCCGAACGTCCCGCCGCGTGGGCCGGTCGAAGTCACAGGGCCTCACCTGAGCGGTGTCAACATCCAGGCCGGTCCAATTTGAGATAATCCCGTTTTCCCGTGCCGGCACGAACCCAAAAAGCCGGCCCCCCTCGGAGGATTCACGATGCATGCCCAAGCCGCTCCGGTCGCCGGAGCCCTCACCCCTCGCAACCAGAAACTGATCGACTGGGTCGAGGAGGTGGCGCACCTCACGCAGCCCGATCGCATCCATTGGTGCGACGGCAGCGAGGCTGAATACGACCGCCTCTGCGCCGAGCTCGTAGCGGCCGGGACGTTCAGGAAGCTGGATCCGAAGCTGCGGCCCAACTCCTACCTCGCCTGGTCCAACCCTTCCGACGTGGCCCGGGTGGAAGACCGCACCTTCATCTGCTCGCACACGCGCGAGGAGGCGGGCCCCACCAACAACTGGGTCGATCCCGCCGAGATGCGAGTCACGCTCGACGGCCTCTTCAAGGGCTGCATGCGGGGCCGCACCATGTACGTGGTGCCGTTCAGCATGGGCCCGCTGGGCTCGCCCATCGCGCACATCGGGGTGGAGATCTCCGATTCCGCGTACGTGGCCGTGAACATGAAGCTCATGACCCGCATGGGCAGCGCCGTGCTCGACGTGCTCGGCGACGGGGACTTCGTGAAATGCTTGCACTCGGTCGGCGCGCCGCTTTCGCCCGGCGAGCGCGACGTCACCTGGCCGTGCAACAAGGACCACAAGTACATCGTCCACTTCCCGCAGGCGAAGGAGATTATCTCGTTCGGCTCGGGCTACGGCGGCAACGCGCTGCTGGGCAAGAAGTGCCTGGCGCTGCGCATCGCCTCGACCATGGGCCGCGACCAGGGCTGGCTCGCCGAGCACATGCTGATCCTGGGCGTGGAGTCGCCCGAGGGGAAGAAGCACTACGTGACGGCGGCGTTTCCTTCCGCCTGCGGCAAGACCAACTTCGCGATGCTGATTCCGCCGCCCGCGTTCAAGGGCTGGAAGGTGACCACTGTCGGCGACGACATCGCCTGGATCAAGCCCGGAGCCGATGGGAAGCTGCGCGCCATCAATCCGGAGGCCGGCTTCTTCGGCGTGGCCCCCGGCACCGGCTGGGACACCAACCCCAACTGCATGGAGACGATCAAGTCCGACACCATCTTCACCAACGTGGCGCTGACACCCGAGGGTGACGTGTGGTGGGAAGGCATGACGAAGGAGGCGCCGGCGAAGCTCACCGACTGGACCGGCAAGGAATGGACGCCGCAATCGGGCCGCCCTGCCGCGCACCCCAATGCGCGCTTCACCGTCGCCGCTTCGCAGTGCCCCTCGATCGATCCCGCCTGGGACGATCCCGCCGGCGTGCCCGTGGACGCGTTCATCTTCGGCGGCCGCCGCTCCACCACCGTGCCGCTGGTGACCGAAGCCAAGGATTGGGACGATGGCGTGTACATGGCCGCCACGCTCGGCTCCGAGACCACCGCCGCCATCGTGGGCCAGGTGGGTGTGGTGCGCCGCGACCCGTTCGCGATGATCGCCTTCTGCGGCTACAACATGTCCGACTACTTCGACCATTGGCTCGAGACCGGAAAGAAGCTCACCGTGGCGCCCAAGGTGTACCTGGTCAACTGGTTCCGCAAGGGGGCCGACGGCAAATTCCTGTGGCCGGGCTACGGCGAGAACATGCGCGTGCTGAAGTGGATCATCGAGCGCGTGGAGGGCAAGGCGAGCGCGCGTGAGACGCCGCTCGGCTTCGTGCCCACGCAGCTCGACATGACCGGCATGGAAGGCTTCGGCGCGGAGAGGTTCGCCGCGGCGACCGAGGTGTCGAAGCCCCAGTGGCAGGAGGAGCTCAAGCTCCACGCCGAGCTGCTGCAAGACAAGCTCGACCATGCCCCGGAGGATCTCAAGAAGCGCTACGAGGAGCTCAAGCGCGCGTTCGCCTGAGCGGTATCTTTCCGGCGCGACGGGCCGCGGAATGCGGCCCGTTCCATGTCCACGACGTGACGCATGACTGGAAGGCCGGATGAGGAAAGCGTTGCTGTTGATCATCGGGCTCGCGGTCGGCGTGGGCCTCTACTTCGGGCTCGGGTTCCAGAAGCGCCACGCGACGGCGCCGGATTTCGCCGAGCACTGCGCCGCACCGCTGCGCTCGACGGCCGAGGTCCAGCAGGCCATGGAAGACGGGTTCGAGGTCGACCAGGGCCGCCGTTGCATCCGCAAGCGGGGCTACGAGGAAGCCTCGCGAAGCAAGCTGCGCCTGGAGCTCGAAGCGAAGGCTCGCGCCCGCGATGCGAGCGATGCGGGGAAGCCCCACGAGGCCGCAAGGCGGTCCGCGGCGCAAGGCGTCAAGGATCTGGAGGTGGCCGCGGTGCAGGCTGCGCGTGCGGGTCGTGAGACCGGCGCGGGGCAAACGCTCGCCGCGGCGAGGAGCGGCTTCAAGACGGCGCTTTCGGTCCCCTCCACCGGCAAGCCGCACCTGCCCAATCCGCCCCGCGAGCTCTTCGTGCGCATCGATTACGACAGCGCGGTGGGGCCATTGCCGGCCTTCGTCTCACCCGCCCCCAACGACGGCGACAAGCATCCCGCGATCGTGTGGCTCACCGGCGGCGAGACCAACTCGCTCGACGACTTCTGGAGCGCGCAGCCGCCCTCGAACGACCAGACGGCACGCGCGTTTCGCGACGCGGGCGTGGTGATGATGTTCGCCTCGCTGCGCGGCGGCAACGCGAATCCCGGCGGGAAGGAATACTTCCTGGGCGAGGTCGAGGACGTGCTGGCTGCGGCGGATCGGCTGGCGAAGCTTCCCTACGTGGACCCTGCGCGCATCTATCTCGGCGGGCACAGTACCGGCGGCACGCTGGCGCTCCTGGTCGCCGAGTCGAGCGACCGGTTCAAGGCCGTGTTCGCGCTGGGACCGGTCGCGAGGGCCGGCGACTACCCGGCCTCGATCCTGCCGCTCGACCTCTCGCGGCGCGATGACCTGGAGGCGCGACTGCGTTCGCCCATCCACTGGCTGGAAGGGATCGCGTCGCTCACCTACGTGATCGAGGGCACGGCTTCTCCCGGCAACCTGCGCTCGCTGGAAGAGATCTGCGGCAGGAAAGCCAATCGCAGGATCGTCTGCGTGCCCGTCGACGGCGCCAACCACTTCAGCGTCATCTCGCGCGTCACCAAGGTGATCGCGGCGCGGGTGGCGGTTCCCAGCGGCAATGACTGGATCCTCCGGCCCGAGGAGTTCCGCCAGCCGGCGGCCGAGCCGCCAATCCGCCGCTGACTTAACATACGACCTTCGCAGCAGCCCCTCGAAGGAGCGTTCCATGTCCAAGCGTTCACTGGCGCGTTGCGCACTCCTGCTCGCCGCCGGGTGGCTCCTTGCAGCCACGGCTTCGGCCGCGGAGGTGCGGGTGATGATCTCCGCCGGCTTCTACGCCGTCTATGCCGAGCTCGCGCCGGCCTTCGAGAGCTCCACCGGACACAAGCTCGTCACGGTTCGCGGGCCATCGCTCGGCGATTCACCCGAGGCCATTCCCACCCGGCTCACGCGGGGTGAGGCGGCCGACGTCCTGATCCTCGACGGCGGCGCCGCCGACGAGCTCGCCCGGCGCGGCATGGCCCGCGGCGACACCAAGGTCACGCTCGCCAAGTCGCAGATCGGCATGGTGGTGCGCGAGGGCGCGGCGAAGCCCGACATCGGCACGACGGAGGCGCTGAAGGCGACGCTGCTGGCCGCGAAATCGATCGGGTACTCCGATAGCAGCAGCGGCAACTACCTTTCCACCAAGCTCTTCGCGCAGCTCGGCATTGCCGACCAGGTGATGCCCAAGGCGCGCAAGGTGCGCGGGCCGCCCTCGGGCGAGCCGGTGGCAGCCGTCGTCGCCCGCGGCGACCTGGAGATCGGCTTCCAGCAGGTGAGCGAGCTGATCCACGTGACGGGCGTGACCTTCGTGGGTCCCATCCCCGCGGAGCTGCAGCCCGGCCACACCTTTGCCGGCGTATTGCCGGAGAAGTCGGCGCAGCCCGAGGCGGCAGCAGCTTTGCTGCGCTTCCTTTCGGCGCCGGAGACCGCAGCGGTCAAGACGAAGGCGGGGCTCGCCCAGCCTTAGTTTTGTTGGGGTCGCTGGAGCGCGATGGGGCGGCCCAAACCCCGCTTCGCTTTCCTCCGTGCCCCCTCCGTGGTCCCCCGTGTCCTCCGTGTTAAACCCACCGCCCCCTACGCCACGGCCAGTACCCCAGCTTCACGATGCCGGTGCGTGACCCATTGACTGGACCGTCGCGCAGTCGACTCGCCGTGGAGCTCCTCGGGAAAGCGGATCGGTTCAACGTTTCTTCGTCTTGTTCCCGGAAGGCTTCTTCTCGAGCTGCGTGCGCAGCGTCGGCAATCCCACGCCCATCGACTCGAAGCCGCCGTCCACCGCCAGCACCTGGCCATTCACGTAGGCCGCGACCGGTGAGCACAGGAAGCCTACGGCCGCGGCGATCTCGTCGGTGGTGCCATAGCGGTTGAGCGGAATGATGTCGTGGTAATCCTGGCGAATGGCCACCGAGTGCACGAGCTTCGCCATGTCGGTATCGACGGGGCCTGGGGCCACGCAGTTGGCGCGGATGCCCTGGGTGCCGAGCTCGGCGGCGAGCTGCTTGGTGAGCTGGATGATGCCGGCCTTGCTGGTGCCGTAGGCGACGCGCAGGGTGCTCGCGCGCAACCCGGAAATTGAAGCGATGCTCACGATCGAACCGCCGCCGGTTTTCAGCATCACCGGCACGCAGGCTTGCGAGCAGATGAAGGAGCCGGTGAGGTTGGTCCCGAGCACGTGCTCCCATTCCGCGAGCGAGGTCTCGAGCAGCGGCTTGAAGACCGCGACGCCGGCGTTGTTCACCAGCGCATCGATGCGGCCGAAGGCCTTCACCGTGCCGGCCACCGCTGCCTTGACCTGCTTCTCCTTCGACACGTCGCAGTGGGCGGCGAAGACGCGCCTGGGATCGCCGAGGCGCTTCGCGGTGCGCTTGAGCTCGGGGCCATCGATGTCGATCAGCGCCACGCGATGGCCGTGGGCCAGGAACCACTCGGCGATCGCGAGGCCGATGCCTCGGGCGGCGCCGGTGACGAATGCGACGGGAAGTGCGGAAGAGGTTCGGGGCATGTGTCGCAATTTACACCAGGCACCGATGCCGGAACCCGCCCCGGTTCCCGGCGGCGGAATCGGTTTGAACCCCGCCGCTGATCGCGAGTCTTACCCCTACGTCCTACCCCAACCTCCACCGGAGTCAAAACATGAATCTCACCCGCATCCTCACCGTTGCCGCCGCCTCGGCCGCCCTCATCGCGGCTGGGGCTCCCGTCACCGCCGCCCCCAAGGACAAGGAGCCCAAGGAGCAGAAGGAGAAGAAGGCGAAGAAGCACGAGCACAAGAACGGCAAGGCGCTCCTCGGCGAGCGCATCAAGACCAACGGCAAGCACAAGCTCGAGCAGCGGGGCAAGCACACCGCGTTCGCGACGGTGCAGAACGGCAAGATCGCCGGCGTGAATGTCACGGATGACAAGGGCGCTGCGGTGCCGGTGAAGAAGTACAAGACCAGCAAGAAGATGGCCCTCGCGAACGGCTTGCAGCCGGCCTCCCTGCACCTCGCGCAGGCCCAGTACATGGGATCGACCTGGATCGGCTACGCCTACACGGACGAGTGGGGCGACGAGGTCATCTACTGGTACGAGTACGACATGATCTACGACGGCGATACCGGGGCGATCGAATACATTCCGGTCTACTGAGCGACTGGAGCGCAGCCCTCACAACCCCGCCGCGGCGGGGTTTTTCACGTTCGGCGCCGTATCGGCGTTCATTACCGGCGACCGACCTGCCGGAGGGGGTCGCGTCGTAGAATGGCCCTCGCCTCACCGCCTCGACGGGAACCCCAACAATGATCGAATCCGCCGTCCGCGAGCGCTCTGACGCCCTCGTCCGCACGCTGCTCGACTCCATCCGCATCGCCTCGGTCAGCATGACCGGCGAGGGGATCGCCGACCAGGTCACGTTCCTCAAGAAGCGGCTCGAGGGCTGGGGCTTCAGGGCCGAGGTTCATCCCACCGCGAGCCACCCGATCATCTACGCGGAGGCGGGGCCCGCGAACGCCAAGGTGACCTGGCTCCTCTACGGCCACTACGACGTCTACCCCGCTGACGAGAAGCAGGAGGGCTGGCGCACCAAGCCCTTCGAACCGGTGGTGGAAGGCGATCGCATCTGGGGCCGCGGCGCCGGCGACAACAAGGGCCAGCACCTTGCCATGCTCCACGCCATCGCGCTGTGGCGGGAGCTGCACGGCGAGCTGCCGGTGCGCATCAAGGTGATCCTCGAGGGCGACGAGGAGACCGGCAGCATCCCGCTGCCGAAATTCGTCGAGGCCAACCGCGAGCGGCTCGCGGCCGACTTCTGCTGCTATTCCGACGGCCCGATGTTCCCCGGCGACCAGCCGGTGCTGCTGATGGGCGTGCGCGGCAACCTGGGCCTGGTCTTCAAGGCGAAGGGCGCCAAGCGCAACCTCCACTCCGGCAACTTCGGCGGCGTGGCGCCCAATCCCACGCTGGACCTGATCCACCTGCTCGCCGAGATGGTCGACCGCCAGGGCCGGATGCAGGTGCCGGGCGCGGGATACGCCGATGTAGCGATCGCGCCCGCGGATATGGCGGCGGTGAGGGCGCTCACGCTCGACCATGCGGAGTTCGTCGAAAGCGTGGGCGTGGAGCCGACCACCGGCGCCGACGACGCCCTCTTCCACGAGCGCGTGATGCTGCGCCCCGCGTTCAATGTCTCGGGCTTCACGGCGGGCCACACCGGCCAGGGCATCAAGAACATCATCTTCAAGGAGGCGTTGGCCAAGGCCGACGTGCGCCTCGTGGGGGGGCAGGATCCCGACCAGGTGCTCGCCGCCATCCAGGCCTTCGCGCGCGACCGCGGTTACGACAACATCGAAGTGGAGGGCATCAAGGGCACGCCCGCCTCGCGCACGCCGCTGGACCACCCGATGGTGGCGCAGGTGAAGCGGGCGGTGGCCCAGGGCTTCGGCCGCGAGCCGCTGGTGGTTCCCTCCCTCGGGGGCACCACGCCGGACTTCGTCTTCACCCGCCTGCTGGGGCTGCCGTCGATCGTGATTCCATTGGCGCCCTACGACGAGAACAACCACGCGCCCAACGAATCCACCAAGGTGTCGCTGTACCTCGCCGGTGTGCGCACCGGCATGCACCTGCTGCAATCCTTCGCCCAGGGAGCTCGCCCATGAAATACCGCAACCTCGGAGCCAGCGGCCTCAAGGTCTCGCCGCTTTGCCTCGGCACGATGATGTTCGGCGACCACACCACCCCCGAGGATGCCGAACGCATCGTCGGCGCCGCGCGCGAGGCGGGAGTCAACTTCATCGACACCGCCGACGCCTACTGCAAGGGAGAGTCGGAGAAGATCGTGGGCCGCATCATCTCCGGCAGCCGCGACCGCTGGGTGCTCGCGACCAAGGTGGCCAACCCGATGGGCGCCGACGATCCCAACCGCCGCGGCACCGGGCGCAAGTGGGTGATGCAGGCGGTGGAAGAAAGCCTCGCGCGCCTCGGCACCGACTACCTCGACATCTATTACATCCACCGCGATCCCGGCAGCGTGCCGATGGAGGAGACGGTCTCCGTGATGGGCGACCTGATCCGCGCCGGCAAGATCCGCTTCTGGGGAGTGTCCAACCTGCGCGGCTGGCGCATCGCCGAGGCGGTGCGGGTGTGCGGCGAGATGGGCGTGCCGCGCCCCGTGGTCTGCCAGCCGTACTACAACGCGATGAACCGCCAACCCGAAACCGAGGTGCTGCCCGCGTGCCGCCATTACGGCCTCGGCGTGGTTCCCTACAGCCCGCTCGCCCGCGGCGTGCTCGTTGGCAAGTACAAGGCGGGCGAGGCGCCGCCGGCCGAGTCCCGCGCCGGGCGCAAGGACAAGCGGATGATGGAGACCGAGTTCCGCGACGAGTCGCTCGCCATGGCGCAGCAGTTGAAGGCCCACGCGGAGAAGAAGGGCATGACCGCGACCGATTTCGCGGTGGCGTGGGTGCTTAGGAACCCCATCGTCACCAGCGTGATCGGCGGGCCGCGCACCCTCGCGCAGTGGCAGGGCTACCTGGCGGCGGTGGACCGCACGCTTGACGACGAGGATGAAGCCCTGGTCGACTCCCTGGTGCGCCCGGGCCATCCCTCGACGCCGGGTTACAACGATCCGCAGTACCCCCTCGAGGGCCGCCCGATCACGGGCTGAACCCGCCCGGGCGAGCGCCCGAACTTTGTCACCCGGGGCGGGTCTGCCACCTTGCACGTCCGCACCCGCGCGGCACCTCGAGGAATCCATGCAGAAGCTGCGCAACCTGGCACAAGCCTGGCTGGAGGGCTGGCGCCGCGCCTGGGGCGCCTCGCGCCTGCGGGCCTGGAGTGGACGCTACTTCTCGGTCTTCACCGACCCCGCCGCGGGCTGGGGGCGGCGCGCGGCCGACGCGGCGGGCGGGCTCGCCTCCATCGCCCTCCTCGGCCTCTTCCTGCTGCTTGCCTTCGTGCTGGCCCTCATTCCCTTCACGCCCGGGATCGAATCGCTCAAGAAGGCCAAGAGCGAGAAGCCCGCGGTGGTGCAGTCGGCCGACGGCAAGGAGATCGCGAGCTTCCGCCGCCTGAACCGCGACTGGGTGAAGCTCGACGCCATCTCGCCCGCGGTGATCGATGCGCTCATCGCCACCGAGGACCACCGCTTCTTCGAGCATCGCGGCATCGACCTGCGCCGCACGGTGGCCTCGGCCGTCTACACCCTGGGAGGCGACCGACAGGGCGGCTCCACCATCACGCAGCAGCTGGCGCGCAACCTGTACCCGGAACAGATCGGGCGCGCCGCAAGCCTCACCCGCAAGGTGAAGGAGATCATCACCGCGCTCAAGATCGAGAGCGTCTACTCGAAGCAGGAAATCCTCGAGACCTACCTCAACACCGTGCCGTTCCTGTACAACGCCTACGGCATCGAGATGGCGGCGCGCACCTACTTCAGCAAGTCCGCACGCGAGCTCGACGTGCTCCAGGGCGCAACATTGATCGCGATGCTGAAGGGCACCAGCTACTACAACCCGGTGCTCAACCCGGAGCGCGCGAGGCAGCGGCGCAACGTCGTGCTGTCGCAGATGGTGCGCAACGGCAAGCTGAAGCCCGACCGGCTCGCCGCGCTGCAGAAGCGGCCGCTTCGCACCGACTTCGAGCGGCAACGCGAACCCATCGGCGCAGCACCCCATTTCGCCGAGCACCTGCGCAAGTGGCTCATCGAATGGGCGGACCGGAACGGCTACGACATCCATGGTGATGGCCTCGTGGTGTTCACCACCATCGACTCGCGGCTCCAGGCCGTGGCCAACCGGGCGGTCGCGAAGCAGCTCGACGCCTTGCAGGCCGTCGCGGACGTCGAGTGGGCCTCGACTTCAGAGCAGGTGATGTCCACCGACCTCGCGGCGTACACGGGCCAGCGGCAGCGAGTCGAGCCGTTCGCGCACTTCTGGAAATCGAAGGGGGCCCTGGTGGAATCCTTCATCCGCGAATCCGCGGCCTACCGCGCCCTGGGGGACGAGGGCCTCGACGATGCCCAGCGCCTGGCACGCCTGCGCGGGGATACCAAGTTCATGGGCGCGCTGCGCGCCGAGAAGACCCGCCTCCAGGCCGGCTTCATGGCGATCGACCCCCGCAACGGCCACGTGAAGGCGTGGGTCGGAAGCCGCGACTTCGCCCAGGACCAGTTCGACCACGTGATCCAGGCGCGGCGCCAACCGGGGTCCACGTTCAAGCCGTTCGTCTACGGCGCCGCCCTGCAGCAGGGCATGACGCCCGGGACCTGGTTCTACGACAAGGCGGTGGAGATCAAGACCGGCGGCGCGGTATGGCGCCCGACCGACGGGCAGGAGCCGAGCGGCGAGAAGATGACTCTCCGCGAAGGCCTCGCCCAGTCGAAGAACACCATCACCGCCCAGGTGATGCAGAAGACCGGGGCCGCGAAGGTGGCGAAGCTCGCGCACGACCTCGGCGTGCGGCAGAGCAAGCTGGACCCCGTGCCCTCCCTCGCCCTGGGAACCAGCCCCGTCACGCTGAGCGAGATGGTGTCCGGCTACGCCTCCATCGCCAACAACGGCACCTTCATCGAGCCGCTGCTCGTGACCCGCATCGAGGACGCGAGCGGCGCGGTGCTCGAGGCCTTCTCCTCCACGCCGGAGCCCATTCTGGACCCCGCCGCCGCGAACGTGCTGCTCGACATGATGCGCGGCGTGATCAACGAGGGCACCGGCGTGGGCGTGCGGCGGCTCTTCGGCGTGATGGCCAACGTCGCCGGAAAGACCGGCACCACCCAGGACAACACCGACGGCTGGTTCATCCTGATGCACCCGCAGCTGGTGGGCGGGGCATGGGTCGGGTTCAACGACAACCGGGTGACGATGCGCAGCTCCTACTGGGGCCAGGGCGCGCACAACGCGCTCTACGTCGTGGGCGACTTCTTCAAGCAGTCGTTCAGCGCCCGCATCATCGAGGCGGGGCCCAACGTGATCGAGCGCGAGCGGGAGGAGCGCCGCGCCGAGGCGCCCCTGGATCGTTTCGGCGCCTGGCTGGGCAACGTGTTCGACCGCAATCGCCGCCCGGAGCGCCCACCGCAGCGCCTTCCGCAGCTGCAACTCGGTGAGGAGATCGATACCCGCACCTATCCCGGGCCCTGGGAACGGCGGGACGAGTATCGCGGGCCGCGCCGCGGTCGCCCGGACGCGGCTCCCGAGTATCGCGAGTACCGCGAGTACCGCGACGATCGCGGTCGGGGACGGCAACGGCGAGGGGACGACGATTACGACTGAGCGGGGGGCGCTTCCGTAGCGTTTCAGCTACGCCCTGGTCCATCCGGACCGTTTCCGGGAACGGCGCGCGGGTAGGCGCCTGTCCAACGCTCACTACGACCATCCTGAGGAGTCCTCATGAACTGGGACCGCATCGAAGGCAACTGGAAGCAGCTGAAGGGCACCGTGAAGGAGAAGTGGGGCAAGCTCACCGATGACGACTTCGACGTCATCGCCGGCAACAAGGACAAGCTGGCGGGCAAGATCCAGGAGCGCTACGGCTGCTCCAAGGACGACGCCCTGAAGCAGGTCGACGGCTGGATCGACACGCACGACAAGGACGCCTCGAAGCACTGAGCGACCTGCGTTAATTTGAAAAAGGGCCCTCGCGGGCCCTTTGTCATTCAGCGCATTACCTTGCCGGCCATGCGCATGATGTCGTCGAGCGCATTGCCATCCCCGTTCATGTCCAGGAGTCCACCGAGTCCCCCGGCACGCCCGGAATTGGCAACGCCCCCCTGGCCTCCCATGAGGCCGCCGAGGAGGTCGCCGAGACCGCCACCGGCGGTGGCCCCGGGTCCGCCTCGACCGCGGGCCATGTAGCCCGCGACCATCATCGCGAGCATCGGCAGCATCTTCTTCAGCAATGCCGGCGCCATCCCGGTCTGGGAAGCCGCGTTCTGCGCCACGGTGCGGCTCACGTCCTTGGAGCCGAAGATATGCCCCAGCACGTCGTTGCCGCGCCCGAGGTCGGTGGGCTCCGGGGAAAGCACGTTGTCGAGGAGGCTGCCGCCGCCCAGTTGGGAGAGCAGCCCGCCCAGGCCTTCGAGCCCCGTGTCCTGCCCCTGGGCCTGCTTCTTGAAGCCGCCGAGGATCGCGGGAATCAGCGCCTCGGCGCCGCTCGCCGCCTCGTTCTCGCTCACGCCCAGCTCGCGCGCCATCGATTTCAAGCCGCCCGCCTGGGCGAGGATGTCGGTGATGTTCATGGGCTGCCTCCGTGGAGTCGATGCTCATTGTGACCCATCAGGGTCCGGGTCGTTGCGTGCGACCGTCGACGAATCATCTCGTCGCCAGCGGGATGCGATAGCGCAGGCTTTCCGCTCCGCCAAGCTGCGGCGGCTTGCGGAAGGGTTCGGCCAGCACCCCGCCGTTGGCGAGGATCACTCTCTGCGAGGGCTCGTTGTCCAGGTCGGTGGTGAGTTCGACGTACGCCAGGCCCTCCGCGCCGCGTATGTCAATCCGGCAAGCCCGTCTCCGATTTGAAAGAGCTCCGCGACCCTAGTGCCCCTCCTTGCCGCATGAAGAGGTGTTGACGTGAGCGTGCACGAGCCATTCGCCAAAGGGAGTCCTTACAGGGACCCGGACGCGATGCGCCGACGACTACGATCCTTCGTTCGTCGCGGGGCATCCATACCTCGCAGATCTGTTAGTTGAAGCCCAAAGGGTCGGGACGGGACCGCAACCCACTCTGGATTTCCGCGATTTGCGGGCTGTGGATTGAACTGTGGATATCGGGCGAGGATTTCGGGTACACGTGCGAACCAGCTGTTACAAGAATTAGCAAATGACCCGCTGGTGGAGAATGCCTGGTTTCGCGGAGTGCCACTTGCGCCTGCGACGGACATTTCTCCGTTGACTCCTGACTTTTCGCCGTTACAGCGGTACTGGGATGCGACTGTAGGCATTAACCTGAGGAGCTTGTGGTCGTCTCACCCCGAGACAAAGGGCGCGGGCTTCTCCTATGTGGACATTGAAAACGCCTGGAAGCTCCCGCATGAAGACTTTCCGACGCTGGGGGATCTTCGGACGTTTACGAGGCCGCAGCTGACTCCAGATCACGGCACTGGGGTCGTGGGAATTCTTTCCGCTGCACATTTGGTTGACGCTCGCCAATACGGCGTACAGGGCGGAGTTCCCGATGCAACGCCGTACATCTGGGATGACCATAATTACATTGCCAACACGCTTTTCTCGCCACTATTCCAAGGGGACATGCTGCTCCTCGAGGTGGCGTTTGATTTTGACCCTAAGGGCCTATGCAGCGTCACCCCCTTCGCGCCGGCAGTGCCCTTGGAGCGAGATGACAACTTTTTCGCCCAGATCAAGCTGATGACTGGAAGCGGCGTAACGGTAGTGCAGCCCGCAGGCAATGACAGCCAAAACTTGGATCACAGCTGCTATGGAGGTGAGCTCTCCAGAGGTGGGCGAGACTCGGGGGCGATCTTTGTTGGGGCCATGAGGGGCACCTTTTGCCTAGACGATCCCAATCCCTTGACGCCTTTTCAACGCGCCACCTTTTCTAGCTACGGCAGCCGCATTGATGCAAGCAGCTGGGGAGAATGCGTGAGAACTACTGGCGGAAAAAATGGAGTTCCCGATCTCTACGATCCGGGCGATTTCCGCCAGTGGTACACATATACATTTGGAGGAACTTCGTCAGCTGCACCAATCGTCGGCGCTGGCGCCATGGCGCTTCAGGCATATCAGTTTTGGCGGTCGACTTTCCTTTCGCCGCTGCACATCCGTCGTTTGCTCCAGCGGTTTGGAACCCCAGTGCCTAATATCGAAAGGCAGCCCGAAGTAGGCGCCGCAGTAGCCGGGCTGAATACCACTACGGAGCTCACCCGGTTGACAGCCAACGGGGGCGGTGCGACACCCGGCCGCACCCCCGGGAGCAATACCGATGTGGGTGGGACGCGAGAGATGTGCCGCTGTCGCCGCGGCGGTC
>JANMHV010000156.1:0-19700 GCA_031375445.1 Burkholderiales bacterium | reverse complement strand
CGCTAGCCCTTCTTCGCGAGAACCGCTCCGTACCCTGGCGCGAGGCACATCCCGAGCCGTGAGCGAGGGTGTCCGCTTCCCCAGGTCCCGTGAACGTCCCTCGCCCCGGCGTTCGCGAAATCAGCAGTACCGCAGACCCCTACGCAAGCTTCCCGTGGCACTGCTTGAACTTCTTCCCCGACCCGCAGGGACATGGATCGTTGCGCCCCACCTTCTGCGTCGAGCGCACCATCGTGGAGACGGGCTCCGGCGCCGAGGCGATCCGGACCGGCACCCCGCCGTCGATCTGCTCCGCCGCCTCGTCGCCCACCCCGGGCGAGAAGTCGGCGTGCTGGTACTGCACGTTCTTCACCGCCCGCGCGGCTTCCTCGGCGGCGCGCTCGGCGGCCTCCACCTGCTCCTGCGAGCGGATCTGCACCGCCATCAGGTGCCGGGTCACTTCGCGCTTGATCGAATCCAGCATCGAACCGAAGAGCTCGAACGCCTCGCGCTTGTATTCCTGCTTCGGCTGCTTCTGGGCGTAGCCGCGCAGGTGGATGCCCTGGCGCAGGTAGTCGAGCGCCGCGAGGTGCTCGCGCCAGTGCTGGTCGATGGCCTGCAGCATCACCGAGCGCTCGTAGTGGTTCAGCACGTCGCGGTCGATGGGGGCGAACTTGTCGGTGTACGACTGGTTGGCCGCGGCCACGACGCGCTCGGCGATCTTCTCGCCGTCGATGGTGGTGTCGACCTTGGCCCACTCGCGAACCGGGCTCGCGAGGTAGAACTCGCCCTCGAGCTTGCGCTCCAGGCCCTCGAGGTCCCACTGCTCCTCGACCGAATCCGGGGGCACCGACTCGTTGACCGCGCCCACCAGCACGTCGTGCCGGATGGAGCGGATGGTTTCCGAGATGTCGGCGGACTCGAGCAGTTCATTGCGCTGGGCGTAGATCACCTTGCGCTGGTCGCTCGCCACGTCGTCGTACTCGAGCAGCTGCTTGCGAATGTCGAAGTTGCGCGCCTCGACCTTGCGCTGCGCGTTCTCGATCGAGCGCGACACCATCTTCGCCTCGATCGCCTCGCCCTCGGGGATCTTGAGCCCGCGCATGATCGCCTGCAGGCGCTCGCCGGCGAAGATCTTGAGCAGCGGATCCTCGAACGAGAGGAAGAAGCGCGAGCTGCCGGGGTCGCCCTGGCGGCCGGAGCGCCCGCGCAGCTGGTTGTCGATGCGGCGCGACTCGTGGCGTTCGGAGCCGATGATGTGCAGGCCCCCGGCCGCCACCACCTGCTCGTGGACCCGGTTCCAGCCCTCGCGCAGCTCCGCGACCTTGCGCTCCTTCTCCGACGGGGTGAGGGCGTCATCGTCCTTGATCGCCTGGATGTCGGGCTCGGGGTTGCCGCCCAGCACGATGTCGGTGCCGCGGCCGGCCATGTTGGTGGCGATGGTGACCTGGCCCGGGCGCCCGGCCTGCACCACGATCTCCGCCTCGCGCGCGTGCTGCTTGGCGTTCAGCACGTTGTGCGGGATTTTTTCTTCCTCGAGCATCCTCGACAGGAGCTCGGAATTCTCCACCGACGTCGTGCCCACCAGGATCGGCTGGCCCTTGGCCGCGCGCTCCTTCACGTCGTTGATGATCGCCTGGTACTTCTCCTTGGCGGTGATGAAGACCTGGTCGTTAAGGTCCTTCCTCACCATCGAGCGGTGCGTGGGAATCAGCACCGTCTCCAGGCTGTAGATGCTCGAGAACTCGAACGCCTCGGTATCGGCGGTGCCGGTCATGCCCGAGAGCTTCTTGTAGAGGCGGAAGTAGTTCTGGAACGTGATCGAGGCGAGCGTCTGGCTCTCGTTCTTGATCGAGGTGCCTTCCTTCGCTTCCACCGCCTGGTGCAGGCCATCGGACCAGCGCCGGCCCTGCATCATGCGGCCGGTGAACTCGTCGACGATCACGACCTCGTCGTTCTGCACCACGTAGTGCTGGTCGCGGTGGTAGAGCGAATGCGCGCGCACCCCCGCGTACAAATGGTGCATCAGCATGATGTTGGCGGGGTCGTAGAGGCTCGCCCCGGCGGGCAGAAGACCCGCCTCGGTCATCAGCTCCTCGGCGTGCTCGTGGCCCGACTCCGACAGGGTGACGGTGTGCTGCTTGAGATCCACCCAGTAGTCGCCGACCTCGGCCTTCTCGTCGGCCTGGGGTACCAGGCGCGGGATCAGCACGTTGATCTTGCGGTAGAGCTCGGTGGAGTCCTCGGCCTGCCCGGAGATGATGAGCGGGGTGCGCGCCTCGTCGATCAGGATCGAATCGACCTCGTCGACGATCCCGTAGTTGAGTCCGCGCTGGAAGCGCTCGCCCACCTGGGTCGCCATGTTGTCGCGCAGGTAGTCGAAGCCGAACTCGTTGTTGGTGCCGTAGGTGATGTCGGCCTGGTAGGACTGCTGCTTCTCGGCCGAATCCATCTGCGGCACCACCACGCCCACGGTGAGGCCGAGGAAGCGGTGGATGCGGCCCATCCATTCCGCATCGCGCTTGGCGAGGTAGTCGTTCACCGTCACCACGTGGACGCCCTTGCCCTCGAGCGCGTTCAGGTACGCGGGCAACGTGGCCACCAGCGTCTTGCCCTCGCCGGTGCGCATCTCCGCGATCTTGCCCTGGTGCAGCGCGATGCCGCCAACGAGCTGCACGTCGAAGTGGCGCATGCCGAGCACTCGCTTGCCGGCCTCGCGAACGACGGCGAAGGCTTCTGGCAACACCGAGTCGAGCGTGGCGCCCGCGGCGACCTTGGCCTTGAGCTCGGGCGTCTTCGCCTGGAGCTGCTCGTCGGTGAGGCCCGCGAGGCCGGCCTCGAGCGCGTTGATGGATTCGACCTTCCTGCGGTATTCCTTTAGGAGGCGGTCGTTGCGGCTGCCGAAGAGGGCCTTGAGAGCGGTCGTGAGCACGGGAGGGGGGCTTTTGGAAATGCGAAAGCCGGCCCGTGGAAGGGCCGGCGGTCTCTAATTATAAGGGAATTGGGGGCGAGCCCGGGTGGGCACAACCCCCCGGTGCCGCTAGCGCTTCGCCGGCACCGTGGCCGAGGCGTTGATCAGCATGTCGTTCTTGCCGAGCGACAGGAACTTGTTGGGATTCAGGGGGATGCCCTTCTCCCGGACCTCGAAGTGCAGGTGCGGCCCGGTGGTGCGGCCGGTCATTCCCACCAGGGCCACGTTCTGGCCCTTCAGCACCACGTCTCCCACCTTCACCAGGCTCTTCTGCAGGTGCGCGTAGCGGGTGGTGAGGCCATTGTCGTGGTCCACGTCGACCACGATGCCGTACTCGGCCATGTACCCCGCTTGGGAGACCACGCCGCCGGCGGCCGCCAGCACCGTGGTGCCGGGAGGGGCGATCAGGTCCACGCCGGTATGGAACGTCGACCGGCCGGTGATCGGATCGACGCGGTAGCCGTAATTGGACGAGTAGTAGCCGGAGGTGATCGGCATCGTGGTGGGGATGGACTTCCTCGCCAGTCGATCGTCCATCAACAGGTTGTCGAGCACGCCCAGCTTGTCGGTGCGGTCGTCGAGGGTGCGCGAGATGTCGAGCAGCATCTGCTGGAATTCACCCATCGTGAGGTCGCGCCCGCCCATCGGGGCCGGCCCGCCCTGGCCCGGGGTTTCATCGAAGCGGAATTCCTCGCCCTTCACGCCCGCGGCCTTCGCGAGGCGCTGCCCGAACGCGTCCAGGCGCAGAATGCGGGCTTGCAGCTCGCCCACCTTCACCGCCAGCGAGCTCAGGTTCTCCCTCATCTCCACTTCGGAGCGCTTGAGGTCATCCTGGTGCAGCGCCGTGAGCAGCGCCCGCAGATAGGGGTTGCGAACGTCCACGGCGAACTTCATGGTGACCATGTAAGTGGCCATGGCGAGGAAGAAGCCCGCCAGCAGGATGCCGAGGGCGACCAGCAGCACCTGGGCCTGGGACAACGCGACGGTACGGCTCTTCGCGAGACTGTCCGAAACGAGAATAATGTTCAAACCCACCTCCCATCGTTGACCATGGCTTCCGAATCCATCTCCCGGCTCCTGGGCCGAAACGCCGAAATCCTGCCGCTCAGGGAGCAGCTGGAACGCATCGAGCGCCTTCAGGAGCGCTATCGGACTGTTGCACCCGAGCGGCTCAGGGAAACGAGCCGGGTGTGCGCCATTGACGGAACGACTGTTGTGATTTGCGCGGCCAGCGGAACCGTAGCCTCGGTCCTTCGCCATCTCGCGCCCCGGATCCTGGAAGCCCTGCAAAGCAAGCAGGACAACTCAAAACACCCGGAGGATCAGGAGCTTAACCAAATTCGGGTTGAAGTTCAAGTCGTGGTCCCCCAGCCCAAGCGCCCGGTGGTGAGCCGCGGGGAGTTGCCCCACGACCGGTTGGACGAGCTGGCGGCGCGATTGGGCGAGGGGCCGCTCAAGGAAGAGTTGAAGCGCATCGCCCGCGAGGCTCAGGCGAGGAGCACGCGCTCGAAGATGTAGAGGAGGGCGAAGGCCACCAGCAGCAGGCCCATCACCAGGGCCGACTTGCGCGCGATGGCCAGGTAATTCCGGTCCCTGGTGATGACCCACGCGACCACCAGCCCGACGAGGAACAGGACCGCGAGCGGCAGGAGTATGCGCAATACCAGCATCGGCGTAGTCTAGCAGCCGACATCCGTTAACAATGCTGCTCGCCCTGATGACACCCGGTTCCGCCATGACCCTCCATGTTCGCTTCGCCCTCGCTGGAGTCCTTGCAGGGATTTCACTGGTTTGCGCAGGTGCGCCGGTAGTGCCCAATTCGGGCTCGGTCTTGAAGGTCGCACCCAGCAGCGCCTTCCTCGAATGGAGCGGGGGCGGGCCCGAGTACCGCATCGTCGCCAAGCAATACGGCGGCTTCAACCCGGCGCCGCCCGCGAACGACACCGACGGCCGCGTGTTCGACGTGGGCACCTCGACGCGGGACCTTGCCGACGGGCTCGAGATCGGCGCGACCTATTTCATCGCGATCTATGGCCGGGAGAACGGCGTGTCGTCGGCCACCGCCCTGCCGCTCACGGTGACTCTGCCGCAGCCGAACACCGGCGACCGCTACGCCGACGCGATCAGCGGCGCGGATACATCCGACTGCCGTTCGCCTTCGGCACCGTGCAAGACCATCTCCTACGCGAAGGCCTGGGTGTACCTTTCGACGTCGGAGCTGCCGGTACGGACGGTGGTCCTATCCGTCGCGCCAGGGATCTACAATCGCGCACTTGGCGAGGTCTTCCCCCTGAAGATTGGCGCCTACACGAAGATCGTTTCCACCCACGGCGCGCGGCAGACGATCATCGACGCCTCGGGCTCGCCGGCACGGCGGATCATGCAGATCGGCTACCCCAGCAGGGGGGGGCCCATCAGCCGTACCTTGCCTGCCGAGGTGTACGGCTTCACCTTCCGGGGTGGAGTGCATGCGGCACCGCCGGGAGAAGACGCGCAGGGAGGTGCTCTCTGGGTGAGCGGAGACCTATACTCGCGCGTCGCCTATAACGTCTTTGAGGGAAACATCGCGCAGTCGGCGAACGCGACAGCCAACTCGGCGGCAGGCAACGCCCATGGCGGTGCCGTATTCGTCGAGCCGAGCCGCACCTTGCGGCAAATAGTCACCGACAACGAATTCCGCGACAACCGAGCCATCGGTGGACAGGGCTACGCAGATCGCCCGGGCGGCGACGCTCGAGGTGGCGGGTTTCATGCCACGGCGGCTTTTGGCGCCGTTGGAACCGGTGTCGGCGACCCGAACCGATACTCCAAAATCGAATTCGCCCGCAACACGGTGCACGCAAACCAGGCCGCCGGTGGTGCCGGCGTGCCTGGAGGCGCGGCAGCGGGAGCGGCCTCGGGCGGCGGGGCCTGGGTCGAGAACATCGACGTGCTCGACAATATCTTCAGCGAGAACTCCGTTTACACGAACGGGGGCGGAACTTCGGGAAACAACAGCTTCGGCGGCCTACGTCATGCATATCCGGCGACCTCGCAGCCTACTTACGACCCCTTCGCGCGCAACCTCCGGCATGGCAATACCGTCATGACGACCGTGACTTCCGAATCGATCGAGTCCATGGGGACCGACGGCCTCGCCGCGGACCCGCTCTACATCGCGCCGCCGCTCAACCTGCGCTTCGGCGTCCAATCGCCCGCGGCGAGCCTTGCCATCGCGTGTTGCTCGGGAACCGATCTCGATGGGCGGTCAAGGCCCACGCCCGCATCACGGGGCGCTTACGAGCCGTGGCCAAGCGCGGCACTCGCCGCCGGTGACCTCAACGGATTCGGGAGATCCTCGCTTGTCTTCCGCAATGAGAACGATGGTCGCGTCTTCCGCGTCGCATACGCACGCGGCGGCACGCAGAACGCGGCGAACACCGTGTGGAACGAGGACGACCTCGGCTGGCGCATCGTCGAGATCGGCGACTTCGACGGCGACGGCGTGAGCGACCTGGTCTGGCGCAACGCCACGACCGGCGCCTTGGCGATCCATTATTTCGAGGCGGGCGGCATCGCGGAGGCCACGCGCAGCGTGTTCTACAACGAGCCACGCGCCGAATGGAAGATCGTGGGCACCCCGGATTTCGACGGCGACAGCAAGAGCGACCTGCTGTGGCGCAACGACGTCACCGGCGAGGTCTGGGGCATGCGCATGGACGGCGCGACGATCGTCTCCCAGGGCCTCCTCTACCGCGAAACCAACCTCGATTGGCGGATCGTCGCGGTCGGCGACTTCTCCGGCACCTACAAGCGCAACCAGTTGCTGTGGCACAACCAGGCGACCGGGCAGGTGTACCTGCAGTCGGTGCAAAGCGCCGGCTCCACGTTCACTGTGACGGGGCAAATGATCTACCACGAGCCCAACACCGCCTGGAGCATCGTGGCCACGGGCGACTTCGACCGCGACGGCAAGACCGACATCCTGTGGCGCAACGAGATGACCGGCGCGGTGCACGCCATGCTGATGGATGGCGGGACCATCAAGTCCCAGGCCACGATCTACCACGAGGCGAGGCCGCAGTGGGTCATCGTCGGCACCGGCGACTACGACGGCGACTACCGCTCGGACATCCTGTGGCGCAACACCGCCACCGGGCAGGTCTACCGGATGCGCATGGACGGGCTCTCGATCGTCGAGCAGGGCTTCGTGTTCACGGAGCCGGACCTCGCCTGGAAGCTGCTGGGGCCCGCGACCTACCCGCGTTGACTCAGGCGGGCTGCAGGCTCAGGTTCGCGAAGGCGCGGGGCAGCGCCTCGAGGCGGTCGAACGTGACCTCCTCCCACGCCGCGGCGTCGTCCAGCAGCGCACGCACCAGGAGGTTGTTCAGCGCGTGCCCCGACTTGTGGCCGTGGAAGGCGCCGATCAGCGGCCCGCCGGCCATGTAGAGGTCGCCCACGGCGTCGAGCGCCTTGTGCTTCACGAACTCGTCGGCGAAGCGCAGCCCGTCGGCATTCAGCACGCGGAAGTCGTCCACCACGATCACGTTGTCCATGTTGCCGCCGCGGCCGAGGCCGAGTGCACGCATCTTCTCCACATCCTGGGTGAAACCGAAGGTGCGGGCCCGGGCAATCTCCTTTACGAAGGAGACCTCGGCGAAGTCGATCTCGACGTGGGACTGGGCCGGGTCGAACACCGGATGGTCGAACTCGATCTCGAAGCCGAGCTTGAAGCCGTTGAAGGGCTCGAGGCGCGCGACCTTGTCGCCCTGGACGATCTCCACCTTCTTCAACACCCGCAGGTATTTTTTCGGCGCGGACTGCTCCTCGATGCCCGCTGAATTCAGCAGGAAAACGAAGGTGCCGGCGCTGCCGTCCATGATCGGCACCTCTTCCCCCGAGATGTCGACGAAGGCGTTGTCGATGCCCAGGCCCGCGAAAGCGGACATCAGGTGCTCGACCGTGGAGACCCGGGCGCCGTGGCACTCGATCACCGTGGCCATGCGGGTATCGGTGACGTTGTGCGCGCGGGCGGGGATGGCCGGGTTGCCGGGCAGGTCGCTGCGGCAGAAGACGATGCCGGTGCCGGGTGCCGCCGGACGCAGCACGATCGAGACCTTGCGGCCGGTGTGGACGCCCACGCCGGTGGCCTTGACGATCGATTTCAGGGTGCGTTGCAGGATCATTTGGACACGCGCGGTACTTGGTATTTCCTCAATTGTATCAGGCTGTTAGGCTTTCAGCCAGCGGCGCCTCGTGGGCGTGCACCCAGACCAGGAACTGCGCCTCGGGCAGCGGCCTGCTCACCAGGTAGCCCTGCAGGTGTGTACAGCCCAGCCGCACCAGCGTGTCGTGGTCGGCACGGGTCTCGACCCCCTCGGCGATGACCTCCAGCCCCAGCTCGGTGCCGATGGCGACCACCACGCGGATCAGGTGCTGGTTGGCGCCCTCGTTCAGGTGCCGCACGAACGACTGGTCGATCTTGATCGCGTCCAGCGGCAGGTCCTTGATGAGCGCGAGCGACGAATACCCGGTGCCGAAGTCGTCGAGCGCGATGCGGACTCCCTGGGGCCGGATCTCGCGCAGCTTGGCCACGGTCTCGTCCACGTCGAACAGCACCGCGCTCTCGGTGATCTCGAGCGTGATACGGCCCGGGTCGACCCCGCTCGCGGCGAGGATCCGGTCCAGGTCGCGCACGAAGTCGGGGCGCGCCAGCTGCCAGGGGCTCACGTTGATCGAGACGTGCCCGGCGAACGGCACCCCCGCGCGCGTCCACGCGGCGAGCGCCTCGCAACCGTGCGTGAGGCTCCATTCGCCGAGCGCGTGGATGAGGCCCGTCTCCTCGGCGATGGGGATGAACTCCGAGGGGGGCACGGAGCCCAGCGTGGGGGACGTCCACCGCAGCAGCGCTTCCGCACCCAGCAGCCGACCGGAGGAATCAACCAGCGGCTGGTAGTGGAGCTCGAGCTCCCCCGCCGCGATCGCCCCGCGCAGCCCCTCGACGATGCGGAACCGGTGCTCCGCCTCCTGCTGCAGGCCGGGCCGGAAGGACTCGATGTTGTTGCGCCCGCGCTTCTTCGCGCGCTGCAGCGCCATGTCGGCGCGGCTGAACACTTCGTCGGCGGTGACGCCCCGGGCCGGAAAGGTGGCGATGCCGATGCTCGCGTTGACGATCAGTGAGCGCTCGCCCTGCCCCACCGGCTCGTGCAGGGACCGCGCGAAATCGCGGGCCAGCTCCGCGACATGCCGGTGCGCCTCCTCCTCGCCGGCGTGGAGCCGCTCGGGGATCGCCATGAACGCGTCGCCACCGATGCGGGCCACCAGCGCGCGCCCGGCGGCGACGGCGGTGAGCCTGCGGCCGACCTCGCGCAGGATCTCGTCGCCCACCGCGTGGGTGAGGCCGTCGTTCACGACCTTGAAGTGGTCGAGGTCGAGGAGCGCCACGCCGCCGTGGGATGCCGGGGCGCCGCCCTCGATCATTCCGCCAAGCCGGTCCTGCGCCGCGAGGCGGTTCGGGAGCCCGGTCAGCAGGTCGCGGAAGGCACGCTCGCGGATCTGGACCTCGGCCGCGCGGCGCCGGTCGTTCTCCAGGCGCAGCTGCGCCGTCGTGGCCTCGAGCTCCAGGTTGTGGGCGCGCAGCCGCATCACCATGTAGACGCCCATCAGCAGCGACAACCCCACCAGCGCCATCGGCGTGGAGTGGGGACTGCGAACCATGTCGAGGTCGATCAGCACGCCGTGGATCGTCGAGGCGAACAGCACCAGCAGGTAGGCGGCGAGGACTTGCGCCTCGCGCACGTTGCCGCGGCGGCCGAAGGCGACCAGCTCGCGCAGCGCCCATGCGATCGAGAGCGCCGAGGCGATGCGCAGGCTCCAGATCCAGGGGGTCGGCGCGCCCTGCAGCTGGAACACCGACTCGCCCCACGGCAGGTGCAGCCAGCGGAAGGCATCGACCCGCTCGAAGCGCGCGCCGAAGGGCAGGAGGTGGTTGGCGGCAACGAACACCGCGATATAGGCCCCGAGCAAAAGCGCGGGCGCACGCCAGCGCGCCGAGCGGGTATACACCGCGACGAACGCGAAGATCGCCCCGATCAGGAGGGCGCCGCCGGTCCACACCCAGCGCAGCGCCTCGACCGCGCCGCCGACCGAATCGACGAGGTAGTAGCTCGCCATGGCGGCGGTGGCGAAGGTGGAGATGAAGCAGGTCGCGGCGAAGGTGAGCGAGAGCGCGGAGCCGGTGCGCTGCAGCCCGACCACCGTGGCGGTGAGCGCCGTGAACAGCAGGATCCCCGCGCAGACGAAATACGCCGGTACGACAAGTGCCAGGCCCGAGGCCGAGGAGAGTTCGCCCATGCGGCTTCCATTCTGCCCGAGTAAAACGGTCCCGGACGCGGATCCGGACCGGCGCGGGTGATGCACCCCAAGCCGACGGGAGACTCTTCCGTGCGACGGTTGACGAATCCTCCCCTTTCACCCACCGGCGCGGCCCCGTACGATGCGGCGATGCCTATGACCTCGCCCGACTGCGGGTTCCGCTTCCTCGCCTGCGCGCTCGCCACGATCGCGCTGGGTGCCCGCGCCGACGAGTGCCAGCTTCCCCGCGGTGCGTCGCGCGATCGCGATACCCGGGCCGCGCTGGAAACAGCGGCCGCGGCGCCGACTCCGGAGCTCGCGGCCCGCGCGCTGGCTCGCGTGGCGCTGGGCCTTGCGCGCACGGGCGAACGGGAAGCGGCCCTCACGGGCGCGGACCAGGCGCTAAGCCTGAACTTCGCCGGAGACGAGGCCCGCCTGGAAGTCGTGGCCACCGTGGCGCCGGTGCTTGCACGCTTCCGCGGCCGAGCGGCGGCGCGCGCCGAGCTCACCCGCGCCCTCGGGCCGTCATCGGCAAGCCTTGCCGGCCACAGGCTCGGCGCCTACGCGAACCTCGCACGACTCGAGGAAGATCCCGGACAGCGGCGAATCCGCTCCCTCGCCGCACTCGAGGGCCGGGATACGCCACCGCTGCCGCGCCTGGTAGCGGCCGAGACGTTGCTCGCCGTCGCCCGGCGCGAGGACTTGCCCCTCGTGGAGCGCCACGCGCGCGCCGCATACGACCGCGCCGACGCGGTGGGCGATGGATCGCTCGCGGCGGACGCACTTGCGGTGCTCGCCGGAGCCCGCGCGGCCTCGGGCGACCACGCCAGCGCGCGGGTCCTCGCCGATCGCGCCGTCACCCTCGCCGGCGCGGCCGACGCGCCGCGCCTTGCCGACTGGCTTTGGCTTCGCGCCCGGCTGCGGGCGCGCGACGCAGACGCCGAAGGGGCCCTGGCGGACCTTTCCTCCGCCCATGAGCGCCTCCAGGCGTCGCGAAGCGAGGTCGAGTCCCGCCTCGCGGACTTCGGCGAGACCTTCCGCGAGCGCTACGGAAACCTCTACCTTGAATACGCCGACATCATCCTCGCCCGCGCGGCCCTGGAGGCCGACCCCTCGAGCCGCGCCGCACTGCTGGTCCGTGCCCGGGATGCGGTCGAGACCGCCAAGGCGGCCGAGGTCGCCGAATACTTCCAGGACCCGTGCATGGCACGCCCGGCCAAGGCGCGCATCGAGCAGGCGGATGCCGGCACGCTCGCGATCTACTACGTATTCCTTCCGGACCGGGTCGTGGCATTGGCCTCCCATCGCGAGGGAATCGAGCAGGTGCGCCTGGGCGCCACCGCACGCGAGATCAGCGACGGCGTGGATGACTTCCGGCGGCTGGTCGAGAAGCGCTCCACGCGCCAGTACCTTCGCCCGGCGCAGGCGCTCTACCGCGCGCTGCTCGAGCCCCTCGAACCGCTGCTCGCTCGCATCTCGCCCGCGACGCTGGTGGTGGTGCCCGACGGAGCCCTGCGCACGATCCCGTTCGCCGCACTCCACGATGGACGCGGCTTCATCGCCCAACGCTACGCGGTCGGCGTGTCGCCGAGCCTCTACCTCACGGACCCCCGCAGCCTGGCGATGGCGCGCGGCGGCGCGGTGGTCGAGGGCCTCACCCAGTCGCGCCAGGGCTTTCCGTCGTTGCCCGCCGTCGCGCAGGAAGCCGAGGCGCTGTCGCGAATCCTCTCGGCGCATGTAGTGCTCGACGAAGGCTTCCTCAAGAAGGACCTGCTCGCCGAGCTCGCCGGCTCCCGCGCGGGCATCGTCCACATCGCCTCCCATGGCCAGTTCTCGACACGCTTCGAGGACAGCTTCGTGCTCACCTACGACGGGCGCATCGGCATCGACGACCTGCGCCGCGCCATCGCCGCCGGGAAGACCCGCCCCGAGCCGATCGAGCTGCTGGCGCTGTCCGCATGCCAGACCGCCGCGGGCGACGAGCGCGCGGCGCTGGGGCTCGCCGGGGTGGCGGTGCGCGCCGGCGCCCGCAGCGCGCTCGCTTCTCTCTGGTTCGTGAACGACGAATCGACTGCGATGCTGGTGACCGAGTTCTACCGCAACGCGGTCACGCGCCGGCTACCTCGCGCCGAGTCCCTGCGCCGCGCGCAGCTCGCGATGCTCGAGGACGACCGCTACAACCATCCGGCCTACTGGGCCGCTTTCCTGATGATAGGGAGCTGGCTGTGAGCACGGCGATGCCTGGCCGCACGCGCTGGCGCCCGTGGCAGCTGGTGGTCGCGGTCGCCGCGGCAGCCACCGCGCTGACCCTCGCGCTGCGTGAGGGCGGCGTGCTGGAGAAGACCGAGCTCACGGCATTCGACCATCTCGCGAGCCTGCGCCCCGCGGCGCGCACCACCCCCGCGCTCGCGCTGGTAGCGGAATCCGAGGCCGACCTCAATCGCTACGGTCATCCACTCAGCGACGAGGTGCTGGCGAGCCTCCTCGAGCGGCTGCTCGCGGCGCAGCCCACGGCCATCGTGATGGACAAGTACCGCGACATCCCCGTGGCGCCGGGCAGCGAGCGGCTCGCGGCACTCCTCGAGCGCAACGACCGCATCTACTGGGTGCGCAAGATGGGCGACGAGCGCTCCGCCGGCGTGCCATCGCCCGGCCCGCTGCGCGGCTCGCCCTTCGAGGCCTGCAACGACACCGTCGCCGACGCCGATGGCCGCGTGCGCCGCATGCTTGCCTACCTCGACGACGGCAAGGGCCCCTGCTACTCCCTAGCCTACTCGGCGGCGCGCCACGCTCTCCAGGCGGCGGGGACACCCGTCGCCTTCGACGCGGCCGGGGCGCTCACGCTCGGCCGCGCGCGGCTCCTTCCCCTCGACGCCGGCGACGGGCCCTACGCCACCGCGGACATCGGCGGCTTCCAGCTGCCGATCGCGTTCGCGCCGATCCCAAAGCCGATCGCGCTTGCCGACGTGCTCGAGGGCCGTGTCGCGCCCGAGGCGTTTCGCGGCAAGGTGGTCTTCTTCGGCAGCACCGCCGAGAGCCTGCGCGATTTCTTCGCCGTCCCGGCGGAACACGGCGTGGGTGGCCAGCTGAGCGGTGTTGAAGTGCACGCGGCCGCCTCCGTGAGCCTCATGAACGTGGCAACGGGCGAGCGCGCGCCGCTCGCCCTCGCACCGCGCGGCTGGACCTGGGCGCTGGGGGGCCTGGCGGCCCTCCTCGCGGCGGCCTGGGCACTCGCCATCGCCCGCACGCGGCACGTCGCGGCGCTGCTGCTCGGCACCGCCGGCGCGATCTACGGCGGCACCGCGCTCGCGATGCAGCGCGGGCTCGCGGTTCCGCTCGCCTCCCCGCTCTTCGCGGTCGCGCTCGCCGGATCCATGGGACTGGGAGTCCGCGCCTGGCGGGAGCGCTCCGAGCGCTCCGAGATGATGTCGGTCTTCGGGCGCCTGGTGGCGCCCGAGGTGGCGGAGGCGATCTGGGCGCAGCGGGAATCGCTGTACGAGGCCGGCAGCATTGCCTCGCGCGAGGTCACCGCGACGGTGCTGTTCCTCGACATCCGCAGCTTCACCACGCATACCGAGGTCCTCGGCACGCGCTCCATCGGCTGGCTGAACCGCGGGCTCGCCCCCCTCACCGACATCGTGCTCGGGCGCAAGGGCGTGGTGACCCGCTTTGTCGGCGACCAGATCATGGCGGTCTTCGGCGTGCCTTTCCCCCGTACCGAGCCCGCGCAAATCGCGGCCGACGCGCTCGCGGCCGTGGAAACGGCGCTCGACATCCGCATGAAGCTGGAGGAGCTTGGACGCGAGCTCGAGGGAGAGGGCCTGCCCGCGATCCGCGTGCGCATCGGCATCAACACCGGCACGATGACGCAGGGCAGCGTCGGTAGCCGCTCACGCTTCGAATTCTCGGTGTTCGGTGACGCGGTGAACGCCGCCGCGCGCCTGGAAAGCTACGCCACCGAGGACGACGGAACCGCCGCCCGCGTGCTGGTGAGCGAGGCGACCTATAGACTCTGCGAGGGGCGCTTTCGGTGCGAAAGCCTGGGAGCGCTCGCACTGAAGGGCAAGGCCGAGCCGGTCGTGGTCTACCGCGTGCTCGACCGCGCATGACAAGGGGAACGTTATGAAGACGACCGCATTCCGCATCGCCGCCGCGGCCTTCGCCGCGGGAGCCGCGTGCGCCTTGGCGCAGGCCGACAAGACCCCGGCGCCCGCGCCGGCCCCGGAGCGCGCGGCCCCGATCAAGTACGACCCGCCCAAGCGCGGCGCGCCCAAGGGCCGCGTCGGCGGGGGAACGCGCGGACTCGAGGCGCGCGAGCTCACGCTCGCGGTGCTGGCGCCGGACCACGCGGGTCTGTCGAGCGTCGCTGCACCGAAGCTCTACTGGTTCCTCTCGCGCCCGATCGCCTCCGGATTCGAGGTGAGCGTGATCGAGGATGGCGCTGCCGACGCGGTCCTCGACCGCGCGATTCCCGCGCCTGCGAACGCCGGCATCCAGGTGATCGACCTCGATGCGCTGGGCGTGCGGCTCAAGCCGGACCGGGAGTACCGCTGGTTCGTGAGCGCGGTCGCCAATCCCAACGCGCGCTCCGGCGATTTCGTCGCGAGCGGCAAGGTGATCTGGCAGCCGCTGCCGGCCGAGCTCGCGGCATCCCTCGGCGCCGCCAACGACGACACGCGCATCGCGCGCTATGCGCAAGCCGGCTATTGGTACGACGCGTACGCCCGGCTGCGCGCCGCACGCGAGAGGCATCCCGATTCCGCGCCGTTGCGCGACGCGGAGATCGACCTGCTGGGACAGGTGGGCCTGCCGGACGTGGTACGGCATCTCGCCCCCGTTCCCGGATCCCCCATCCGGTAGCCGGCCGACGCATGAAGCCGCGCCGCAACCGGACCCTCGTGGCAGCCGCCCTGCTGGGGTTCGCTTGCCAGGCGGCGGAGGCGCTCGATTCGGATCGCGTGATCGTGCGGCTGCGCGGGGGCGCGCCACTGGTCGCGCACGATGGCGCGCAGCGGGAACGCATCGCCGCGCGACTATCGCGCGGAAGCGGCGAACTGATGCGCCCGTTGCGCGTGATGGGTGACGGGGCGCAGGTGATGCAGCTCTTCCGCAGGTTGCCGGCCGCGCGCGTCGCCGCGCTGCAGGCGGCGATCGGGACGCAGGACGAGGAGGTCGTCGAGATCGTTCCCGACCGCATCTTCTTCCCCGCGCTCACGCCCTCGGATCCGCTCTTCGCGACGCAGTGGTCGCTGGGCGCGGCCGACGGCATCAACGCGCCGGCCGCGTGGGACCTCACCACCGGAGCTGCCAACCTGATCGTCGGTATCGTCGACACTGGCAAGCTCGCCCACGACGAGCTCGCCGGCCGGTGGATCGGCGGCTACGACTTCGTCTCGCTGGCGGAGCGCGCCAACGACGGCGGCCTGCGCGATGCCGATGCGACCGACCCGGGCGACTGGGTCACGAGCGCGGAGTCGGCCGCGGGTCCGCTCGCCAACTGCCCGGTCACCGACAGCCGCTGGCATGGCACCGCGATGGCGGGGATCGTCGCCGCGAACGCCAACAACGCGCTCGGCATCGCCGGAATCAACTGGGGCTCGAAGCTCCTGCCGGTGCGCGTGGTCGGGAAGTGCGGCGGCTACGAGAGCGACATCGCCGACGGCATGCGCTGGGCGGCGGGCGTTGCCGTCCCCGGCGTTCCGGGCAATGCCAACGTCGCGGACGTGCTGAACGTGAGCCTCTCGGCGGCGGGCTCATGCTCTTCGACACTGCAGAGCGCGGTTAACGAGGTCGTCGCCGCCGGCGTGCCGGTGATCGTCGCCGCGGGCAACAACAGCCTCGCCGCGAGCGGGTTCAGCCCCGGCAACTGCACCGGCGTGGTGACCGTGGGCGCGGTCGACCGCAATGGCGGCAAGCCCGCGTACGCGAACTTCGGCCCACCGATCACGGTGGCGGCCCCCGGCGGCATCGCGGTGATCGCCTCCGGGACGCCCGCCACCCACTGGGTGACGACGCCTTTCAACGCGGGGACCACCGTCGCCGATCCCGGCACCGCGTACCTCAAGGCCTTGAACGGCACCTCGGTCGCCGCGGCCCACGCGACCGGCGTGGCGAGCCTCATGCTCTCCGTCAACCCGTCGCTCTCGCCCCAGGCGGTGGGGGAGATCGTACGCGGCAGCGCGCGGCTCTTTCCCCAGGGCACCACGGCGCTGGGGAGCCAGGCCGATTGCACCATCGCCCTGTGCGGGGACGGCATCCTCGACGCGCGCGCCGCGGTGAGCGCGGCCGCGGCGTGGGGACACGCCGCGGCGCGGTTGTCGGGCGGCGAGAACCACACGCTGGCGCTGCGCTCCGATGGGACGATGTTCTCGTGGGGCGCCAACGAGTCGGGACAGCTGGCCCAGGCCGCGGCCTCCAGCCTCCCATTGGCAATCGCGGGAATGAACGGGGTGGTCCGCATCGCCGCGGGCCACTTCCACAGCGTGGCGCTGCGCAGCGATGGCTCGGTATGGACCTGGGGCCGCAACGACTTCGGCCAGCTGGGCGACGGCACGCTCGCCGATCGAGCCGCGCCGGCCCGGGTATACGGCGTGGCGGGAATGACCCAGGTCGCGGCCAACCGCCGGCACACGCTGGCGCTGCGATCGGACGGCACCGTCTGGGCGTGGGGGGGCAACAGCGAAGGGCAGCTCGGAGACGGGACGCTCGTGGATCGCGCCACGCCGGTACCGGTCGGGGGGCTCGCCAACGTAACCGCCATCGCGGCGGGAGCCGAGCACTCGCTCGCCCTGAAAAGCGACGGCACGGTCTGGGCCTGGGGCGACAACGAGCTCGGCAGCCTCGGCGACGGCACCACCACCGACCACATCCAGCCCGCGGCGGTGGCCGGTCTCACGGGAGTGATCGCGATCGATGCCGGGCCCTACTTCTCGCTCGCGCTGAAAGGCGACGGCACTGTCTGGGCGTGGGGCAAGAGTCCCCTCGCGGGGCTGGGCGACGGCACGTCGAGCCAGAGGAACTCGCCGGTCCAGGTCGAGGGACTCGGCAACATCATCGCGATCGCGGCAGGCTCGTACCACGCCCTCGCGCTGCGCGCCGACGGCACCGTCTGGGGTTGGGGCTACAACTTCGCGCGACGGCTGGGCGACGGCACCGACCAGTTGCGGCTTACCCCGGTGCAGGCCCAGGTCTCCGGCGTGGTCGCCATCGAGGCGGGCTCCAACACCTCGTTCGTCATCCTCTCCGACGGGACCGCACGCGCATTCGGATTGAACTACAGTGGCGAGCTCGGCATCGGGACCACCAGCCCGCCCTCGTCGCCTACCCTGGTGCCCTACGGCGCGGGCAACCTGGTGCTCGACTTCGGCGCGGTCGCAACGTTCACGCCGCTGAGCGGGGCGGCGCAGGGCAGCGTGCAGGTTTCCAACACGATCGTGATCGGCGACATCGCGGTAGGCAGTGCCGTTGGGGTGAGCGGCGGCGAGTACCGCATCGACTCCGGCAGCTTCACCGCCGCCCCCGGCACCATCAACCCCGGCCAGCTCCTCTCGCTTCGCCTCACCGCGTCCGCAGCCTGCGGAACCACCTCGAGCGCCACCGTTTCCATCGCCGGCACGATGCGAACCTTCAGCGTCACCACCGCCGCCTGCGACACGACTCCCGACCCCATCACCTTCGCCCCGCTCGCCGACGTCGCCATCGGCGCCACGGTCACTTCCGCGCCGAGCACGATCACCGGCATCAACGCGCCCGCGGCGATCGCTGTGGCTGGTGGCCAGTACTCGATCGGCTGCGGCGCCACCTTCGTCGCGACGCCCGGCTCGGTCAACGCGGGCGACAGCGTGTGCCTGCGAGTGACGGCCGCGGCGAGCACCAACACCACCGCCACCGCGACTCTCACGGTGGGCGGCATCTCCGCGCCGTTCCACGCGACCACCGCACCCGCCGCGGGCTTCACGACCGCGGCGCAACTCTCCGGCGGCGACGGCTTTACCCTCGCCCTGCGCACGGATGGGCGGCTCTTCTCCTGGGGGAGCGACAATTACGGCCAGGCCGCGCAAGCGGGTAATTCGACCCTTCCGCTGCTGGTCGGGGGGCTCACCGGCGTGAGCCGCATCGCCGCGGGGACCAGCCATGGCGTGGCATTGCGCAGCGACGGCTCCGTATGGACCTGGGGGCGCAACGACTTCGGCCAGCTCGGCGACGGTACCCTCGCCGACCGCCCCTCGCCGGTGCGCGTGGCGGGGTTGGCCTCCGTCGTCGCGGTCGCGGCGAACCGCGGGCACACCCTCGCGCTCAAGGCCGACGGCACGATCTGGGCGTGGGGGCGCAACAACGAGGGACAGCTCGGCGACGGCACGTCGATCGACCGCCTCCAGCCGGTGCAGGTCGCGGGCATCGCCGCCGTGACGGCGATCGCGGCCGGGGCGGAGCATTCGGTCGCATTGAAGGGCGACGGGACGGTCTGGGCCTGGGGCGACAACGAGCTGGGCAGCCTCGGCGACGGCACAGTCACCGACCGGGTGCAACCAGCGCAGGTGCCGGGCCTCGCCGGCGCGACCGCGATCGCCGCGGGGCCCTACTTCTCGCTCGCCCTGAAGGCCGACGGCACCGTGTGGTCGTGGGGCAAGAACCCCATCGCAGGCCTGGGGGACGGCACGACCAGCCAGCGCAACTCGCCAGTGCAGGTCGACGGCCTCTCGAACGTGATCGCGATCGCGGCCGGAGGCAGCCATGGGCTCGCCCTGCGCGCCGACGGCACGCTCTGGGCCTGGGGCTACAACTTCGCCGGGCGGCTCGGCGACGGCACGCAGACCCTGCGCCTTTCGCCGGTGCAGGCCGGCATCTTCGGCAGCACCGTGATCGGAGCTGGGGCCAACTCCACCTTCGCCATCACCGGCGACGGCAGCGTGCGTGCCTGGGGATTCAACTCGAGCGGCGAGCTCGGCGTGGGCAACACCCAGCACCAGCTCCTGCCGGTCGCGGTCCCCTACGGTTCCGGCAACCTGGTGCTCGATTTCGGCGCGGTCGCGAGCTTCGTTTCCGTCGCCAATGCCGCGCCCGGCAGCCTGCAGGTATCGAACACCATCGTGATGGGGCCGATCGCCGCGGGCAGCAGCGTGAACGTGACCGGCGGCGAGTACCGCATCGATTCCGGCGCCTTCACCAGCGCCCCCGGCACCATCGGCCCGGGCCAGCTCCTCACCTTGCGTCGCACCGCCTCCGCCGCCTGCGGCGCCACCACGAGCGTCACCGTTTCCGTGGCCGGCACGCTGAGGTCGTTCACGATCACCACCGCCGCGTGCGACACGGCTCCGGACGCGATCACCTTTCCGCCGCTCGCCAACGTCACCCCGGGGGCCACGGTCACCTCGGCGGCACGTGCCGTCACGGGCATCAACACATCGACCCCGATCAG
>JANMHV010000129.1:0-32501 GCA_031375445.1 Burkholderiales bacterium | reverse complement strand
ATGGAATGAAACTGGGTCGGCCCGTTTCATCTCATGCAATTGGTGGTCTGTCCCCTAAGGTTCACCTAATGCAACTGGTGGTCTGTCCCCTAAGGTTTCCAGGTCATCTCGGGATCCAGCGGATAGATCGGCCGCGGCACGTTGCGGTAGGGCACGCGGCTGAGGATGGGCGTGGTGAGGCCGGGTGCATCGACCTCGACGATCTGCTCGTCGGGGAACAGCAGGTCGAATGCCGCGCGGAAGTGGCCGCGGGATTTGAGGACCAGCGAGCGCACGCCGTTCCAGTCGATGCCGAGGCACTCGAACATCTCGGTGTCCTTCGCCTGCTGGCGAATGCTGATCAGCACCACGCGGATGCCGCCGACCTTCACCAGCGCCATCTTGCCGAGGTTGATGGTGTGGCCGGCGGAGATGCCGCGCTTGCCCACGATGTGGCCATCGTGCAAGGCCAGCACTTCCGCCTCGGCGGCGAACTTGCCCGACAGCTCGTGGGTCTCGTCGCGATTGAAGCGCGCGGGGAAGCGCTTGCCGATGCCCAGCGCGTGGGCCTCCGAGGCAAGTGCGGGATCGAAGAAGACGCCGAGCACGCAGCCCTCGACGCCCGCCTCGTGGAACGCCTTCAGGATATGGACCGTGTTGCCGCGCCCGCCGCCGCCGGGGTTGTCGGCCACGTCGGCGAAGAGGAGCGCGGGCAGCGCGGGATCGCGTCCGCACGCCAGCGCCTTCTTCGTCGCGTCTTCGATGGAGGTGAGGCGCGGGATGTAGCGCTTGCGGTCGTCCCAGGTCTTCGCCGCGACGTCGCGGGCGATGGCGTTGGCCAGCGCCGCGTCGCCGCGGGTGGTGGCGATGACGCACATGCCGTTCTTCACCGAGTCGCCGAGCGAGAAGCCGCTCACCACCGAGACGTTCATGACACCCGGCCCCATCTTCGATTGCCCGTAGGCGATGATGTCCGCATAGGGCCCGCTCTTGGTGTTCTGCGCCACCGACGGCGGGATGAAGGGCAGCTTCACGAAGGACGCGGTGGCCTTCACGCCACCCAGCATCTCGCGCAGCAGGGCCGCGCACTCGGCGCCGCGCTCCGCCATGTCGACGTGGGGGTTGGTCCGATAGGCCACCAGCACGCTCGCGTTGTCCACCATGCGCTTCGAGACGTTGGCGTGGAGGTCGAGGGTGGCGAGGATCGGGATGCCGGGGCCCACGATGGAGCGCACGCGCTCGAGGATGGCGCCCTCGGGATCGGGCTCGACGGTGGCGCTGCCGCCGCCGTGTAGCGCCAGGAACACGCCATCCACCGGCAGGATCGCTCGCAGTCGCTCATCGTGCTCGCGCAGCACCTCGTCGAAGAACGGTTGGTCGGTGGGCCCCGAGGCGCCGACCATGGCGCACATGAGGGGCAGCGGCGTCCAGGGCCCGGTGGCATCCATGCGCTCGACGAAGCCGGTGAGGGTGACCGGCGCGCGCGGGTGCTCGCCCTTCCAGTCGGCCGCGAGCTCCTCGCCCTTGGCGATGAAGTTCGAGGCGAACTCCTCGCGGGTGGCGACCGGCGAGTGGCTGTTGGACTCGATCATGAAACCACCGACCGCGATGCGGGGACCCGCCATGGGAGCTGTGCAAGAATGGGAAAGGTGCATCCATTCTAAGGCCAACAATGTTCCGCACGATCGCCGCCGCGGTGCTGGCGCTTGCCGCCACCGCCGTTCCCGCGCAAAACCTCACGCTCGGCACCAAGCTCGAGCTGAACACGCTCGACCCCCATTTCTTCGCCGCGTTCCCCACCAATTCGTCGATGCAGTACTTCTTCGACAAGCTGGTGGACTACGGCGACAAGCTCGAGATCAAGCCGATGCTCGCCACCTCGTGGAAGCTGGTCGACAACCTCACCTGGGAGCTCAAGCTGCGCCCCGGGGTCACCTTCCACGACGGCTCCCCCTTCACTGCCGACGACGTGATCTTCACCATCGATCGCGTGCCCAACGTGCCGAACTCGCCCAACTCGTTCGCGCAGTTCACGCGCGGCATCGAGTCGGTGAAGAAGGTCGACGACTTGACGCTCGTCGTGAAGACCAAGGCGCCCAACCCGCAGCTGCTTTCCGACTTCGCCAACATCTTCATCGTCTCGGCGAAGGCGGCGAAGGGGGCCACGACAGCCGACTTCAACTCCGGCAAGGCCGTCGTCGGCACCGGACCGTACAAGCTGGTGAAGTTCGTCTCCGGCGAGCTGCTGGAAGTCGAGCGCAACGACAAGTACTGGGGCGGCAAGCCCGCGTGGGGCAAGGTTTCCGAGCGCATCATCGCCAAGGACCCGAGCCGGCTCGCGTCGCTGCTTGCGGGCCAGGTGGATGCCATCGACGCGGTGCCCATCGCCGACCTCGATCGGCTGAAGAAGGACGGCAAGTACGCGCTCTTCCGCGGGCCGGCGGCGATCGTGCACTACGTGGCGCTGGATTCGGCGCGCGACGTGTCGCCGTTCGTGACCGCGAAGGACGGCAAGCCGCTCACTACCAATCCGCTGAGGGATCCGCGCGTTCGCAAGGCGCTCTCGCTCGCCATCAACCGCGACCTCATCGCCAAGCGCGTGATGGAAAACAGCGCCACGCCGGCGAGCCAGATGCTGCCACCGGCCTACCCGTCGGGGAGCAAGTCGCTCAAGCCCGATCCCTACGACCCGGCGAAAGCGCAGGCCCTGCTGAAGGAGGCGGGCTGGGGCGAGGGCTTCCGCATCGTTCTCCACGCCACCGGGGACCGCTATCCCAACGACTCCGCCGTGGCCCAGGCCATCGCGCAGATGTGGACGCGCGTCGGGTTGAAGGCCGAGGTAGAAGCGCTGCCGGGAGCGGTGTTCTTCACCCGGGCTTCCAGGCAGGAATTCAGCGCCTTCGCCGCCCAGTACGGCGCCGAGGACTCGATGAACAGCCTGCGCGCCCTCGTGGCTTCTGCCGACCCCTCGCGCGGTTACGGCACCGCCAACCGCACGCGGTACTCGAACCCGGTGGTGGACAACCTCCTCACCGAGGCCCTCACCACCATGGACGACGAGCTGCGCCAGGCCAAGCTCGAGCGCGCGATCAATTTCGCCATGGCCGACCAGCCGCTGATCCCCGTGTTCCACCCCACCTTCGACTTCGCCTCGAAGAAGGGCCTCACCGTCACCCCCCGCGCCCAGCGGCGCTTCAACGCGATGATGCTCAAGTAATGGGGTCAGGTTAGTTTTTGAATCTGTCCCCATTATTCGAGGTCGAAAAGGGGACAGATTCAAAAACTAACCACCCCATTAATGTTGATTGCTCCCACCCCCCGAGGGCTTTATTGCGCCGCGGGGGATTTCTACATCGACCCCTGGCGTCCCGTGGACCGGGCGGTGATCACCCACGCCCACGGCGACCACGCCCGCCCCGGGAGCGGCGCCTACCTCACCTCGGAGCGGGGCCGGCATGTCCTCCAGGCGCGCATGGGGGAGGCGGCCAAGGTCGAGACGCTTCCCTACGGCGAGCGCCATGTCGTGAACGGCGTCACGATCTCGCTGCACCCCGCGGGCCACGTGCTGGGGTCGAGCCAGGTGCGGGTGGAGCACGGCGGGGAAATCTGGGTCGTCTCCGGCGACTACAAGCTCGATCCGGATCCCACCTGCGAGCCGTTCGAGCCCGTCGCCTGCCATACATTCATCAGCGAATCGACCTTCGGGCTGCCGATCTACCGCTGGCAGACCCACGATGAGATCTTCGGCGGTGTGAACGCGTGGTGGCGCGCCAACGCGGCGGAAGGGCGGGCGAGCGTCCTCTTCGGCTACGCCTTCGGCAAGGCGCAACGCATCCTGGCGAGCGTCGACGACTCCATCGGCGAGATCGTGGTCCACGGCGCGGTAGAGGCCCTGAACCGCGGTTACCGTGCCTCGGGCGTGAGGCTGCCGGAAACGAAGATGGTGAGCGACTTCGAAGCGAAGCGCAGCTATGCCGGCGCGCTCGTCGTGGCACCCCCCTCCGCACAGTCGTCGCCGTGGCTCAAGCGCTTCGGCGAGTACTCCGACGCCTTCGCCTCGGGCTGGATGGCGATTCGCGGCGCGCGGCGCCAGCGCGCGGTCGACCAGGGCTTCGTGCTCTCCGACCACGCCGACTGGCCGGGCCTGCAGCGCGCCATCGCCTCCACCGGTGCCGAGCGGGTGTACGTGACCCACGGCAGCGTCGATACGATGGTGCGCTGGCTCGCCGAGCGCGGCCTCGATGCGCGCGCCATGCCCACCGAATTCGAGGGCGAGGCGGGAGCCGAGGAGAAGGGCGGTCCCGCCGAGCCCGGCGCGAGCGGCGAACCGCTGCCCGACCCGAACCCGTGAAGCGCTTCGCCGAGCTCTACGCCGCGATCGACGCGTCGACGCGCACCACCGCCAAGACCCAGGCGATGGTGGACTACTTCGCCTCGGCCGAGCCGCGGGACGCCGCCTGGGCCGCGTGGTTCCTCACCGGGCATCGCCCGCGCCAGCCGGTGCCCACCAAGCGCCTGCACCTGTGGGCCGCCGAGGCCGCGGGCTTGCCGCTATGGCTCTTCGAGGAGAGCTACGACGCCGTGGGCGACCTGGCCGAGACCATCGCCCTGGTGCTGCCTCCGCCCACGCTGGAGGATCCCGCGCCGCTCCACGTATGGATCGAGGAGCGCCTGGTGATGCTGCGCGACTTGACCGAGGCCGAGCAGCGCGCGCGCCTCGAGGGCTACTGGCAGTCGCTCGGCGGCACCGAGCGGTTCGTCTTCACCAAGCTCATCACCGGCAGCTTCCGCGTCGGCGTCTCGGCGCTGCTGGTGAACCGCGCCATCGCCCAGGCGTTCGGCCTCGATGCAAAGGTGATCGCGCACCGGCTGGCGGGCGAGTGGTGGCCCACGGAGGCTACGTGGAAGGCGCTCGTCGATCCGGCGGAGGGTGACGACATCGATCGCGCGCGCCCCTATCCCTTCTTCCTCGCCCACCCGCTGGAGGCCGACCCCGCGACCCTCGGCGAGAGAGGCGAGTGGCTGGCCGAATGGAAGTGGGACGGCATCCGCGCGCAGCTGATCCGCCGCGGCGACACCACGTGCCTCTGGTCCCGCGGCGACGAGCCGATCGCCGGGCAGTTTCCCGAGATCATGGCCGACGCCCACAAACTGCCGGAGTGCGTGATCGACGGCGAGATCCTGGCGTGGAAGGACGCTCGCGTGATGCCCTTCGCCGCGCTGCAGAAGCGCCTCGGACGCAAGAACCCGGGCAAGAAGGTGCTCGCCGATTCGCCGGTGATCTTCCTCGCCTTCGACCTGCTCGAATGGGAAGGCACCGACTGGCGCGACCGGCCGTTGCACGAGCGCCGGGCAAAGCTCGCCGACGCGATCCACGCCATCCCCGGGGGCTCGCGCTTCGACACTTCCTCGCAGGTGCGCGCGCCCACGTGGGAGACGCTCGCGCAGGCGCGCAAGGAAAGCCGCGCGCTCGGCACCGAGGGGCTCATGCTCAAGCGTCGTGATTCGCCCTACGGCGTCGGCCGCACGCGTGGCGACTGGTGGAAGTGGAAGGTGGAGCCCTACACCCTCGACGCGGTGCTGGTGTACGCGCAGAAGGGCCACGGCAAGCGCGCGAGCCTCTACACCGACTACACCTTCGCGCTGAGGAAGGGCGAGGAGCTGGTGCCCTTCGCCAAGGCCTACTCCGGCTTGACCGACGAGGAGATCCGGGTCGTCGACGACTTCATCCGCAAGAACACCCTCGAGCGCTTTGGTCCCGTGCGCACGGTGCGCCCGCACCTCGTCTTCGAGCTGGGCTTCGAGGGCATCCAGCGCTCGGCGCGCCACAAGTCCGGCATCGCGGTGCGCTTCCCGCGGATGCTGCGCATGCGCACCGACAAGACGCCTCAACAGGCGGATTCGATCGAGAGCGCGATGGCGCTCCTGCAGGCCCATACCGGAGAACCCTAAAACCGGTTATCTTGCGTCGGCTGGCTCCTGTTTCCCAAAAAACAATTCCTAGGAGGAGAGCATGCAACGCCGTCACATCCTGGCCGGCCTCGCCGCTGGCTTCGCCGTCCTTGCCCTGCCCGCCGCAGCCCAGCAGCCGATCACGCTGCACGGCGCTTCCCAGTTCAACGACGACCACGCCTTCACCAAGGCGCTGGTGCGCTTCGAGGAGCTGGTGAAGAAGTACTACGGCAAGCCGATCAACTTCGTCCTGCACAAGAATAGCGAGCTCGGCCTCGAGAAGGACTACTTCGCCTACATGAACCAGGGGAAGGCCGTCGACTACGGCATCGTTTCCCCGGCGCACATGTCGACGTTTTCGAAGGCCGCGCCCTTCATCGACGCGCCGTTCCTCTTCCGCGACCTCGACCACTGGAACAAGGTGCTGGATGCGGACATCCTCAAGCCCGTGGCCGACGAGATCTCCCAGAAGGCCGAGGTGATGCTGATCGGCTACGCCGGCGGCGGCACGCGCAACATCTTCGTGAACAAGCCCGTGCGCAACCTCGCCGAGATGAAGAACCTCAAGGTGCGCGTGCAGGGGGCTCCCATCTGGAGCAAGACCTTCGCCGCCATCGGCATGTCGCCCACGGTGATCGCCTACAACGAGGTGTACAACGCGATCCAGAACGGCGTCATCTCCGCCGGCGAGAACGAGGCCGCGGGAGTCGAGTCGATGAAGTTCTTCGAGGTGGCGCCCAACCTCTCGATCACCGCGCACGCGATCACCATCCGGCCGATCTGCTTCTCGGGCAAGACCTTCAAGGGGCTTCCTCCCGACCTGCAGGCCGCGATCGTGAAGGCGGGGAAGGAGGCGGGCGCCTACGGGCGACAGGTCGAATCGTCCGAAGACGAGATGAAGCTCGACGCCCTCGAGAAGGCCGGGAAGTTGAAGCGTGTCCCCTTCACCGACCGCGCCCAGATGAAGAAGCTTTCGGACCCGGTGATGGAGGCGTACGCGAAGGAGATCGGCGCCGAGGCGATCTTCCAGAAGATCAACGCGGTCAAGTAGTGGACCCTCTCCCCGGCCCTCTCCCAAGGGCGAGGGGGATTCTCGCTGGCTATCATCGGCTGCTCACGTGGCTGATGGCAGCCACCGTGGCGATCCTGATCGTCCCGGTCACGCTGCAGATCGTCTCGCGTTACACGGCACTCATCCCCGCCTGGATCTGGACCGAGGAGCTGTCGCGCTTCCTCTTCATCTGGATGGTGATGCTGGGGGCGATGATCGCGGTGCGCGAGGGGACGCACTTCACCGTCGACTTCGTCCCCGACATGGCGCCCCGGCCCACGGCGGCGCTGCATATCGTCGCCAACCTGTGCGTGCTCGCGTTCGCGCTGGTGTTCGTCTGGTGGGGCATCGAGTTCGTGCGCTTCGGCTGGAACCAGACTTCCGAGCTGGCCGAGCTGCCGATGACCTTCATCTTCACCGCCTGGCCGCTCGCGGGAGTCACCTGGGCGATATTCCTGGGCGAGCAGTTCGTGAACGACTTCCGGGTGCTCGCGGGGAGGGACGCCCGATGATGTCCGCCACGTTGTCCCCCGGCATGGCGGCTGCGGTCCTCTTCGGCGGTTTCTTCTTCTTCCTCGTCCTGCGCGTCCCCGTCGCCTTCGCCCTCGGGCTTTCGTGCCTGCCGCTGCTGGTGATCGAGCCGCGCCTGTCGCCGATGATGCTCTTCAACGAGACCTTCAAGGCGTACAACTCGTTCATCCTGCTCGCGGTTCCGTTCTATTTGCTGACCGCGAACCTGATGAACTGCGGTGGCGTGACCGACCGCCTGGTACGGCTGTCGCGCTCGATGGTGGGCAACTTTCCCGGCGCGCTCGCGCAGATCAACGTCGTGCTCTCGGTATTCTTCGCCGGCATCTCGGGCTCCTCGACGGCGGACGCCGCGAGCCAAAGCAAGGTCTTCATCGACGCCCAGGTGAAGGAGGGCTACGGCCTGTCGTTCTCGATCGCGATCACGGCCGTATCCGCGGTGCTGGCGGTGATCATCCCGCCCTCGATCCTCATGATCGTCTGGGGTGGCGTCATCTCCACCTCGATCGGCGCCATGTACCTGGCGGGCTTCCTCCCCGGGTTGCTGATCGCGGCGGCACAGATGGCGACGGTGCACGTCTACGCGAAGATCTACAACTATCCCGTCTACCCGCGCGCGACGCTCAAGGAGTTCTTCTATTCCGCGTGGATCTCGCTGCCGGCGCTCGCCACCGCGTTCATCATCGTGGGCGGCGTGCTGCTGGGCTGGTTCACGCCCACCGAATCGGCGTGCATCGCGGTGCTCTACACCATCGTGCTGTCGGTCTTCATCTACCGCGAGATGGACCTGAAGAAGCTCTACGACTCGTTCGTGGAGACGGGACGGCTCTCCTCGATCGCGCTCTTCTGCGTCGGGACGGCGTCCGCGTTCGGCTGGCTGCTCGCGTACTACCAGATCCCCAAGGCCCTCCTCGAAAACGTCTCCACGTGGGGGATGGGCATCACCCAGGCGGGATTCTTCATCGCCTTCGTGTTCCTCGTGGTCGGCTGCTTCCTCGACGCGATCCCCGCCATCATCATCTTCGGGACCATCCTTCAGCCGCTCGCGCAATCGGTCGGGATGCACCCCATCCACTTCGCCATCATCGGCATCGTGTCGCTCGCCTTCGGGCTGGTCACGCCTCCCTACGGCCTATGCCTGATGATCGCCTGCTCGGTGGCCAAGGTGCCGATCCGCTTCGCGCTCCGGGATACGCTGATCATGCTGGTGCCGATGCTGCTCATGCTCTCGGCCATGATCATCTGGCCCGAGATCCCCCTCATCCTGCCCAGGCTCTTCGCACCGGAGCTGCTCAAATGACAGATTGTGTCTTCCCCGCGAAGGCGGGGACCCAATGACCTTCCGCCTCGACCACCAAATCGCCCTCGTCATCGGCGGCACCAGCGGCATCGGCCAGGCCATCGCCGCGGGCTACCGCGAGGCCGGCGCGCGGGTGCTCGTCGTGGGCCGCACGCCCGCCAAGCTGCCATCGGCCGACGGCTACCTCGCCGACGTGGCCGACATCGAGGCGCTGCGAGGCCTCGTCGCAACGGTGCTCGCCTACCACGGGCGCATCGACACGCTGGTGAACTGCCAGGGCACCACCACGCTCAAGCCCGCGGAGGAGTTCACTACCGGCGACTGGGACGCGCTCCTCGCGACCAACCTGAAGAGCGTCTTCTTCGCCTGCACCGAGGTCGGGCGCCACATGCTCGCGCGCGGCAGTGGCGCCATCGTGAACATCGGCTCGCTGAGCTCCTACCGCGGCTGGCCGAGGAGCGCGATCTACGGCCTCACCAAGGCGGCGGTGGTGAACCTCACCGAGTCGCTGGCGACCGAGTGGGCGGGGCGCGGGGTGCGGGTGAACGCCATCGCGCCGGGCTTCGTCCTCACCGACATGAACCGCGACAAGATGTCGGCCGAGCGCAAGGAGAAAGCGGTATCGCGCACGCCGATGGGCCGCTTCGGCGCCGCCGAGGACATGGTCGGCGCCGCGATCTACCTCGCTTCTCCCGCGGCGTCCTTCGTCACCGGCGAGACCATCCGCGTCGACGGCGGGTTCCTCGCGGCCGGCCTTTGAGCCTGGCGTTGGGCATGCTGTCCATCGAGCCGCTGTCGTCGATCCTCGGCGCGCGCATCGACGGCGTCGACCTCGCGCAACCGGTGGATCCAGCAGTCTTCGCACGTCTCGAGGCGGCTCTCCACGAGCATGGCTTCATCGTGTTCCCGGGCCAGCGGCTGGCCCCCCGCGACCTGGTCGCCTTCGGCCGGCTTTGGGGACCGCCAGAGCCCCACGTGATCGACACGTTCCACCATCCCGAGGACGCCGACATCCTGGTGCTCTCGAACGTCGTACGCGACGGACGGCCGACCGGGCTCGCCGACGCGGGCTCGTACTTCCATACGGACTACTCCTACCTCGAGGTGCCGGCGCGCTGCACCATCCTGCATGCGATCGAGATTCCCGGGCGGCTGGCGGGCACCACCTTCGCCAACCAGACGCGCGCCTACGAGGACCTTCCCGAAGAGACGCGGGCGCGCATCGACCCGCTCGTCGCGCGCCACCATTACGGCAATCGGGACGACCTGGTGGAGCGCTCGCGCACTGCGGCCTCGTACCTCACCGGGGAGCAGAGGAAGAAAGTCGCGTGGGTGCGCCATCGCGTGGCCCGTCCCCACCCCCGCACCGGCCGCAAGGCGCTCTACGCGGTGTCGGGCAGCTCTTTCGCCATCGAGGGCATGGACGATGGCGCGGGGCTTTCCCTTCTCGACGAGCTCAAAGCCCACGCCACCACCCCAGAATACCTGCACACTTACGACTATCGCGTCGGCGACGTGATCGTCTGGGACAACGCGCAGCTCCTCCACAAGGCGCCGCTCACCGACCCGGGCGATCCACGTACCCTATGGCGCGTCACCATCAAGGAAGAGGCATGAGCATCGAAGGCATGAACCATTTCAACGTTTTGACCGACGACGTCGAGGCCACGCGCCGCTTCTACGTGGACGTGATCGGGCTCACCGAGGGCGAGCGCCCGCCGCTCTCCTTCGACGGCGCGTGGCTCTACGCCGGGGGGCGTGCGATCCTGCACGTTTCCAAGGCGAGCCTGACCGCCGAGCGCAAGGGCGTGATCGACCACATGGCCTTCAGCGCGAGCGACCTGAAGGGCACCGTGGGAAAGCTCACGCAGCTGGGCATCGAGCACGTGGTGCGCCAGCAGGTCGGCAGCCGCATCTGGCAGGTGTTCCTGCACGACCCGATGGGCGCCAAGGTCGAGCTCGACTTCGACCCCTCGGAGGCGGCGCCGTGAGCGCGAAGAAACCCGCGGCCGATCCCCGCAAGCAGCAGATCGACACGTTCCTGTTCGCGCTTCCCGGCGTGGTGGGCAAGAAGATCAACGGCCTCGACGCGTACTTCGTGAACGACCGCATGTTCGCGTGCATCAGCGGCGAGGGCATCGGGTTGCGCGTGCCGGTGGCGACGGCGAACGAGCTGCAGTTCTCGCGCGAGAACGTGGGCTCGTTCCAGCCGGCGGGGCTGCCCAGCTCCAAGGAGTGGATCCAGGTCAACCGGGCCGACGCCGCGGAGTACGCGAAGGATGTGGAGCTCTTCCAGGCGGCGCACGAGTTCGTGAAGGGTGCCCGCGGCCGCTGAGGCAACACCCCGACTGTGTCCCGGATCCTCCTCGCCCACACCCCGGAGATGCGCCGCAACTACTACGGCGAGCGGGCGCTTGCGGGGCTCCAAGCCCTGGGTGACGTGGTGCTGCACCAGGGCGCCGAGCCCCTCGACGGCGAATCCCTCGCAGCGGCTGCGCGCGGCACCAGCGTGATCGTGGCCGATCGCCAGACGCCGGGACCGGCCGTCGTTTTCGAGCGCAGCCCCGACCTCGTCGCCTTCGTGCGTTGCGCCGTGGACATCCGCAACATCGATGTCGCGGCCGCGAGCGCGCACGGGGTGCTGGTGACGCGGGCGAGCGCGGGGTTCGTGCCCGCCGTGACCGAGCTGGTGCTGGGGTTCCTCGTCGATCTCTCGCGCGGCGTGTCGCGTTCGGCTTCCGAGTACCAGGCAGGCCGGGTGCCCGCGGCGCGGATGGGGCGCCAGCTCGCGGGCAGCACGCTCGGCGTGATCGGCTACGGCGCCATCGGGCGGCGGGTTGCGGAGATGGGTGCTGCCCTGGGGATGCGCGTGGTCGTGAGCGATCCCCTCGTGCGCGCCGAACCCGGCATCACGCAGGTGCCGTTGGAAGAGCTCCTCGCGGCCGCCCACTACGTGGTGTGCCTCGCCATCGCGACTGCCGAGACCGAGAACCTCATGGACGAGGCGGCCTTCGCCCGCATGAAGCCAGGCGCGTATTTCGTGAACGTCTCGAGGGGGAACCTCGTGGATGAGGCCGCCCTGGCCCGGGCACTCGACTCCGGGCGCCTGGCGGGCGCGGCCCTCGACGTAGGCCGCGATCCCGACCAGATGCCGACGCCAGCGCTCGCGCGCCATCCCCGGGTGATCGCGACCCCCCACGTGGGCGGCTTGACCCCCGAGGCCGCCGAGCACCAGGCCCTGGAGACGGTCGCCCAGGTGGCGGAGATCCTGAAGGGGAGGGCGCCCGGGGGCGGGGTCAACGCGGCCCAGGCCTCGCGCCTGGTAGGGCTTGGATGAAACGGCCCGTCAGGCGTCGGAGCGGTTCCTGGAGCGTGCCGGGATCCGGGAAGCCTTGGTCCGCTTCTCGACGTGCGCGGGGCGTTCGACCTCGTAATCGGTCGTGATGCCCGTCCACACCTGCGCCAGGACCTGCCGGCATTCGAATGGGCACGGCTGCAGCGCGTTCAGGTACCAGTAGCCCGCGCCCATGACGACGCCGGGGCCCCAGAACGGCGTGGCCGGCACGCAGGATTCACACTCCTTCGCCTTCAAGCGCAGGAACTCGCGGTTGAGGAGCGCAGTGGCGTCGGCGGCCGACAGTGGTTTCTTCATTTCCCAATCAGGCAGGATGTCTGATGACGAAACTAACGCCGGCACCGCGGAGAGTCTGTGCGGTACCGAACACTTTATTCCGGATCGGAGAATGAAATGAAGAGCATCCTCATCACCGGCGCCGCGGGCGACGTGGGTTCCCACCTGCGCCGCGAGCTCGCCGGGCGCTACCGGCTGCGGCTCTCGGACCGCAAGCCGATCACCGACCTGGCACCCGGGGAGGAATTCGCCGCCGCCGACATCGCCGAGATGGCCGGCCTCGACGCCGTGGTCCGTGGCGTGGATGCGATCGTCCACCTCGGCGGCTTCTCGGTCGAGGGACCGTGGGAGGCGATCTTGCAGGCCAACATCATCGGCACCCACAACGTCTTCGAGGCGGCGCGCGCGGCGGGCGTGAAGCGCATCCTCTTCGCCACCAGCAACCACGCCGTGGGCTTCTACCGCCGTGACGAGACCATCGACCACGAGGTCTATCCGCGCCCCGACAGCCGCTATGGCGTGTCGAAGGTGTTCGGCGAGGCGCTGGGAAGCCTCTACGCCGACAAGTACGGCATGGAGGTCTTCAACATGCGCCTGGGCAACGTGAACCCGCTGCCCGTGGACAAGCGCAGGCTCTCGATCTGGATCTCGCCGCGGGACCTGGCGCAGCTCGTCACCATCGGCATCGAGCATCCCGACGTGCGCTTCGAGATCGTCTACGGCGTGTCCGGCAACCGGCGCTCCTGGTACGACAACTCCAATGCGGCGCGCCTGGGCTACCGGCCCCAGGACGACAGCGAGGCGTGGGCGGCGGAGGTGCTGGCGAAAGAGAAACCCGCGACGGACCTTCGTACGGAGGCGTACCAAGGCGGGACATTTGTCGCCGCGGAAATCGGCGGGGACCCCAACAAGACCGTGACCGGGGGAAGGAAGTGAGCGTCGCGCCGAAGCTCCAGGCGCCCCCGGGTTCCTTCGACACGCACATGCACATCTACGACGAGCGCTTTCCCGCGGCGCCCGGCGGCCCCGCGCTGCCGGGGTTTTTCCCCGTGGAAGCGTATCGCGCCGTCCAGGCGCAGCTCGGCGTTTCTCGTCCCGTGGTGGTGCAGCCCAACGCCTACGTGGACGACAACCGCTGCACGCTCGACGCCATCGCGAGGCTCGGGCCCGGTGCGCGCGGCGTGGCGGTGGTGAAGCCGGGTGTGGCGGATGCCGAGCTGGAGCGCCTCACGAAGGGCGGCATTCGCGCCATTCGCTTCATGACGCTCCATGGCGGCGCGCTCGGCTGGGACGTGATGGACGAGCTCGCGGCCCGGGTGCAGCCGTTCGGCTGGCACTCCATCGTGCAGCTCGACGGGCGCCTCCTGCCGCAGCACGAGGCGCAGATTCGCCGTCTGCCCGGGAATTACATCATCGACCACATCGGCAAGTTCCTCGAGCCGGTGGCGCCCGACCATGCCGCGTTCCAGTCCCTCCTCAGGCTGGTGGAGACCGGGCGCTGCTGGGTGAAGCTCTCCGCGCCCTATGAGGTCTCGAAGACCGGGGCGCCGCGCTACGAGGATGTGGGGGCGCTCGCCAAGGCGCTGGTGCGAGCAGCCCCCGAGCGGATGCTGTGGGCGAGCAACTGGCCCCACCCCTCCGCGCCCCGGGACCGCATCCCCGACGATGCCGAGCTGCTCGACGTGCTGCTCGAGTGGGCGCCCGACGACGCGACGCGGCGCCGGATCCTCCTTGATAACCCGGCAGAGCTCTACGACCGTTGATTGGGCCATAATTCCCCATGGCTTCCACGGCGCCCGCCCCCTCCCGCATCGACCGCAAGCTGCAGCTGAAGGAGGTCCTCGACTGGCTGGTCGAGGACCAGGTGGTGGACGCCGACAGCGCCGCCCGGATGCTGCAGGAATCGCGCATGGGCAAGGGCGGAGCCCGCCACCCGCTCGTGGTGGTGGCCGAGGCGCGGCTCAAGTCGTTGAAGCCCCCCCACACCTTCCTCAGCGTCGACGCCCTCACCGAATGGCTCGCGGGCAAGGTGAAGATGCCGTTCTTCAACATCGATCCGCTGAAGATCGACCTGAAGGCGGTGACGCAGGTGATGTCCTCGGACTACGCGGTGCGCCGCGGCATCCTTCCCGTGCAGGTGGTCGGCAAGGACGTGACCATCGCGTGCTGCGAGCCCTTCATCTCGTCGTGGGAGCCCGAGCTCGCGCAGATGCTGCGCTTCAACATCCAGCGCGTGCTCTCCAGCCCGGTGGACATCGAGCGCTACCAGGGCGAGTTCTTCAACCTCGCCAAGAGCATGAAGCGCGCCGAGGCGGCCGGCGTGCAGACCACGGGGCTGTCGAACTTCGAGCAGCTGGTGGAGATGGGCAAGGCCGGGCGCACCCTCGACGCCAACGACCACCACATCGTGCACCTGGTGGATTGGCTGTGGCAGTACGCCTTCGACCAGCGCGCCTCCGACATCCACCTCGAGGCGCGGCGCGACGTGGGCATCATCCGCTTCCGCATCGACGGCGTGCTGCACGAGGTCTACCGCGTGCCCTACACCGTGCACGTGGCGATGACGGCGCGCATCAAGATCCTCGGGCGCATGGACGTGGTGGAGAAGCGGCGCCCGCAGGATGGCCGCATCAAGACGCGCATGCCCGACGGCGCGGAGATCGAGCTGCGCCTCTCGACGCTGCCTACCGCCTATGGCGAGAAGGTGGTGATGCGCATCTTCGATCCCGAGGTCCTGATGCGCGACTTCAAGGACCTGGGCTTCACCGCCGAGGAGCACGAGACCTGGCAGGCCCTGGTCAAGTCGCCCGGCGGCATCCTGCTCGTCACCGGGCCCACGGGCTCGGGCAAGACCACCACGCTCTACACGACGTTGAAGCAGCTGGCGACTCCCGAGGTGAACGTCTGCACCATCGAGGATCCGATCGAGATGATCGATCCGCGCCTGAACCAGATGCAGGTGCACCCCGAGATCGACCTCACCTTCGCCTCGGGCGTGCGTTCCCTCATGCGCCAGGACCCGGACATCATCATGGTGGGCGAGATCCGCGACCACGAGACCGCGGACATGGCCGTCCAGGCAGCCCTCACCGGCCACCTGGTGCTCTCGACGCTGCACACCAACGACGCGCCCACGTCGATCACCCGGCTGCTGGATCTCGGAGCCCCCGCGTACCTGCTCAACTCGAGCCTGCTCGGCATCATGGCGCAGCGGCTGGTGCGCACCCTCTGCCCCCACTGCAAGACGAAGGTGCCGTTCCAGCGCGAGGAAGAGCACGCGCTGTGGCATTCGGTGTGCGCGCCCTTCAAGGCGCCGCCACCCGCTGAGGTCTACCGCCCCGTGGGCTGCCTCGAGTGCCGCAATACCGGCTACCTCGGGCGCATCGGCATCTACGAAATCATGGTGATGACGCGCGACATCAAGCGTCTCATCCAGAAAGAGACCGACGTGGTGGCGCTCACCCAGGCGGCGTACAAGGGCGGCATGCGGCCGCTGCGTGTCTCCGGCGCCACCAAGGTGGCGCTGGGCATGACGACGTTCGAGGAGGTGCTGAAGTCCGCGCCGCTGCCTTGACCGTGACCCTCATCCCGGCCTTCTCCCAAGGGAGAAGGAGGCTTTTCTCCCTCTCCCTTGGGAGAGGGTCGGGGAGAGGGTAATGTTTCGGTGAGGGTCGTTCGTTTCCTCGGCCGCGCGCTGGCCATCCTCCTCGTCCTCGCCGCCGCCGGCCTTGCCGGCGCCTGGCTGTGGATCCAGGGGTCGCTCCCCAAGCTCGACGGCGAGGTCAAGGCCGCGGTGACCGCCCCGGTGGAGATCGCGCGCGACGCCGAGGGCATTCCGCACCTCTTCGCCCGGAACGAGCGCGATGGCTGGTTCGCGATGGGCTACGTCCATGCACAGGACCGGCTGTGGCAGATGGAGTTCCAGCGGCGCGTGGCGCAGGGGCGGCTCGCGGAATTCCTCGGCGAGCGCGCCTTCGACACCGATCGCCTGATGCGTACCCTGGGCTTCGCGCGGCTCGCCGACCGCATCGTGGCCCGCCTCGACACCGAGACCCGGGGGCACCTGGAGGCCTATGCCGCCGGGGTCAATGCCTACCTCGCCGAAGGCGCACCGCTGCCGGTGGAATTCCACGCGATGCGCCTGGCGATGGAGCCGTGGAAGCCGGCGGACAGCGTGGCGTGGCTCTTCGTGATGGCCTGGGATCTCTCGAGCAACTGGCGCTACGAGCTGGGACGGGTGCGCTTCGCGGCCAAGGTGGGCCGCGAGCGCGCGGCCGAGCTGATTCCCCCGTATCCGGGCGATGCCGCCACACCCCTGCCGGATTTCAAGGCGCTCTACGCCGAGCTGGCACCCGCGGCCTCGAGCCTCCTCGCGCTCTCCCCGCCCCACGAGGACGCCATCGGCTCCAACAGCTGGGCGGTGGCGGGCTCGCGCGCCGAGGGTGGAGGGCCGTTGCTCGCCAACGACCCGCACCTCGGCCTGCAGGCCCCGGCGCTCTGGTACCTCGCGCACGTGGCCACCCCCGCGGGCAACGTGGTGGGCGCGACCCTTCCCGGCGTGCCGTTCATCGTCATCGGCCGCAATGACCGCATCGGCTGGACCTTCACCACCACCAACAGCGACACGCAGGACCTCTTCGTCGAGCGCGTGGCGCCGGGAGATGCCGCGAGCTACCTCACGCCGGATGGCAAGGCGGCCTTCGAGGTGCGGGACGAGGTGATCCGCGTGGGCACGGAGGAGCGGCGCATCAAGGTGCGCTCCACGCGCCACGGGCCGGTGATCTCCGACGTTGTGGCCTACATCGCGCAGGCGGCACCCAAGGGGCACGTGTTGGCGCTGGCCTGGGCCGCCTTGACCGAGGAGAACCTGGTGATCCGCGCCGGCTTCGGGATGAATCGGGCGCGCGACCGCGCCGAATTCCTCGAGGCCACGCGCGAGTTCACCGCGCCGCACCAGAACATCGTGTTCGCGGAGAAGGGCGGGGGCATCGGCTTCATCGCGCCGGCGCGGGTGCCGGTGCGCCGCGCCGACAACGAGGCGATGGGACGGGTGCCGGTGCCGGGGTGGCTCGCGAAGTACGACTGGGTCGGCTGGCTGCCCTTCGAGGAGCTTCCGCGGGAGATGGATCCCCCAAGTGGAAGCCTCGTCACGGCAAACCACAAGATCACGCCGCCGGGATACGTGCCGTTCATCTCCTTCGATTGGTTCCCGCCGTTCCGCGCCGATCGCATCGAGGAACTGTTGGCCAGCGCACCGAAGCATTCGCTCGACTCCTTCGCGCGCATGCAGGCGGACAGCGTGTCGCGCCTGGCGCGGGACCTGCTGCCGGTGGCGCGCGCCGCGAAGCCCACCACGAAAAATGGCCTCGATGCGCAGGCGCGGCTGAAGGATTGGAACGGCGCGATGGCGGTGGATTCCGCGGCGGCCCTGGTGTTCGCCGCGTGGTACCGCGAGCTCACGCGCCTCGTGTATTCCGACGAGCTGGGAGAGCTGTTCCAGGAATCTTGGGACCACCGGGCGCAGTTCATGATCACCGTTCTGCGCGCGGAGAACGGCTACGAGCGCTGGTGCGACGACGTTCGCACCGCGGCCCGTGAGACCTGCGATGCACTCGCTGCCCGTGCGTTCGACCTGGCCGCGGCGGACTTGCACGATCGCTTCGGCGAGCCCAAGGGCTGGAGTTGGGGGAGGGCGCATCCGGCAGCGGGAGACCATCGACCCTTCGGTTTCTTCCCCGGGCTTTCGCGTTTCTTCAACGTGAGCCCGCCCACGCCGGGAGACGCGTTCGCGATCAACGTCGGGCAGTACGTGATGCGCGACGAGTCGCGCCCCTTCGCCAACCGGCATGCGGCGAGCCTGCGGGTGCTGTTCGATTTCGCCGACCTCGAGCGCTCGCTCTACATGCACTCCACCGGGCAGTCGGGCAACGTGTTCTCGCCGTGGTACGCGAACCTGGCCGAGCGCTGGGCGAAGGTGGAGTACGTGAAGATCCCGACGGAGCGCGCGGCGATCACGGCCAAGCACACACGGCGGTTGGTGCCCTGATGAGCGGCGTCGAGGGGCGGGCGGTGGGTTTCAACGCGCCTTCGCGTTGAAAACGGCGCTCGCATTCCCGCAGCTGCCCCCTTATGCGGAGGGAGCACCCCACTTGGCCATGAGGCGGTCGCGCTGGGCAAGCGCCTGCGCGCGATCGAGGTTCGGCCCCATGCCGACCCCGGAATTTCCCGTGGTGGCGTAGTAGCTCACCGTGGGGCGGCCGCTGAAGGCGAACGGCCCCTGGGCCGAGAGCTGCAGCCAGAAATCCCAGTCCTCGAGCGTGCCGAGCGCCTCGTCGAAGCGCGCCCCGCCATCTAGCAGCGAGCGGTGGAACAGCACCGCGTTCATCGTGAGGTAGTTGGTGCGCAGCAGGATGTTGCGGTTGAACGGCCCGCCCAGCACCCGCAAAGATTTTCCTTCCCCATCGACGAGGCGCGCCTGCGAGAAGGCCGCCCGCAGGCCCGCCGCCATCGCCGTCGCGAGGAGCTGCGCCACGTGGTCGGGATCGATCTCGTCGTCCTCGTCGAGGAAGCCGATCCAATCGCCGCGCGCGGCGGCGAGCCCCGCGTTGGCGGCGTGGGGCCGATCGAGCTGTCCCTGGCGCACCACCGTCATCGCGAGCCCCGTGGGCGCTGGCACCTGCAATCCCTGGCCCGCGGCATCCACGACGACCGCTTCGATGGGGCGATGGACTTGCGCCGCGATGCAGGCGAGCGCCCGGGGCAGCGTGGGGCGGCCCATCGTCCTCATCACGATGGAGACGAGCGGCGCGCTCACCGGGGTTCCTCCCCCAGCAGCTCGCGCACCAGCGCCGACTCGCGCGCATAGAATCCCTGGGTGTGGAAGGTCTCGGCGAGCTTGAAGTGCTCGTAATCGAGGTGGTGGCAGTACTCGTGCACCACGGTGCGCAGGAAGGTGCGGAACTTGACTACCTGCTCCTTCGCCGCGGTGCGCATCCACACGCTGATGCGTGCCACGCCCCCGGTGACCTCGTCGGGCTCGTAGAGGCCATGCAGCTCCCCCTCGGCATTGGCCGGGCGGCGCTCCAGCACGCGCATCTCGATGCGCGGGGTTTCCAGCCGGTCGTCGAGTCCATCGACGAGGGCCTGGCAAAGGAGTTCGACTTCGGCGCGGTTTCCGGCGCCGAGTGCCGCCTCGAGCGCGCGCACCACCGGCGTGAGCTCCGGCAGGCGCGGAATCTCGATGCGCACGATGCGGTCGCTCGCGCGGTAGGTGCGCTTCGAGAGAACACCGAGGCTGTCGTAGTAGGCGAATCGCATGGCGCCATTTTCCCATCCCGCGGGGGTTTCGGATGAAATATTCCCCACGCATCGAATGTGATTTATTCCGCACCGGATTCGCGGGTGTGCCCCCGATACTGCGGGCGACAAGAACCACGACGAAGGAACCGCGAATGATCACGGCAAGCATCTTGTGCCTGGTGTGCATGGCGTGGATGGCGGCGCGCATCTGGCGCCGCAGCGCCATGCTGGCGCTGGTTTCGGTGCTGGCCTGGCCGCTGCTCTTCTTCGCCTGCGTGCGGTTCTGGGACGACGAGCTCTCGGACATCCGGCTGCCGTTCGCGATGTTCATCCCCGCGATCTGGATGGTGGGCGTGCTCGCGTAATCTGGAGGGGATGTCCCTCTACTACGCCGACCATTTCGTCCTGCCGCTGCCCGCGGGCCATCGCTTCCCGATGGGGAAGTACCTGCGGCTGCGCGACCGCCTCCTCGAGGCGCAGGCCTTTCCTCCCGAGACCTTCGTGGTGCCCGACGCGGCGTCGGATGCCGAGATCCTGCGCGTGCATTGCCCGCTTTATCTCGAACGGGTGGTGTCCGGCACGCTGAGCGCGGCGGAGATCCGCGCCATCGGCTTTCCCTGGTCCGAGCGGATGGTGGAGCGCTCGCGGCGCTCGAGTGGCGCGACCCTGGCCGCCGCGCGCGAGGCCCTCACCCGCGGCTGGTCGGCGAACCTCGCCGGCGGCACCCACCACGCGCATCGCGACCATGGCGAGGGCTTCTGCGTCTTCAACGATGCGGCCATCGCCGCGCGTGCGATGCAAGTGGAAGCGGGGCTCACCCGCATCGCCATCGTCGATTGCGACGTGCACCAGGGCAACGGCACCGCATCGATCTTCGCCGGCGACGACGCCGTGTTCACCTTCTCGATCCACGGCGCGCGCAATTTCCCGTTCTCGAAGGTCGCGGGCGACCTCGACATCGAGCTCGCCGACGGTACCGGCGACGAGGAGTACCTTTGGCATCTCGAACGTGGGCTCGATGAGACGCTGGAGCGATCCAACCCGCAGCTGGTCTTCTACCTCGCGGGCGCCGATCCCTACGAGGATGACCGCCTGGGGCGCCTGAAGATCACCAAGGAGGGCCTCGCGCGTCGCGACGAGTTGGTGCTGGGGCGCCTCGCCGCGCGGGGGATTCCCGTCGCCATCGCCATGGCCGGGGGATACGCACGGGACATCGCCGATTCGGTGGAGATCCACGCGACGACGCTCATCGCCGCGGAGACGATTTTTTCGCGATAATCGGGGCACGGAGGAACTACATAACCATGCGGATACATTCCCTGAAAGTCCTTGCCCTCGCGCTCGCCCTGGCCACCGCCGGCTGCGCCACCGCCCCCGGCACTGCCGCCCCCGCCAAGCCGAAGCTGGTGGTGTTCCTGGTGGTGGATGGTTTGCCCCAATGGCAGGTCGTCGCGTATCGCGACCAGCTGGCCCCCGATGGGCTGCGCCGCTTCCTCGATCGCGGCAGGTGGTTCTCCGACGCCTACTACGGGCATTCCTATACCGTCACCGCCGCGGGCCACGCGGCGATGCTCACCGGCGCCTATCCGCACCGCACCGGCATCATCGGCAACGACTGGCGCAACCGCGATACCAACGAGATGGAGTACTGCACGGGCGATACCGCGCATACCTACATCGGCCACAAGACCAACAAGCTCGACGGCACGAGCCCGAAGAACCTCAACGTCGAGACCGTGGGTGACGTGCTGAGGCGCGCGGATGCGCGCTCCAAGGTGATTGGCATCTCGGGCAAGGATCGCGGCGCCATCCTGCCCGCCGGCAAGACCGGCACCGCCTACATGTACATGTCGCAGACCGGCGAGTTCGCCTCGACCACGTTCTACATGAAGGAGCACCCGGAATGGGTGAAGGCCTTCCATGCGGGCAAGCCCGCCGACAAGTACTTCGGCCAGGAGTGGAAGCCTCTCTACGCCGACAACGCCTACGGCAAGTCGCTTGCCGACGATCAGAAGTGGTACTCAAAAGGAGGCAAGCTGCCGAAGAAGATGGGGGAGGGGCAGGACAAGCCCGGGGCGCTCTTCTACGGCGGGCTCCAGCCCACTCCTTTCGGCGATGCGCTGGCGCTCGACTTCGCGCGCGCCGCCATCGCGGGCGAGGGCCTGGGACGCGACGATGCGCCGGACATCATCTCCATCAGCCTCTCGGGGCACGACTACGTGAACCACGGGTACAGCGCCGAGTCGCGCCTTTCCCACGACCACCTCTTGCAAATCGATCGCATGCTCGAGAGCTTCTTCCAGCACCTCGATGCCACGGTGGGGCGCGACAACTACCTGGTGGTGATGACCGCGGACCACGGGTTCTCGCCGGCAGTCGAGCAATCCCAGGCCGAGGGCCGTGCCGCGGGCAAGCTCAGCGGCTCGCAGACCGTCGCCAAGGTGAATGCAGCGCTTTCGGCCAGGTTCGGCGACGGCGCCTGGGTGCGCTCGATCTCCGCCTTGGGCCTGCTCTTCGACCATAAGCTCGTCGCCGATCGCAAGGTGGATTTCGCCGCGATGTCCGAGGAGGCGCGGCGGGTGCTGCTTGCGGACCCCGGCATTGCGGTGGCCTACACCCGAGTGGAGCTGGAGAGTGGCTCGAAGTCCGGCCAGCCGTTCTTCGACGCCATGGAAAAGGCATGGAACCGGGAGCGCTCCGCCGACCTCCAATTCGTGATGAAGCCCTACTGGATGCTCACCTCGAGCACCAGCGCCACCACCCACGGCTCGCCGTATCCCTATGACACCCATGTTCCCATCCTCATGTACGGCCCCGCGTGGATGAAGCCCGGCCGCATCGACAGCCGCGTGGAGGTGGTGGACATCGCACCGACCCTCGCGAGGATCCTTTCGATTCCCGCGCCGAGCGCGTCAGAGGGCAAGCCGCTGCCGCTGCGCTAGGGCAGGGGGCGGTGGAATCGGCCCTGTTGGTGGGGGCCGCCGCAAGCAGTCCGGATCGGGAATAATCGATCCATGCCCCCCAAGCGACAGACCGTTCGCGCCGCCCGCCGCCGCGACGAAGTCCTCGAACGTCCCGTTCCCCCAAAAGCTCCGGCCGCGCCCGCTGTGGAGCGGCGGATCCCCGCGCCCTGGCCGCGGCGGGTCGAGGGGGCCGGGCGCCTGGCTGCGATCGAGGAGTGGTTCACGCACAGCGGCTGGCAGGCGTTCGATTTCCAGCGCGAGGTCTGGAACGCTTACCTCGCCGGTGAATCGGGGCTGATCCATTCAGCGACCGGCAGCGGCAAGACGCTCGCGGCCTGGCTGGGGCCGCTGGCGGAGTGGATCGCGGAGCAGGAATTGGGCCCCCGCCTTCGCGGGGGAGACACGTCCTCGAAGGATGTCACCCCCGCGAAGGATGTCACCCCCGCGAAGGCGGGGGCCCAAGCACCGCCGCTGCGCGTCCTCTGGATCACCCCCATGCGCGCGCTCGCCGCCGACACGCGCCTTTCCATGGAGCGCGCGGTCACGGGACTGGATCTTCCGTGGACCGTGGGGCTGCGCACCGGCGACACCTCCACCGCCGAGCGCGCCAAGCAGGCCCGCCGCATGCCCTCGGCGCTCGTCACTACGCCCGAGAGCCTGTCGCTGATGCTCTCCAACGCCGACGCGCGCGAGAAGCTCTCGGAGCTGCGCCTCATCGTCGTCGACGAGTGGCACGAGCTGATGGGCAACAAGCGCGGCGTGATGGCGGAGCTCTGCATCGCGCGCCTGCGCTCCTGGAACCCGAAGCTGCGCGTCTGGGGCCTGTCGGCCACGCTCGGCAACATCGAGGAGGCGCTGGAGCGCCTGGTGCCCTTACCCTCTCCCCGGCCCTCCCCCAGGGGGGAGGGAGAAGAAACCTTCGGGGACAGACCACCAGTTGCGAATGCTGACACTGGTGGTCTGTCCCCGAAGGTTCGGCGGGTGATCAAGGGGGTGAGCGACAAGAAGGTGTTGATCGACACGATGATCCCGCCGGATGTGCAGAAATTTCCGTGGGCCGGGCACCTGGGGCTTGCGATGCTGGGGCACGTGGTCGAGGCGATCGAGGGATCGCGCTCGACGCTGGTGTTCACCAATGTGCGTTCGCAGGCGGAGATCTGGTACCAGGGGCTGCTGGAGGCGAAGCCCGAGTGGGCGGGGCTGATCGGCCTGCACCACGGCTCCCTCGACGCCGAAGTTCGCGCCTGGGTGGAGGCGGGGCTCAAGGAGGGCCGCCTGAAGGCCGTCGTCGCCACCTCCAGCGTCGACCTCGGCGTGGACTTTTCGCCCGTGGTGCGCGTGCTGCAGATCGGCAGCGCCAAGGGTGTGGCGCGCCTGCTGCAGCGCGCCGGCCGCTCGGGTCACGCGCCGGGGCAGGTAAGCCGCGTCACCTGCGTGCCCTCGCACGCGCTCGAGTTCATCGAGGCGGCGGCGGCGCGGCGCGCGGCGATGGCCGGGCGCATCGAGAGCCGCATTCCCGTCGACCGGCCGCTCGACCTCCTCACCCAGCACCTCGTCACCATTGCCGCGGGCGAAGGCTTCGAGGAGGAGGCGATGAAGGCGGAGGTGAGGACCGCGCGCGCCTTCCGCGACCTCTCGGAAGCCGAGTGGCAGTGGGCGATGGACTTCATCACCTGCGGCGGCGAGACGCTGAAGGCCTACCCGGAATACAGGAAGGTGGAGCGCGACGAGGACGGCATCTTCCGCGTGAAGGAGCCCACGATCGCGCGGCGCCATCGCATGTCCATCGGCACCATCGTTTCCGACGCCGCGGTCAACATCCAGTTCATGCGCGGCAAGCGTCTCGGCAACGTCGAGGAGTCGTTCATCGCGCGCCTCGGCAAGGGCGACAACTTCATCTTCGCAGGGCAGCTGCTCGAGTTCCTGCGCGTGGAGAACATGACCGCGTACGTGAAGCCGGGCTCGCCGGGCCGCGCGGTGATCCCGCGCTGGGATGGCGGCAAGTGCCCCCTCTCGAGCGAGGTATCCGAAGGCATCCGCGAGCTGCTGGAGCTGCACGTCGAAGGCCGCGAGGACGAGCCCGAGATGCGCGCGGTGCAGCGGCTCCTCAAGCTGCAGCAGGCGTGGTCCCGGATCCCGAAGCGCCGCGAGATGCTGGTGGAGCAGACCCAGACCCGCGAGGGCCACCACATGTTCTTCTACCCCTTCGAGGGGCGGCAGGTGCACATGGGGCTCTCGGCGCTGCTCTCCTACCGGCTCGGGCGCGTGCGCGCTTCCACCTTCAGCCTCTCCTTCACCGACTACGGCTTCGAGCTCGTATCGCGCGAGCGTTTCGAGCTGATCCCGTTGCTGAAGGCGGGCCTCCTCACCACGGACAATCTCCTGGAGGACATGCTCGCGAGCCTGAACGCCGCCGAGCTTTCCAAGCGCCAGTTCCGCGAGATCGCGCGCGTGGCGGGGCTCGTGTTCCAGGGCTACCCGGGGCAGCCCAAGACCAACCGCCAGGTGCAGGCGACCAGCGGGCTCATCTGGGAAGTGTTCGCGCGCTGGGACCCGAAGAACCCGCTGCTGGGCCAGGCCGAGCGCGAGGTGCTGGAGCGACAGCTCGAGTTCTCGCGCCTCGCCGAAGGGCTGCGGCGCATGGCGGCGGCGCCGATCGTGCTGCGGCAGACGCACAAGCCGTCGCCGTTCGCGTTTCCGATCATGGTGGGGCGCTTCCGCGAGAAGCTCACCAGCGAGAAGCTCGCCGACCGGGTGAAGCGGATGCAGCTCGAGTTCGACAAGGCCGCACCTCCGGAGGATGAGGATCTCGAGCAGGGGCAGTTGTTCTAGGTGGGGTCAACGTGGATGCGGGTGGTGGGTTAACCACAAAGGTCACGAAGGTCCACAAAGGCCCACAAAGGAAACCGAAGGGTTCCAGTCCATGGTGCGACCTTCGAGAATTCACCAGCGGCACTCGGAGCCTTGAATCCTATTTGCTTTCCTTTGTGGACCTTTGTGGACCTTCGTGACCTTTGTGGTGAAACCAGCGCTTGCCGTTCTCACCGGCCCCACCTTTCCCCGCACCACCAAAGTAAAATCCCGCAATGATCGAATGCTCCGTCGCCGGCGAAAAGCTGGTGCTCCTCGCCGAGCGAGCCATGTTCTGGCCCTCCGGCAAATCCCTCTTCATCGCCGACTTCCACCTCGGCAAGGCCGCGAGCTTCCGCAAGGCCGGAATCCCGTTGCCCTCGGGAACCACCCGCGAGAATTGCGAGCGCCTCGACCGCGCCATCGAGAAGACGCGCGCCACCAACGTGGTGTTCCTCGGCGATTTCCTCCACAGCGCCCAGGGCCGGGCGCCCGCCACCTTCGCGAGTTTCGCCGCCTGGCGCCAGACTCGCGCCGCCGTGGCGATGACGCTGGTGCGCGGCAACCATGATGAAAAGGCCGGCGACCCGCCGTGCGAATGGATGGATTGCGTCGACGCGGGCGGCACGCGCGGCCCTTTCGTCCTCAACCACCATCCGGGTGCCAGCCGCGGCGGTTATGCGCTGTGCGGCCACATCCACCCGGCGGTGCGGCTCAAGGCGAGCGGCGAGAAGTCGCTGCGCCTGCCGTGCTTCTGGTTCGGCGCGCGCTACGGCGTGCTTCCCGCCTTCGGCGCCTTCACCGGCAATGCCGAGGTGCTGCCGCGCCACGGCGACCAGGTGTACGTGATCGCCGAGCAGGAAGTGCTGAAGGTTGCGTGAGCTTCCTAACTGGGTGCTGTTCCTCTGGCGCGTGGTACTCGCGGCCCTGTTGCTCGCCGGAATCGCGTGGCTCGGCTGGAAATTCTCCGGCAAGTCCGGGCTCCTCATCGGCTTCGTCCTCGGCACGCCGCTCGCCGCGTGGCTCATCTCGAGGTACATGATCGAGCTGATCCACGAGGGCTTCTCGTGGCTCTGGCACCAGCCGATGCAGGAGTGGCAGGGGAGCTTCTACGCCTTCGACGACGTGCAGGTGCGTATCTTCGAGGTGGACGACCGCCTCTGGTTCACCGTGAGCGACGTCATGATGGCGGTGGGGATGAAGTCGATTCCCGCGACCTTCCGTTCGACCCACGCCGCCGAGCTCGCACGCATTCCGGGCACGGCGCAGATGGCGGTGCCCTCCGACGCCCTGGGCAAGCTGCTGGCGACGTCCCGCGACCCCCGCGCCGGGCGCTTCGTCCTGTGGGCCGAGCGCGATGTCGTGGCGCCGTGGGAGCGGCGCAAGGGCATGCGGGCGTTCGGGCAGTAGCGGGGCGCCTAGCGCTGCGGCGGCAGGATGTCGCCGAACCGGGTGACGAACCGCCCCCGGCGCCGATCCTCGAAGAAGTGTTCGAGGGTGCGCCTCACCATCGTGAAGGCGAGCTGGTCCCAGGGGATCTCGGCTTCCGTCACCAGCTTCACCTCGAGGCTTTCGATGCCCGCCGAAATCTCAGGGTCGACGAGCCGCGCGCGAAACATCATGTAGACCTGGCTGATGTGGGGAATCGAGTAGACGGTGTAGAGGTCCTCGATCTCGACCTTCGCGTTGGCCTCTTCAAGCGCCTCGCGCGCGGCGCCGTGCGCGGCGGTCTCCTCGTTCTCCATGAATCCCGCGGGGAGGGTCCAAAGGCCCAGGCGCGGCTCGATGGCGCGCTTGCACATCACGATGCGCTCGCCGTAGACCGGAATGCAGCCGACGACTATCTTGGGGTTCTGGTAGTGGATGGTGCCGCAGGCGTCGCAAACGGCGCGCGGCAGGGAGTCGCCTTCGGGGATCCGGAGGGTCACCCCAGAGCCACATGAACTACAGAATTTGATCACCGCCCATGTTAACATAACCCACTGAAAATCCAGCATATTCCACCCATCGCATGACGCTCCTCCCGCTTCGCTCGATCGCCGCTTTCCTGGCCCTCGCCGCCGCCACCGCCGTGGCGCAGATGCCGTCCCGCAACTCGGAGGTCATTCCTGCATCGCCGGTGCAATTCCGCGCCCCGTCGCTGCCCGCGCCCCTGTTGGCGAGCCTTGCGGCCCCGAGCCAGAAGGTGGCCTCCGGCGCCGAGGAGCCTGGCGGACGCGTGCGGGTGGGCACCGTGCGCGCGCTGCCCAAGGCGCTCGCAACGGTCGCCTGGCAGCCCGCCGACGGCGGCTTCGTCACGCGCCTTGCCGCCCGCTCCACCGGTGCCGAGGGCCTGCGGGTCAAGCTCACCCTCGGCACAGTGCCGGGGGCGATGGAGTTGCGTGCCCAGGGCCGCGACGGCCGCATCGAGGCGATGCCGCTCGATCCTTACTCCGGCCCCGAGGCGTGGACGCCCTTCACGCCGGGCGAGACGCAGGTGATCGAGATCTTCAGCGCCGTCCTGCCCGCAGGCGACGCGGTCGGCATCGAGTCGATCCTCCACCTCGATACCTCGCCCTTCGCCAAGGCGGCGGGCACCTGCACCGTCTCCACCAGCTGCTCCACCGGCAACCCGGCGATCGACATCGCCATGGCCGAGCGCAAGAAGTCGGTGATGCGCCTTTCCTTCATCGATGGCGGCTCCGGCTACTACTGCACCGGCACGCTCATCAACACCGACCTCTTTCCGGCGGCCTACATCCTCACGGCGAACCATTGCATCGACAACGCATCCGCCGCCGCTTCCCTCACCACGCTGTGGTTCTACGAAACCCTCGAGTGCGCCCTGCCCACCGTGGCGCCGACGCAGATCCAGGTGAGCGGCGGCGCGCAGCTGGTGTTCTCCAACTACAACGTGGATTCCACGCTGCTGCGGCTGAACCTTCCCACCCCCGCCGGCGCGGTGTATTCGGGCTGGGATCCCGCGCGGTTGACCACGGGCGCCCCGATCGTGAGCATCAGCCACCCGACGGGCGACACCAGCCGCGTGGCGCTTGGAGCCATCTCGCAGGAGTACCGCATCATCGGCCGCCCGCAGGAGATGTATGGCGTGCGCTTCACGAGCGGAATCATCCAGGGCGGCTCCAGCGGGTCGGGCCTCTTCACCCTTTCGGGCGATTCGCTGCTGCTTCGCGGCATCCTCACCGGCACCACGGTGCGCAACGACGGCGGCATGAGCTGCACCAACCTGAACGAGGAGGCGCTCTACAGCCGCTTCGAGGTGTTCGAGCCGCAGATCGTCGGCTACATCACCGCTGCCGGTCGCGCGCCCGACGACGCGCCCAACCGCTTCCAGGACCTCGCCGCCACGCCCACGGGCACGCCGGTCGAGCAGGTTCCCGGCGGCCTCGCCTTCGACGGCAAGCGCATCGACTACGTGGGAGATGTCGACGTATACAAGTTCACGATCGCCGCACCTTCCTGGGTGAGCCTCTATACCGACGGGCCCAACATCGACACCGTGGGCACGCTGCTCGATGCGAGCGGCTCGGCCATGGAGGCCAACGACGACGCACAGCGCGGCGACAACCATTTCGGCATCACGCGCCGGCTCGACCCGGGCGTGTACTACGCGCAGGTGACGCACTGGGAGGCCGACGGCACCGGGCCCTATGACCTCAAGCTGCAGGCTTCCACGGTGGACAAGAACTACACCGACCTGTGGTGGAACGACACCGAGTCGGGCTGGGGCATCAACTTCAACCACCAGGGCGACATCCTCTTCGGCACCCTGTTCACCTACGACCGCGATGGCCGCCCGCTGTGGCTCGCGATGTCCAATGGCGCGCGGCAGGCCGACGGCTCCTACCAGGGCGAGCTCTACCGCACCACGGGGCCCGCGTTCAACGCGGTGCCGTTCACGGGGGCCGCATCGATTCCGGTGGGCACGATGCGCGTGGCCTTCCCCACGCTCGACACCGGGACGCTCACCTACACCTACGAGGGCACCGAGGTCGTGAAGGCGATCAAGCGCCAGGCCTTCTCGACGCCGCCGTCGTGCTCGTGGTCCGGGTTCGACCGCAGCTACGCCACCAACTACCAGGACCTGTGGTGGAAGGCCGACGAGTCGGGCTGGGGTGTCAACATCGCGCACCAGGGCGACAAGATCTTCGCCACGCTCTTTACCTACGGAGCCGACGGCCGACCCGCCTGGTACGCGATGACCGACAGCAACCGCCAGCTCTCCGGCGGCATCACCGGCGTGCTCTACAAATTCGCCGGCCCCGCGTTCGACGCGCGGCCGTGGCGGCCGGTAACCCCCGAAGCCGTGGGCACCATGACCTTCAATTTCGCGAGCGGCAACCAGGCCACCCTCACCTACACCATCAACGGCGTGCAGGTCGTGAAGCCGATCGTGCGCCAGGTGTTCTCGACGCCCAAGACGCTGTGCGAGTCGTGAGCGAGGCGCCCGAGGCGTTGATCGAGTCGATCGACCACGAGGGCATCGGCGTCGCCCACGTCGACGGCAAGGTGGTGTTCCTCGACGGCGGCGTGACCGGCGAGCGCGTGAGGTACGTGCGCCGCCGCAGCCGCGGCAACTTCGACGTGGGCTCGGTCACCGAGGTGCTGAAGGAAAGTTCGCAGCGCGTGGTGCCGCGCTGCCGCTACTTCGGCATCTGCGGCGGGTGCGCCATGCAGCACATCGAGGCCTCGGCCCAGGTGGCGGCCAAGCAGCGCGTGCTCGAGGACAACCTGCAGCGCCTGGGCAAGGTGAAGCCCGAGCAGGTGCTGCCGCCCATCATCGGCCCGGCGTGGCGCTACCGCACGCGCGCGCGCCTCTCGGTGCACTACGTGGTGAAGAAGGGCGTGGCGCTGGTGGGCTTCCACGAGCGGCGCTCGAGCTTCGTCGCCGACACGCTCTCGTGCGAGGTGCTGCCGCTGCACGTGGCGAAGCTGATTCCCGAGATGCGCGAGATGTTCACCGCGATGAAGATCCGCGACCGGCTGCCGCAGATCGAGCTCGCGGTGGGCGAGGACGTGACGGTGTTCGTGCTGCGGCACCTCGAGCCGATCCCGGAGGAGGACCAGGCGCGCCTCAAGGCCTTCGCCGACAAGAACGGCATCCAGTGGTGGTTGCAGCCCAAGGGGCCGGACACGGCGCACCCCTGGTATCCGCTCGAAGCACCCGCCCTCGACTACCACCTGCCGGAGTTCGCGCTGAAGATCGGCTACCGGCCCACGGAGTTCACGCAGGTGAACGCGGGCGTGAACCGCGTGCTGGTAAAGCGCGCGGTGGATCTCCTCGATCCCCAACCCGGCGAGCGCGTGGGCGACCTCTTCTGCGGGCTGGGCAACTTTTCGCTCCCCATCGCCACCCGCGGGGCCCAGGTGATCGGCATGGAAGGCTCGCCGGGGCTGGTGGCGCGCGCGGGGGAGAACGCACGGGCCAACGGGCTGGATTCGCTCGCCTCGTTCATGGCCTACGACCTCTATGCCGATGCCGTGGGCGCGCTCGAGAAGCTGGGGCCGGTGCAGCGGCTCCTGATCGATCCGCCGCGCGACGGGGCGCTGGAGATCTGCAAGGCGCTGCCGGACAGCGGGGCGCCGACGCGCATCGTCTACGTCTCCTGCAGCCCGGGAACCCTCGCGCGCGATGCGGGGCTGCTGGTGAACGTGAAGGGTTATCGGCTGCTTGCCGCCGGGGTCGTCAACATGTTCCCCCATACCGGGCACGTGGAGTCGATCGCGGTGTTCGACCGGAGCTGAGGTACCGCGCCAATGAAAAAGGGGGCGCCTCGCGGCGCCCCCTTTCACTTCTACCCTGCAAACTCAGTCGCTGCTGCCCCCGGTGATGCCGAGGAGCGCCAACAGGTTCGTGAACACGTTGTAGAGGCTGAGGTACACGCTGAGCGTTGCCGTCACGTAGTTGGTCTCGCCGCCTGTCACGATGCGGTTGATGTCGTAGAGCATGAACGCCGAGAAGATGCCGATGGCGATGAGCGAGATGGCGATCATCAGCCCCGGGATCTGCAGGAAGATGTTCGCGAACGCGGCCACCAGCAACATGATCACGCCGATGAACAGGAATTTCCCCAGGGGCGCGAGATCGCGCTTGATCGTGGTGGCGAGTGTCGCCATGGTCGCGAAGATGACTCCGGTTCCGCCGAACGCCAGCATGATCAGGTTGGCGCCGTTCGAGAAGCCCAGCACCATCCCGATGAGCCGGGAGAGCATGAGGCCCATGAAGAACGTGAAGCCCAGCAGGAGGGCAACACCCCAACCGCTGTTCTTGGTTTTCTCGATCGCGTAGAAGAAGCCGAAGGCGATGACCAGGAAAAGGATGAAGCTCACGACGGGGCTGCCGGCGAAGAACGAGAATCCGGTCTTCACGCCGATCCACGCCCCGAGGACCGTGGGGATCATCGACAGGGCGAGCAGGAAATAGGTATTGCGCAGCACCCGGTTCTGGGCGAGCGCCGGTGAAGCCGTGGTGCCTTGCCGCATCAGCGGGTTGTCGGATTGCATGGTTCGAAGCTCCTGGAGAGGAAAGGTCCAAATGGACCTGTGATTAGAGTATGGGAGTAAGGCTCGCGTTTCAAGTGGTTATCGATAAACACAATACCTTTAAAATTCATGGACATGCTGTTGTTACAAAGCTTACGGCGGTGGCACTGCGCTAAAATGCCACCTGGAAGTGATGCAAGGGAAGGTTGGCCGAGCGGTTTAAGGCACCGGTCTTGAAAACCGGCGGGGGTGTAAGCCTCCCGTGAGTTCGAATCTCACACCTTCCGCCAACTCCCGCCATCGCCTGGCTTCGAATCTCGACGCGCCTGAAGCGTCATTGGACGGCACGATCATGCTGTGGGCGTTTTGTACCTATGAGGAAGGGTTCGCGTGGATTCGCTGTACCAGCGACAAGTTCGGCAATGTGACTACCAACTGCCGGTCCATGTTTGAATCCATGCCCGG
>JANMHV010000127.1:0-4905 GCA_031375445.1 Burkholderiales bacterium | reverse complement strand
TAGGCCTTCGCCTCGCCGCCGAACTTCTTCGACAGCACCGTCGTGATCGCCGCCGTCAGTGTCGTCTTGCCGTGGTCCACGTGACCGATGGTGCCCACGTTCACGTGCGGCTTGGTTCGCTCGAATTTGCCCTTGGCCATGATGTCGTGTCCTGGAGATCGTTGGTTTTATGCCGGTTACTGCGAATTCTTGGTGCCCATGATGCGGATTGAACGCATGACCTCTCCCTTACCAAGGGAGTGCTCTGCCACTGAGCTACATGGGCTTGTACCTCATGCTGGAGCGGGTGAAGGGAATCGAACCCTCGTCGTAAGCTTGGAAGGCTTCTGCTCTACCATTGAGCTACACCCGCCGCGAGGCCCCTATCACCGCCCTGGAACTCTGTGAATCGTGGTGGAGAGGGTTGGATTCGAACCAACGTAGGCGCAAGGCCAACAGATTTACAGTCTGCCCCCTTTAACCACTCGGGCACCCCTCCGGGAAACTCTCGATTATCCCGTATTACCCCTGTCCGGTCAAACGAATCCCGGAACTTTCGCCCCGCCGGGGGGGTGCCGGCACCCCGAATCGAACGGGGGACCTACCGCTTACAAGGCGGTTGCTCTACCAGCTGAGCTATGCCGGCGTGAGTGGTTGCTTACTTCACTAGCTTGAGGCGGGATTTGCCGGCAGCAGGCGGGCGTGGGGGCTCGGCATCGACCTCGCCGGCCGCGACCTGGGGCGCCGGCACGCTCGCCACCGCCGCCTGGGTCTCGACCGTGAAGAAGGCGCCCTGCCCGTTCTCGCGGGCGAAGATCCCCTGGACGCGCTCGACCGGGATGCTGACCTCGCGGGACACCCCGTTGAACCGCGCCGAGAACTGGATGATCTCGTTGTTCACGGTGAGGTTGCGGGTGGCGTTGAGGCTCACGTTCAGGACGATCTCGCCGTTCTTCACGTACTCCATCGGCACCTTGGTGCGCTCGTCCACCCGCACGCTCACGTATGGCGTGAAACCGCAATCCGAGCACCACTCGTAGATGGCCCGGATGAAATACGGCTTGGTCGAGACGTCCGCCATGCGGGGATTCTAGCGCCGCATCGCCTTCTCGGAGGCGGTCATCGAGTCGATGAACGCCTGGCGCGAGAAGAGCCGCTCGGCGTACTTGAGAAGCGGCGCCGAGGGCTTGTTCAGCTGGATCTGGTAGTGGTCGAGCCGCCACAGCAGCGGAGCGATGGCCACGTCGAGCATCGAGAACTCCTCGCCCAGCATGTACTTCTGCTTCACGAAGATCGGGGCGATCTGGATCAGGTTCTCGCGGATGTAGAGCCGCGCCTTCTCCTGGGCCTTCTGGGTCCCGGACTCGAGCGTCTGCACGTGGTTGAAGAGCTCCTGCTCGAAGCGGAACAGGAAGAGCCGCGCGCGGGCGCGCATCACCGGGTCGGCCGGCATCAGCTGCGGGTGCGGGAAGCGCTCGTCGATGTACTCGTTGATGATGTTGGACTCGTAGAGCACGAGGTCGCGCTCGACCAGCACCGGGGTGCGGTTGTACGGATTCATCACCGCGAGGTCCTCGGGCTTGTTCATGAGGTCCACGTCGATGATCTCGAAATCCATGCCCTTTTCGTAGAGCACGATCCGGCACCGGTGGCTGAAGGGATCGGTGATCCCGGAGTAGAGCGTCATCATTTCAGCGTACGTCCTTCCAGTATTCCTGCTTGAGCAACAACGTGAGAACGATGAACACCGCCAGGAAGAACAGAACCAGCACGCCCCACTTGTGGCGGCTTTTCTGGTTCGGCTCCCCGACATAGGCAAGGAAGTTCACCAGGTCCGCGACATAACGGTCGTATTCGAGTGCGGAAAGGCTGCCACGGCTTTCCATCACGAGCTTGCGGCTCTCGTGGGTGTCGCCAGTGCTCGCATCCTGCTTCTTCGTCACCTGCAGCGCCTGACCGCCCTGCAGGTCCCACAGCACGTGCGGCATCGCCACGTTCGGGAACACGGTGTTGTTCCATCCCGACTTGGCCGCCGGATCGCGGTAGAAGCTGCGCATGTAGGTATAGAGCCAGTCCGGGCTGCGCGAGCGAGCGATCAGCGACAGGTCGGGCGGGACCACCCCGAAGGCCGCCTTGGCGACCGAAGGCGCCATTGCGGCGGCCATCGGATCGCCGACCTTCTCACCGGTGAAGAGGAGGTTCTCGCGGATCTGGTTCTCCGTGAGGCCGATCCCGGTGAGCCCGGCGTAGCGCATGGCGGTGGCGCCGTGGCAGTTGAGGCAGTGGTTCACGAAGGCCTGGGCGCCGCGCTGCAGCGACGCCTTGTCCTGGCCGTTGATGGGAGCAGCGTCCAGGGTGACCTTGGGGCCCGACGCGAAGGCGAGCGCCGGGATTGCCAACAGCAGCAGGAGGAGCTTTTTCATCACTTCGTCACCCTTTGCGGCACCGGCTTCTCGTGGTCGGAGGCGGTGTAGAAAGGCATAAGGAGGAAGAACAGGAAATAGATCACGGTCAGCACGCGGGCGGCCCAGAGCGCCACGTAATCGCCGCCGACGACCGGCAAGCCCTTGCCGAACTCGCCCCAGACCGTGGTCGGCTCGACGCCAAGGTAGCCCAGTACCAGGAACGAGATGATGAAGAGCGTGAACCAGGTGCGGTACTTCCCGCCGCGATAGCGGATCGACTTGGTGCGGCCGCGGTCGAGCCACGGCAGCAGGAAGAAGACGAGGGTCGCCGCGCCCATCACCGCCACGCCCGGGAACTGCGAGCCGAACAGCGGCGGCACCGCGCGCAGCATCGCGTAGTAGGGCGTGAAGTACCAGACCGGGGCGATGTGCTCCGGGGTCTTCAGCGGGTCCGCGGGAATGAAGTTGTTGTACTCGAGGAAGTAGCCGCCCATTTCCGGGGAAAAGAAGATCACCGCCGTGAACACCAGCAGGAAGACCGCCAGGCCGAACAGGTCCTTCACCGTGTAGTAGGGGTGGAACGGGATGCCGTCAACCGGGGTTCCGGTCTTAGGATCGAGGTTCTTCTTGATCTCGATCCCATCGGGATTGTTCGAACCCACCTCGCGCAGCGCCATCAAGTGCGCCGCGACGAGCCCCAGCAGCACCAGCGGCAGCGCGATCACGTGCAGCGCGAAGAAGCGGTTCAGCGTCGCGTCCGAGACGTTGTAGTCGCCGCGGATCCACACCGCGAGCGCTTCTCCGATCAGCGGGATGGTGCCGAAGAGGTTGATGATCACCTGGGCGCCCCAGTACGACATCTGGCCCCAGGGAAGCAGGTAGCCGAAGAACGCCTCGGCCATGAGCGCCAGGTACACCATCACGCCGAAGATCCAGATGAGCTCGCGCGGCTTCCGGTAGGAGCCGTACATCAGGCCCCGCGCCATGTGCAGGTAGATGCAGATGAAGAAGAACGACGCGCCGGTGGAGTGGATGTACCGGATGAGCCACCCGCCCGGCACGTCGCGCATGATGTACTCGACCGAGGCGAAGGCTTCCTGCGCGCTCGGCTTGTAGTTCATGGTGAGGAAGATGCCCGAGACGATCTGGATCACCAGGCACACCAGCGAAAGCACGCCGAAGTAGTACCAGAAGTTGAAGTTCTTCGGCGCGTAGTAGTCGGTGAGCTGCTCGCGGTACAGCCGCACCAGGGGGAGACGCTGGTCGACCCAAGTGAGCACGCCGTTGAAGGGTCCCGCCCCGGTTACCGGGGCCTTTTCGGTCGCGGCCATCGGTCAGGCTTTCGTGTCTTCGCCGATCACCAGCACCATGTCGCTCGCGTAGCGGTGCGGGGGAATCGTGAGGTTGGTGGGGGCGGGCGAGCCCTTGAAGACCCGCGCCGAAAGGTCGAAGCGCGAGTTGTGGCAGGGACAGTAATAGCCGCCCGGCCAGTCGCCGCCCATGTCCGAGGCGGCACCGACCTCCTTCTTGAGCGTCGGCGAGCAGCCGAGGTGCGTGCAGACGCCCTGGGCCACGAAATATTCGGGCTTGATCGAGCGCTCCGCGCCCTTCACGTAGGCCGGTTGCTCCGCGCCCGCCGAATCCGGATCGGCCAGGATCCCGTCGTGGCCCTTCAGGGCCGCGAGCATCTCGGGCGTGCGGCGCAGCACCCAGATCGGCTTGCCACGCCATTCCACCGTGATCTGCTGGCCCGGCTCGAGCTTGTCGATCGGCACCTCGACCGGGGCTCCGGCGGCGAGCGCCCTGGCGCTCGGGAACCAGCTCGCGACGAAGGGCACGGCGACCCCCGCGGCGGCGACGGCTCCGGCGGCGGAAGTGATGACGAGAAGCGTACGGCGCTTCTTCTCGTCGATTTGGTCACGGACGATGGCGGTCATGGGGGCGAGAAGGGGGGGAAAGGGGCGCTGGGCGAGTTTAGTCCGGCATTTTAGCGGATTTGGGGGCCTCTCTTAAAGTGCGGCGCGGCCGATTCTGATTGACGCGGGTCCGGGCACCTCCTAGATTCCGTTTTTCCCTCGGAGGGCTTGGCCATGAGCATGGTGTCGGAATTCCGCGAATTCGCGGTGAAGGGCAACGTGATCGACCTCGCCGTCGGGGTGATCATCGGGGCCGCCTTCGGAAAGATCGTTGATTCGTTAGTGAACGACCTGGTGATGCCGGTGGTGAGCCGGATCTTCGGTGGTCTCAATTTCGCCGACTACTTCATCGCATTGGCGCCGATTCCCGCGAATATCCCGCTCACCCTTGAAGCGGTGAAGAAAGCCGGCGTCCCGGTGCTGGCGTGGGGCAACTTCGTGACCGTGGCGATCAACTTCATCATCCTCGCCTTCGTGATCTTCCTGATGGTGAGGCAGGTCAACCGCCTGCGCCGCGCGCCCGACCCGGCCCCGGCGGTCCCGGCGCCGCCGCCCGAGGACATCCAGCTGCTGCGCGAGATCCGCGACGCGGTCCGGCGCTAGCC
>JANMHV010000456.1:0-4427 GCA_031375445.1 Burkholderiales bacterium | reverse complement strand
CGATTTTCTTGCGCCCTTTGCGCAGCAACTGATTGATCGTCGGCATGTTTTCCTAAATCCAGTGTTGGCCGGCACGATAGCCGGCGTTTGCCAACCCCCGCAGGGGATGGCCATCCGTACAACGTTCGGGCCCTGCGGCCCGCCCGCCCTCGCGGGCGGCACTCTTGCTACCCCCGATCGGGAGCCTTCCGCCGGGAACCTGCTGTTCCTTATCCCGACGGAAAAAAGCTCTCAATTATAGGGGTTTATGGTCATTGCGTCAACGCTAGGCGACCTGCTCGCTGCCCACATCGCTCTCGTCGAGCGAGAACCCGAAGGAGGCACTTCCCCCCGGCTCGGCCGCAGCCTTCTTGCGGGTCGAGTGGTAGGCGAGGCCCGTGCCCGCGGGGATGAGGCGTCCCACGATCACGTTCTCCTTCAGGCCCCTCAGGTCGTCCTTCTTGCCCATGATGGCCGCCTCGGTGAGCACCCGGGTGGTCTCCTGGAAGGAGGCCGCCGAGATGAACGAGTCGGTCGTCAGGGACGCCTTGGTGATGCCCAGGAGCATGTAGTCGAACGTCGCCGGCTTCTTGTTGCCATTGGCCTTGGCGCGGTCGTTCTCCTCCAGGAGGTCCGCCCGCTCGACCTGCTCGCCCACGATGAAGCGGGTTTCGCCCGGATCGACCACCGAGACGCGGCGCAGCATCTGCCGCACGATCACCTCGATGTGCTTGTCGTTGATCTTCACGCCCTGGAGCCGGTAGACGTCCTGGACCTCGTCGATGATGTAGCGCGCGAGCGCTTCCATCCCCTGGAGGCGCAGGATGTCGTGCGGATCGGCCGGGCCGTCGACGATCGTCTCGCCCTTGTTCACCACCTGGCCGTCGTGCACCGTCACGTGCTTGTCCTTCGGGATCAGGTACTCGTGGGCGGCGCCGTCGAAGTCGGTGATGATGAGGCGCTGCTTGCCCTTGGTGTCCTTGCCGAACGAGACCGTGCCGGTGATCTCCGCGAGCAGGCCCGCGTCCTTCGGGGACCGCGCCTCGAACAGCTCCGCCACGCGCGGCAGGCCGCCCGTGATGTCGCGGGTCTTGGACGATTCCTGCGGGATCCGCGCGAGCACGTCGCCCACGTTCACCTGCTGGCCGTTCTTCACCGTGATGATGGCGCCGATCTGGAAGGTGTAGTTCACCGGCGTGTCGCCGCCGGCGAGCTTCACGTCCTTGCCCTTGTCGCCGATCAGGCGCACCGCGGGCCTCAGGCCCTTGGTGGCCGAAGTGCCACGGCGTTTCGGGTCGATCACGACCAGGCTCGAAAGGCCCGTGGTGTCGTCGATCTGCTTGGCGACGGTGACGCCCTCTTCGACGTTCTCGAAACGGGCCTCGCCCGCGTATTCGGTGATGATGGGGCGCGTGAGCGGATCCCAGTTGGCGAGCGACTGGCCTGCCTTCACCTTGGCGCCGTCCACCACCGTGAGGGTCGCCCCGTACGGCAGCTTGTGGCGCTCGCGCTCGCGGCCGCTCTCGTCGGAGATGATGATCTCGCCGTTGCGCGAGATCGCCACCTGCTCGTTGCGCGCGTTGGTGATGTAGCGCATGGTGTTGGCGAAATGCGCGATGCCGTTGGACTTGGACTCCACCGAGCTCGCCACCGCCGTGCGCGACGCGGCACCCCCGATGTGGAAGGTGCGCATCGTGAGCTGCGTACCCGGCTCGCCGATCGACTGCGCGGCGATGACGCCTACCGCCTCGCCCACGTTCACGCGCGCTCCGCGGCCCAGGTCGCGGCCGTAGCACGCGGCGCAGATGCCAAAGCGGGTGTCGCAAGTCAGCGGGGTGCGGACCTTGACCTCGTCGATGCCGAGGGCCTCGATGCGGTCGACCATGTCCTCGTCGAGCAGCGAGCCCACGGGGAACAGCACTTCCTGCGTCTCGCTGTTGAACACGTCCGCGGCGATCGTGCGGCCGAGGATGCGCTCGCGCAGCGCCTCGACCACTTCACCACCCTCCACCAGCGCCTTCATCGCCATGCCCTGCTGCATGCCGCAATCGTCCTCGATCACGACCAGGTCCTGGGTCACGACGACCAGGCGGCGGGTGAGGTAGCCCGAGTTGGCGGTCTTCAACGCCGTATCGGCCAGGCCCTTCCTCGCGCCGTGGGTCGAGATGAAGTACTGCAGCACGTTCAGGCCTTCGCGGAAGTTGGCCGTGATCGGCGTCTCGATGATAGAGCCGTCGGGCTTGGCCATGAGGCCGCGCATGCCGGCCAGCTGCCGGATCTGCGCCGCCGAGCCGCGGGCCCCGGAGTCGGCCATCATGTAGATCGCGTTGAACGACTCCTGGTTGACTTCCCTGCCCTTGGAATCGATCACCTTCTGGTTGCCCAGCTGGTCCATCATCGCCTTGGCGATCTGGTCGCCGGCGCGGCCCCAGATGTCCACGACCTTGTTGTAGCGCTCGCCCTGGGTCACCAGGCCCGAGGTGTACTGGCGCTCGATCTCCTTCACCTCGCGCTCGCTCTCGTCGATGATGGTCTTCTTCTGCTCGGGGATGAGCAGGTCGTCGACGCAGATCGAGAGGCCCGCGCGGGTTGCGAAGGTGAAGCCGGTGTACATCAGCTTGTCGGCGAAGATCACCGTCTCGCGGATGCCGACGCGGCGGAAGGCCTCGTTGATGAGCTTCGAGATTTCCTTCTTCTTCAGCGGCTTGTTGATGATCGCGAAGGACAGGCCCGCCGGGAGGATCTCCGACATGAGGGCGCGGCCCACGGTCGTCTCGTAGCGGTTCACCACCTCGGTAAGCGTGCCATCCTCGTTCTTGCGCGATTCCTTGATGCGCACCGTGATCTTCGCGTGCAGCTCGACCCCGCCCGACTCGTAGGCGCGGCTCACCTCGGCGATATTCATGAAGAACGAGCCCTCGCCGCGCGCGTTGATGCGCTCGCGGGTGGCGTAGTACAGGCCCAGCACGATGTCCTGCGACGGCACGATGACCGGCTCGCCGTGCGCCGTGTGCAGCACGTTGTTGGACGACAGCATCAGCGTGCGGGCTTCCATCTGCGCTTCCAGCGAGATCGGAACGTGCACCGCCATCTGGTCGCCGACGAAGTCGGCGTTGAACGCGGCGCAGACCAGCGGGTGCAGCTGGATCGCCTTGCCCTCGATCAGCACCGGCTCGAACGCCTGGATGCCCAGGCGGTGGAGCGTCGGCGCGCGGTTGAGCAGCACCGGGTGCTCGCGGATCACGTCCTCGAGGATGTCCCACACCACCGGCTCCTGCGCTTCCACCATGCGCTTGGCGGCCTTGATGGTCGTGGCGAGCCCCATCACCTCCAGCTTGTGGAAGATGAACGGCTTGAAGAGCTCGAGCGCCATCAGCTTGGGCAGGCCGCACTGGTGGAGCTTGAGCGTCGGGCCCACCACGATGACCGAGCGGCCCGAGTAGTCGACGCGCTTGCCCAGCAGGTTCTGGCGGAAACGCCCGCTCTTGCCCTTGATCATGTCGGCGAGCGACTTCAACGCGCGCTTGTTGGCGCCCGTCATCGCCTTGCCGCGGCGGCCGTTGTCGAGCAGCGAGTCGACGGCCTCCTGGAGCATGCGCTTCTCGTTCCTCACGATGATCTCGGGGGCCTTCAGCTCCAGCAGGCGCTTCAGGCGGTTGTTCCGGTTGATCACGCGGCGGTAGAGGTCGTTCAGGTCGGAGGTCGCGAAGCGCCCGCCGTCCAGCGGCACCAGCGGACGCAGGTCCGGGGGCAGCACGGGCAGCACTTCCATCACCATCCAGTCGGGCTTGATGCCCGACTTGTTGAACGCCTCGAGCACCTTCAGGCGCTTGGCGATCTTCTTGATCTTGGTCTCGGAGCCGGTGGCGGCGAGCTCGGTGCGCAGCGTCTCGATGTCATGGGAGACGTCGAGCTTGCGCAGCAGCTCGCGCACGCCCTCGGCGCCCATCGCGGCCGAGAAGTCGTCGCCGTACTCCTCCACCTTGGCGAGGTAGTCGTCCTCGGACAGGAGCTGGCAGCGGTTCAGCGGCGTCATGCCGGGGTCGGTCACGACGTAGGCCTCGAAGTACAGGACGCGCTCGATGTCGCGCAGCGTCATGTCCAGCACCATGCCCAGGCGCGAGGGCAGGCTCTTCAGGAACCAGATGTGGGCGACCGGGCTCGCGAGCTCGATGTGGCCCATGCGCTCGCGCCGGACCTTGGTGAGGGTGACCTCGACGCCGCACTTCTCGCAGATGACGCCGCGGTGCTTCAGGCGCTTGTACTTGCCGCACAGGCACTCGTAGTCCTTGATCGGGCCGAAGATCTTGGCGCAGAAGAGGCCGTCGCGCTCGGGCTTGAAAGTGCGGTAGTTGATCGTCTCCGGCTTCTTGACTTCGCCGTAGGACCAGTTCGTGATCTGTTCGGGAGAGGCGATCGAGAGACGGATCGAGTCGAAATCTAAGAAG
>JANMHV010000451.1:0-2301 GCA_031375445.1 Burkholderiales bacterium | reverse complement strand
CACACGCGCCGGGCGCCAGCGCGGCCTCGGCCGCGACGGTCTCGGGCACGACGAATGCATGCCCGTCGCGATGTGCGCCGAACGTCATCGCGAGCGCGCCGTGGATCGGGCGAAGCTCGCCGGAGAGCGCGAGCTCGCCCGCGAACTCGAGCTGCGGCAGGAGCGCGGGCGAGACCTGGCGCGAGGCCGCGAGGATGCCGATGGCGATGGGAAGGTCGAACCGGCCGCTTTCCTTCGGCAGGTCCGCGGGCGCGAGGCTCACGGTGATGCGGCCCGCGGGCCACTCGAAGCGCGCGGTGGACAGGGCCGCGCGCACGCGATCACGTGACTCCTTCACCTCGGTCTCGGGCAGTCCGACGATGTGGAAGGAGGGAAGGCCCCCGCCCACATGGGCCTCGACGCGAACGAGCGGTGCCTCGAGGCCGGCAAGGCCCCGGCTGAAAACGACGGCGACGGACATGGGAAGCGACCTCCGGTCGGGATGCGGGATCCCGGGGGCGCGGGTTCCGATGTTCAGGGCCTCCCGCCCGGCGCCGCCCGGGCCTCGAGCTCGGCCACGCGCGCCTCCAGCGCGGCCAGCTTCTCGCGCGCGTGGGCGAGCACTTCCGACTGGACCTCGTATTCCTCCCGGCTCACCAGGTCCAGGCGCGTGAAGGCGCTGGAGAGGAGGGCGCGGAAGTTCTTCTGCAGGTCGCGGGCCGGGTTCGCCGCTGCCAGTTCGGCAAGTCGCGCGCTGAGCTCGGAGAGGAGTTTCTCGTTCATCTCAATCCTTGGGGGTGGGCTTGGGTTGACCTGCCAAAAAGGTGCACCGGGTTGGTGCAGCGGCCCGAATCGGTGCACGGGCGGTGTGCGCGAGCGGCGACATCACGGATTTCCTACAAAGAAATCAGGTATTTGGGACTGGCATGTTTGCTGCTATTCGGGTCCCGGACGCTGCCCATTCAAACCCCCAAAGGATACCAACATGACCCAACTGCCCAAAGTCCTCCTTGCCACCGCTGCTGCCGCCGCCGCTTTCGGCGCGACCGGCGTGATGGCGCAGGACAGCCCCCACTCGTTCACGGGGAAGGTCGGGCTGTACAGCGAATACGAGTACCGCGGCATCTCGCAAACCTCCGAGAAGCCGGCGCTGCAGTTGAACCTCGACTACGGCCATGCCAGCGGCTTCTACGTCGGCACTTTCGTGACCAACATCAAGTGGCTGAAGGATGCCGCCGAAGTGGGCGGCTTCAGCACCAGCGCCAAGATCGAGTGGGACATCTACGCCGGCTACAAATTCGAGGTGGCGAAGGACTGGCTGCTCGACGTGGGCTACCTGCGCTACGAATACCCCTCCTCCGGCTCCTTCAGCCCGAAGCCCAACACCGACGAGATCTACGCCGGCATCACGTACGGCCCGTTCAACGCGAAGTACTCCTACTCGATCAACGATACCTTCGGCGTGCCGAACAGCGAGGGCTCCGATTTCATCGAGGGCAACATCGCCTACCCGATCGCCGACACCAAGTGGACCATCACCGGTCATCTCGGGCATCAGAAATTCAAGAACAACAAGTCGCTCGACTACACGGTCTACAAAGTCGGTTTCGTCTACGACTTCGGCGGTGGATTGAATGCGGGCGCCTACCTGAAGGGCACGGACGCCGAAACCGCGCTTTATACCTACAAGGGCAAGGACTGGGGCAAGGACCGTCTCGTGGGCTTCGTCACCTACTCGTTCTGATGTTCCGCCAACAGGGAGAAGCAACATGAAACTGGTCACGGCCATCATCAAGCCGTTCAAGCTCGACGAGGTGCGCGAAGCGCTCTCGGGCATCGGCGTTCAGGGCATCACCGTCACCGAGGTGAAGGGGTTCGGGCGCCAGAAGGGCCACACGGAGCTCTACCGCGGCGCCGAGTACGTGGTGGATTTCCTGCCCAAGGTGAAGATCGAGGCGGCCATCAAGACCGAGCTGCTGGAGCAGGTGATCGAGGCGATCGAGAAGAGCGCCAACACCGGGAAGATCGGCGACGGGAAGATCTTCGTCTTCGAACTCGAGCAGGTCGTCCGCATCCGCACCGGTGAAACCGGCGCGGACGCGCTTTGATCAAGGGGATGGACTACATGAAACGGCTCATTGCACTGATGGCCCTGGCCGGCTCGCTCGCCCTGGGTGGCGCGGCGCTCGCACAGGATAAGAAGGATGCACCCCCGGCAGCGGCGCCCGCGGCGACCGCTCCGGCAGCTGCCACACCGGCATCGGCGGCTCCCGCTCCGGCCGCCACTCCTGCCGCGGGCGCTGCACCCGCGGCTGCTGCTCC
>JANMHV010000411.1:0-5812 GCA_031375445.1 Burkholderiales bacterium | reverse complement strand
CCCGCAACCACCGTCAGTAATGGCCGTGCACCGTGATGCGCAACCGAAACCCCGCTCCACGCGCGCCTTTCCTACAAACGCCGTTTCCGCGCACGTCATGAACGAGGATGAGCAACTGACGGTGTTTGCGGGGCAGCGCAGCGCCGCAGGGAAGCCCGAGCAAAGGCGGCGACGAGCTCGACTCCCCCTTCGTCGCCTTTTCTCGGGCAATAACCACGAAGGGCTAGTGCTTCGCTTCCCCGATCACCCGGTCGAGGTGCGGATCTTCCTTGTGGTTTCGCGCATTCCACCGGATCACCAGGTACATCGTCGAGGTCATGAAGAGCCCGAAGGCGACGATGATGAAATGGATGTGCAGGTCGTTGCGCAGCGCCAGCGAGTAGAGCGCCAGCATCACCAGGATGCTGATGTTCTCGTTGAAGTTCTGCACCGCGATCGAGTGCCCGGCCGAGAGCAGCACGTGCCCGCGGTGCTGCAGGAGCGCGTTCATGGGGACCACGAAGAACCCCGCCATCGCGCCCACCACGATCAGCAGCACGTAGACCAGCGGCATCCACGTGACCCACACCATTGCGAGCAATACCACCCCCATGGACATGCCGAAGGGCAGCACCGAAACCGCTTTTTTCAGGGGCACGACGCGCGCGGCGATGACCGCCCCGGCCGCGATGCCGAAGGCGGAGACGCCCTGGAGGACCGCTCCCTGGCTCAACGGCAGGTTCAGGCTCACCTCGGCCCACTTGAGCACGATGAACTGCAGCGACGCGGCCGCACCCCAGAAGAGGGTGGTGACGGCGAGCGAGATCTGGCCCAGCTTGTCGCGCCACAGCACCGTGAAGCAACGCGAGAAGTCGACCATCAGGCGCACCGGGTTGCGCTCCTGGTGCGGGTAGCGGGCGCCGGTATCCGGGATCGCGAGGTTGAAGAGCGCGGCGAGCACGTAGATGAAGGCGATCACCACCACCGCGGCCTCGGGACCGGTGTTGATGTGGGTCTCGATGAAGGGCATGTCGAACTTGAGGAGGGTGGTGGAGATCGTCGTGCCGATGAGGGCACCCCCCATCAGCACGCCGAGGACGATCGAGAGCACGGTGAGGCCCTCGATCCAGCCGTTGGCCACCACCAGCTGCTCGGCGGGGAGGAGCTCGGTGAGGATGCCGTACTTGGCCGGGGAATAGGCCGCGGCGCCCAGGCCCACCACCGCGTAGGCGATGAGGACCATCCAGTAGGCGGGCAGGTTCCCGATGCGCAGGAACTCGTTGAAGAGGATGAGCATGCACCCCACCACCTTCACCAGGTTGGTGATGAACATGACGCGGCCCTTGGGCATCGAGTCGGCGAAGGCCCCGACCACGAAGGCGAGCACCACGTAGGAGATGGTGAAGAAGAACTTCAGCAGCGGGGTCAGCCATGCGGGACCGTCGAGCTGCAGGAGCATCGCGATCGCGGCAATGAGCAGCGCATTGTCGGCGAGCGACGAGAAGAACTGCGCCGCCATGATGGTGTAGAAGCCTTTTTTCATGGCGAGGGTTTTATACCACGGGCAAGGATCAGTTTTCGCTCGCCTTCATTCGCCACCATTCCCTTAACGCCCGTTCTGGCATCGCGGCTCCGTAGGCGTGGCCCTGGGCCAGGTCGCAGCCCAGCTTCTCCAGCGCCTTGCCGATCGCGAGGGCCTCGACGCCCTCGGCCAAGACCCGCAAGCCGAAGTTGTGGCCCACGTCGATGGCCGAGCGGACCAGGGCGGAGTCGCCCTTGTCCGACAGCAGCCCCGCGATGAACGGCCGGTCGATCTTGAGCTCGTCGATGGGGAAGCGGCGCAGGTGCGCGAGCGAGGTAAAGCCGGAGCCGAAATCGTCGATGGCGATGTCGACGCCCACGGCCTTCAGCCGCGTGAGGATGGCCGCCGAGCGCTCCGCGTCGGCGATCATCGAGCTCTCGGGAATGTCGAGTGTCACGCGCTCGGCGTCCACGCCCCAGGTCTTGAGGCTCTGGTCCACCACCGAGGGAAGCTCCCGGTCGGTGAGGATGCTGGTGGAGAGGTTCACGGCGATCCGCATCTCGAGCCCGTCGCTCTTCCACTCGGCGGCCTGGCGGAAGGCGGCGTTGAGGATCCAGAAGGTGAGGGTGCCGATGAGGCCGGTACGCTCGGCGATGCCGATCATGGTGGCGGGGGCGACGGCGCCCGCCTGCGGATGCTTCCACCGCAGCAGCGCCTCGACGCCCACGGGCTTGCCGGTGGCGAGCTCGATCTGCGGCTGGTAGTGCATCTCGAGCTCGTTGGCGCGGACCGCGCGCTCGAGGTCGAGGTCGAGGCCGCGGTAGACCTCGGTCTCGACCGCGTCCTCGGCGTGGAAGACGTGGTAGCCCTCCTCGCGCGTGGCGGCGATGTGGCAGGAGATGTCGGCCGCCATCAGGAGCTCGGCGGGATCGACGCCGTGCTCGGGCAGCGAGGCGATGCCGACGCAGGGGCGCAGCACCGCCGAGCCGCCTTCGTGCGCGATCGGGCGATCGAGCTGGCGCAGCACCTTCACCGCGGCCAGCACCGACTGGCTCGGGTGCGCGAGGCGGGACAGGACGATGCACAGCTGCTCCTCGCCCAGGGCGGCGATGCGGTCCTCGGGGCGCAACGCCTTGCGCAGCCGCTCGAGCACCAGCTCCATGGTGGTGGCGGGGGCCGGGCCGCGCAGCAGGGCATGGAGTCGATCCACGCGGCGCAGCTCGAGGATCAGCACCGCGAGGCGGCCGTCGGTGGCCTGCGCCACGGCGCACTCGCGATCGAGGTACTTCATCAGCTCCTCGCGGGAGCCGACGGCGGGAGGGGTCTGGGGCGGCGCGGCGGGTGGCGTGCTCAACGCGCTAGCCCAGGTAGAAGTCGGTGAGGTCGAGGCCGTAGGCGCCCGCCGGGAGTCCGCGCTTGATGAACGCGGGCTCCTCGCCGCCGCGCTTCGCGTCGTAGAGCAGGTCGAGCATGGTAGGGAAGTCGACGCGGGCCTTGTCGGGGCCGGTCACGACCAGCACGCGGGGCTTCAGGCGCCGCACCTTGTTGTGCGCCACCACCACCGCGACCTCTCCCGTGGAGAGCTCGATCAGCGATCCCACCGGGAAAACGCCCACCGAGGAGATGAACTGCTGCACCAGCGGCTCGTGGAAATAGTCCCCGCCCCAGCCGGTGATGTTGCGCAGCGCCTCGTAGGAGGAGAGCGCGTCGGCGTAGGGCCGGTGGTTGGTGAGCGCGGCGAAGCAGTCGACGATGCCCGCCATGCGGCCGTAGATGCCGATCTCCAGGCCCTTCAGGCCCGCCGGATAGCCGCTGCCGTTCATGCGCTCGTGGTGCTGCGCGATGCCCACCGTCACTTGCGGATCGAAGTTGGGCGTCTGCGACAGGATGTCGATGCTGTGGTTCACGTGGAGCTTGGCGGTCTCGAACTCCTCGGGGGTGAGGCGGCCCTGCTTTTCGAGCAGGTTCTTGGGCAGCCGGATCTTGCCGATGTCGAGCAGCAGGCCCACCTGTGCAAGGAGCGCCAGGTCGTCCTTCGGGAATCCGAGGTGGCGGCCGAAGGCGGTGAGGTAGACCGAGACCTGGAGCCCGTGGCCGTAGGTGGTGATGTCCTGCTCGCGCATCCGGGCGAGCCACATCATGGCGTCGGGGTTGCGCACGATGCTCTCGACCATGCCGTCGACGATTTCCTCGACGCGGTCGATCTCGAAGCTCTGGCCCAGCCGGATGTCGGAGACCAGCTTCTCCAGCAGGTCGGAGGCCTGCGCCACCAGCGCCCGGGCGCGGGGCACTTCCTGCTCGACGCTCACGGAATCGCGGTAGTTCTGCGCCTGGGTGCCGTGCGGCAGCAGGGCTGCCCGCGCCTCGCGCGCGGCGGGCGTCTCATCGGGGATGAACGGCAGGCCCTCGACGCTGTTCTCTTCCTTCCCGCTACGCAGCAGGCCCTTGAGGCCGCCCATCATGCGACCGAAGAGTCCGCCGCCCTCGGCAGGGTCAGGGCGGGGGGCGCGGACCTCCGTGCCGTAGCGGGGCGGCGCGGCCGCATCCCGGGGCGATGGGGAGGCGCCGCGAACCGGCTGTCCCCTAGCGGCCGCGGCCCGACCGTTCACCGGCCTATCCCCCGCGGCGCTCGTCAGGGTCGGCGTGGAACCGGGCCTCGAGGGCGCCGCGGCGCGTCGCGCCATGGTGTTCGACGCGGTCTCGACCGGAGCCGCGAACTCGTCACCCACCGAACGTGCGCGGTCCACCACCACGTATTCGCAGTGGGCCTGGAGGTCGCGGATCTGCTGGTCGTCCTGGATCAGGAAGCCCTGGAGCAGGAACGGCGTGTCGACCCAGGGTCGGTCGAGGTCGGCCACGAACATGCCGACCTTGAGGTCGCGCGTGAGGATTTTCGACGACATGGTGTTGCGCATTCTATGTGAAGGCGTGTTCCTGCGCGGCCTATAATCCGCCTCGATCCATGCGAATCCTCGACGGCATCCGCGTCCTCGACCTCACCCGCGTTCTCGCGGGGCCGTGGGCGACCCAGAACCTCGCCGACTTCGGCGCCGAAGTGGTGAAGATCGAGCGCCCGGGCCACGGCGACGACACCCGGAAATGGGGCCCGCCGTTCCTGCGCGACCGTGACGGCCGCGACACGGCCGATGCCGCCTACTACCTCGCGTGCAACCGCGGCAAGAAGTCGGTGACCCTCGACATCGCGAGCCCGGAGGGCCGCGCGCTCGCACGCCGCCTCGCGCTCGCCTCCGACGTCCTGGTCGAGAACTTCAAGGTGGGCGACCTCGCCCGCCATGGGCTGGACTACGAGACGCTCGCCGCCGACCACCCCGGCCTCGTCTACTGCTCGATCACGGGATTCGGCCAGGACGGTCCCTACAGCCAGCGCCCCGGATACGACTTCATGGTGCAGGGTCTCGGCGGGCTCATGAGCGTCACCGGCGAGCGCGACGACCGGCCCGGCGGCGGCCCGCAGAAGGTCGGTGTCGCGGTCTCCGACCTCTTCACCGGCATGTACGCCACCACCGCCATCCTCGCCGCACTGCTGCACCGCGGCCGCACCGGCCGCGGCCAGCGCATCGACATGGCGCTCCTCGACGTGCAGGTGGCGATGCTGGCCAACCTCTCGTCGAGCTACTTCGTCTCGGGCGAGGCGCCCCAGCGCATGGGCAACGCGCACCAGAACATCGTCCCCTACCACGTGTTCCGCGCCGCCGACGAGTTCATCATCGTCGCGGTGGGAAACGACGGGCAGTTCGCGAGCTTCTGCCGCGTGCTCGGTGTTCCGGAGTGGACCGCCGATCCGCGCTTCGCCACCAATCCGCAGCGCGTCGGCCATCGCGACCTGCTGGTGCGAATGATCGAAGAGCGCCTCGCCACGCGGCCCGCGCGCGCGTGGCTGGCCGAGCTCGAGCCGGCGGGCGTGCCGTGCGGACCGATCAACGACCTGGACCAGGTCTTCGCCGATCCGCAGGTGGTGCATCGGGGCATGAAGGTCACCGCGCCGCATCCGGCGGCGGGGGAGGTGACGATGGTCGCGAACCCGATCAAGTTCTCCGAGACGCCGGTGCCCAACGATGTGGCGCCGCCGACGCTGGGGCAGCACACGGATGAAGTTCTGCGGGGCGTGCTGGGGTTGTCGGTTGCGGAGATCGCAGGGCTGCGGGGCAGGGGAGTGGTGTAGTCGGGGCAATAGGGGGAGGAGTAATTCGGTAGCCCCCGAGACGGAACCCGCGGTCCGGGTCGAGACGCCGCGATACGCTCGATCGAAGGGGAGTGAGGTCCACTACCACCCATTACGTGAATTTCTTG
>JANMHV010000337.1:0-21477 GCA_031375445.1 Burkholderiales bacterium | reverse complement strand
CCCGACGCAATTGCCCACGATCGCCCGGGTCGAGGCTTTCCCCGGGCTGGGCCCGGGCGCAAAGCCAGAGCAATTGCATCACAATGTCCACCATGCACCCCCGCCTCCTCGCCCTGCTGCTGGCAATGCTCCTCGCCGCCTGCGCCGCGCCGGAGCGCGCCCCATCGGTCAAGCCGATGTCCGCCGCCGAGGGCCGCGCACTCGTCGCCCGCTACATCCCCGCCCGCATCAGCGACCGTGAGGGCTGGGCCGCCGACATCTACGGCCCCTTCGCCAGCCTGCGCATCGAGCCCTCGCCCGCCAACATCTGCGCCGCCATCGCGGTGATCGAGCAGGAGTCGGGCTGGCAATCCGATCCCGCGGTGCCGAACCTGCCCAAGGCCGCGCGGCAGGAGATCGACGCATTGCGCGAGAAAGCCGCGATCCCCAGGCTCGCAGTCACCGCCGCCCTGGCCCTCCCCTCCACCGACGGGCGCAGCTACGACCAGCGCCTCGAGGACGTGCGCACCGAGCGCGAGCTCTCGGAGCTGTTCGAGGAGATCATCGGGCGCGTGCCGCTGGGCACGCGGCTGTTGTCGGAGCGCAACCCGGTGCGCACCGGAGGTCCGATGCAGGTGAGCATCGCCTATGCGCGCACGCGCTCGGATTCGTATCCCTACCCCGTGGGCACGATCCGGCACGAAGTCTTCACGCGGCGCGGCGGAATCTTCTTCGGCATCGCGCACCTTCTCGATTACCCCGCGCCCTACGAGGACCTCCTCTACCGCTACGCCGATTTCAACGCGGGGCACTACGCCAGCCGCAACGCCGCATTCCAGCGGGCGCTCGCCGAAATTTCGGGCGCGAAGCTCGACCTCGACGGGGACCTGCTGCGCTACGAGGACGGCGCGCCGGCGAAGGCGCCCAGCGCCACGGAGCTCGCGACGCGCTCGATCGGCAAGCGGCTGCGGCTGGACGACGGCGATATCCGCGGCGACCTCGAGCGCGGGCGCGAGGCACGCTTCGGCGAGACCCGCCTCTACCAGCGCCTGTTCGAGCTCGCCGACGACCGGGGAGGAAAGCGCGCGGCGCGGGCGGTGCTGCCGGGCATCGAGTTGAAGAGCTCGAAGTTCACGCGCAAGCTCACCACCGAATGGTTTGCGCGACGCGTGGCCGAACGCCACAAGGCATGCCTCGCGCGCGGGCGCGGATGACTTCCTAGCGCGCGGGCGAAGTCCGACGCAGGTCCAAGGCCGGGGCGCCGCGCGGCACGGTGGGCTGCACGAGCGCCTTGGCGACCGCCCCGATCAGCGCACGACGGGGCGCCAGTTGCGAGAAGGTGTGGTCCGCATTGCCGATTCGCATCATGGTGATCACCCCACGGGCCAGTTGGCGACGCGCGGTGCGCGGGGCGCCCTGGTTCAGGAGCCGCTCTCCCGGATCGCCATCGGCTACGAAGAACGCCACCGGCCGCCCGAGCCGGCGCAGGCGCTGCAGGTCGCGCGCGAGTGGCGGAGCGAAGGCCGGAAGCACCGCCTCGCAAAAGGCTATCCAGTGCGACCGCAGGGCCTTCAGCGGCAGGCTCGCGGCCACCGCGAACAGGCGCCGGAAATTGACCTCTCCCTTGATGAGCTTGAGCCACCGCTTCGGGTCGCGCGCCGAGAGGCGGTAGGCGAGCTCGTCGTAGATGCGGTTGGCGGTCTCGAGCCCCATTCCTTCCTCCCAGCGGAAGGTGAGCGGGTTGATCATGACCACCTGCTCGATGCGCGCGTCCTCGATCTCGAGCGCGGCCCGGAACGCGGTGTGGGCCCCCGAGCACAGTCCGAGGAGCACGAACCGGTCGAGACCGTGCTCCCGCTTGAGGTAGGCGAGTGCCGCGCGTGCGTCCCGCGTGGCGGTCGGCGGATACGGATGGTTCTCGCGCCCCTCGCCCGCCAGGATGCTGTCGCCCAGGCCCTCGAGGTCGAGGCGCAGGACCGGGTGGCCTTCGGCCGCGAGCCGCCGCGCCATCTCGACGTAGATCCGGCTGGGGCCCACGCGGTGGACCGCGCCCGCGTTGAACATCACCACCGTGGCGCGCGAAATCTTGCCCGGCGGGAGGTGCAGCATCGCCACCAGGCCGTCGAAGGCCACCAGGCGCGCGCCCGCGACCGGTTCGCCCCTGGGAGCCGAAGCGATCGGGGGGAGCGAGGAATCGCCTTCGGGCAGGTCCAGCGAAGCGACGAGCTCGGTGAGCGCCGCCTCCGGCACCACGGTGAACTGGTGCTCCGCCATCATCCCGCTCCAGCCGGGGACGGCCTCCTGGCGAACTTCCACCCCGCGCGAGCGCCATTCGATCGCCACCGCGGGATCCAGGCTCAGGTCATCGCGCGCCAGCCAGATGACACGTCGCGCGCGTGGGGTAATGGCCGCCAGGTCGACGGCTCGCAGGTCGGCAAGCGTCTCTTCCGAAAATACGAACCCGCCGCTCTCGACCGCACCAGGGACGGCGCACTGCGCCACGGCCGCGGCTGCCGCCATGGCCTGGATTTCACGCGCGTACGCGCGCCCCTTCGCGACCGGATTCCAGACCACCAGCGTGTCCACCGGGGTGTCGGCGGCCACCTGGGCAGCGAGGGTCGCGCCCACGCGCACTCCGACCAGCACGACAGGCAGCGAAGAATCCCCACCACGGGCGGCATGGATCGCGGTGCGGATATTTTCGCGCCACGCGGCGAGCCGGCCCGGGTCCAGGTCGTCCCCGGGCGAGTCGCCCTGCCCGTGATAGTCGAAGCGGATCGCAGGAATGCCCGCCGCGGCCAGGCGGTCGGCGAGGTGGCGCACCGTTCGATGGGCGCGCGTGTACTCCGACCCGATCGGCCCGCAAACCACCGCCACGGCGCGCGTGGGCACGGGTGCGTGGTGGCGCCAGCCGACGAACGGATGCGTGCCCGGGAACTCGAGGAATCGTCGCTCCATGGACCCTAGGCCGCGTTCTCCGCCGCGACCCTGGCGCCCTCGCGCTGCGGCCCCAACCTCGCCACGTACCAGTCGATGGCGCGTTCGAGGCCCTCGTTCACGCGATAAACCGGCTGGTAGCCGAGGAGGCGCTCGATCTTGGAGATGTCGGCGCGCGAGTAGCGCACGTCGCCGGCGCGGAAGTCGCGGTACACCGGGTCCGCAACCTTGAAGCCCGGGATGTGGCGCGAGAGCGAACCGGCGAGCGCATGGAAGAGCTGGTTCAGCGTGGTGGAGTCGCCGACCGCCACGTTGTACACCTGCCCCGCCGCCTCGGGATTCGCCACCGTGCCGGAGAGCAGGTTGGCCTGCACCACGTTATCGATGTAGCAGAAGTCGCGCGCGGTCTCGCCGTCGCCGTTGATGTAGACGGGCTCCGCGCGCAGCATCGACGCCACCCACTTCGGGATCACCGCGGCGTAGGCGCCTTCCGGATCCTGGCGCGGGCCGAACACGTTGAAGTAGCGCAGCCCCACGGCTTCCAGGCCATAGCAGCGGCCGAACACGTCGGCGTAGAGCTCGTTCATGTACTTGCCGGCGCCGTACGGCGAGAGCGGGCGGCCGATCTGGTCCTCCACCTTCGGCAGGCCCGGCCAGTCGCCGTAGGCGGCGGAAGAAGCGGCGTAGACGAAGCGCTTCACCTTGGCGTCGCGCGCCGCCACCAGCATGTTGAGGAAGCCGGTCACGTTGCTGTCGTGGGAGAGGATCGGATCGTCGATCGAGCGCGGCACGCTGCCCAGTGCCGCTTCGTGCAGCACCACGTCCACCCCGGCGCAGGCCTCGCGGCAGGTGTCGAGGGAGCGGATGTCGCCCTCGATGAAGCGCAAGCGCCGGTACGCCTCGGCGCCGACCGCCTCGCGCACCTGGTCCAGGTTGTGCTGGAAGCCGGTGGCGAAGTTGTCCAGGCCCACCACGCGCTGGTCGAGCCTGAGCAGCGCCTCCAGCAGGTTCGAGCCGATGAAGCCGGCGACACCCGTCACGAGCCAGGTGCGTTGGGTTGCGGCGATCGAGTCATTCAGGGATTTCATGCGCGGCTCCAGTATGGTTTTTCAGGTGCGGGCCGCGGTGAGCGTGCCCACGAATGCGGTGAGGTGGCGCCACTGCCCGGTCACGTAGAGCGCCAGCGGATAAGTTGCCGCGAGCACCAGGGCCCCGGCGACGAGGCGAGCGAAGGCGCTCCACGGGCTCCAGTGCAGGGCGACACCCGCCACGGCCGCCGCCAGCATCGCGGCCGCCAGCATGCCGAAGAGGCTCGCCCAGTCCTGCAGCTTCGCCACCCGGGTCGAGGTGAGGCCGGCGATCCGCCGCAGCGTGATGATGCGCTCGACGTAGACCGCCGTCACGGTGCCGAGGGCGGCCCCGGCCAGGCCGAACTCCTTCGCGCCGAACCAGCTGAGCGGCACGGCGAAGAGCAGCACCACCAGGTTCACCCGCGCGGCGAAGGGTCCCTGCTGCAGCACGAAGAGGATGCTCACCACCTCGACCACGAAGGCGATGAGGCCCACGATGTAGAGGCGCAGCACCGGGACGCCCTCGAGGTAGGTGCGGGTGTAGACCAGCGTCACCACCGAATCGGCGAAGACGAAGGCGAAGGCGAGGAGCGGAAAGACGAGCAGCGCCACCATGCAGTTGGCGCGGCTGTTCAACGCCAGCATCTCGCCCACGTTGCCGGCGGATTGCAACCGGCTCATCGCCGGCAGGAACACATGGTTCACCGACTGGCGGAAGATCTGCACGATCGGCGCCATCACGGTGGCCACCGAGAACGAGGCGAACTGCGTCACGGTGAAGAGCGCGGCGGCGATCCACTGGTCCGACTGCATGCGCAGCCCGTGCAGCGCCCCGGAGGCCGCGAACGGCAACGCCTGGGCCAGCTGCGACTTGAACGCCTCGCGGCTGCCCGCCGGGCCGCCGAGGCCGTGGTGTCGCGTCACATAGGCCAGCAGGATGCCGACCTTGAGCAGCGTGAATGCGAGGAGCGTGAGCAGCACCGCGTGCAACTCTCCCGTCGCGAGCGCCGCCGCCGAAAGTCCCACCGCGCGCGCGGCCGACAGGCCCACCACCACCTTCGCCTGCCAGCCGACCCGCTCCTCGGCGGTGGGCAGCACGTCGAGGAGTGACGCGAAGATCCACAACATCACGAACGCCGGGATCACCGGCCCCTGCCCTTCGAGCAACGCGTGGAGCGCGCCGGGCAGCAGCGGGTTCCATGCCGAGACCGCCATCGCCGAGACCACCCCGGCCAAGGCGAGGAAGATCATCGTCTGGTTGATGTAGAGGCGCTGCGTGGGGCGGTCGACGCGCGGCAGGAAGTAGTAGAGGCTGGGCCCCATGTTCATGGGCGCCAGCACCATGAGGGTCGCGACCGCCAGCCACAACAGCCGGTACTCGCCGAACTCGTGCGAATCGAGGGTGCGCGTGAGCACCATCGGCAGCAAGAACTGCAGCGCGAAGTCGATCGCGTTGGCCGTGCCCAGGGAGAGGGCGCGGCGCTCGAGGGAGGCGGAAACGGCGCTCACCGGGATCCGGGTGCGAGCGCGCACAACTCGCGCTCGTAGAGCTTGATGATCGCCTCGGGCGAATGGGCCTCGAGGAAGTGCTCGGAGACGCGCTCGGAGGCCGCGCGCCAGTGCCCGTCGTCGCTCATGAGGCGCGCCAGGCGCTGTCCCGCCTCGTCCACGTCGTTGGCGATGTCGTAGGCCGGCAGGCCGCGGTGGCGGGAACCGGTGTCGACGAAGGCGAGCGACGGCACGCCACGCGACCAGGCCTGCAGGAAGGTGTTGGGGAACCCCTCGTACATGGAAGTGTTCACCAGCACGCGCGCGCCGGCGAACTGCCTGTCGGCCTCGGCGAACGGCATGAATCCGCGGTACTCCACGTTGGGGAGCGCGGCACAGGCGGCATGGATCGACTGGATGTACTCCCGGCTCTTCGCCGACGGGTCCGCGCCGCCGATCATCACGAACTTGTACTGAGGCAGGCGCCGCGCCAGCTCGAGAAAGAGCTCGGGGCGCTTCTGCGCCTTGACGCTCGCCACCCACAGCACATACCCCTTCGGATCGGCCCTCCGGCCGTCGGCGGGGGTCGCGAAGCAATTCGGCACCAGCACCCCCTCGCGGCCGAAATGCTCGCGCAGGGTCGCCATCTGCGCCGCATTCTGGACGAACACGCGGTCGACGCTACGCACTCCGTAAGCGTAGAGCCAGCGGTCCCGCGCCCGGTCGATCTCCTCCTGTCCGGGGATGAAATCCACATCCGAGGCGCCGGAGTAGATCGAGCGCTTGCCGTTCCTCTTGCAGAAGGCGGCCATGAGGCCGGTGAGTCCGTCGGAGGTGCGCTGGTAGTAGATGTCCGCGTCCACCTCCTTCAGTACCGACCAGAGCTTGGTGAGGCGCGGGTGGATGAAGCGCACCACCGGGATGCCCTCGGTGGAGCGGTAGATCTTGCGCACCGTGACGCCCTTCACCACGGTGCCGTCCTCCTGGCCGTAGTCGAGGGTCACCATGGTGACGCGGAAGCCGCGCGCGGCAAGCGCCGGGGCGATGATGCTCTGCTGCACCTCGGCCCCACCCACCACGGGGATGTCGAGCGAATCGGAAATGATCGGCCAGGTGGAGGGCGCCACGAAACAGACGTGGGGCCGGCTGGCAGGCATCATGCCGTCCAGCTTCGGGATGCGCAGTCCGGGCGACGTCGCGGCGCCGACGGCATCGCGTTCAAGCAGCGTGGGAGAAGGCATCGGGGCGTGCGTATAGGGAGTAGACACGTTCGAGTTCCCGGGTTGCGGTTTCGATGCTGGCGTGCGCGCGAACCCAGCGTTTCTGCTCGCCGGCGATGGCCTCGCGATCGGCATGCGCGTCCATGATGGCGCGTGCGAGGTCCTGCGGCGAGCGGCTTGCCACTACCTGCGACTCACGCGGCAGGATCTGGCGGATGTCGGAATAATCGGTGCTGACCACGGGCACGCCGAGGACCATGCCCTCGAGCACCACGTTGGGGAAGCCCTCCCAGCGCGAGGTCATCAGCTGCACGTCGCACTGGGCGAGGATCGCGGGGGCGTCGCGGCGGGCGCCGGCGAACTTCACGCGCTCGGAGATGCCGAGGCGCTGGTACTGCTCCATCGCGGCGCGCTTGTAGGCGCTGGTGTCGGAGTCCTGGCCCGGCTTGTAGTCGGCGGCCGACCCCAGAGAATCGCCGATGAAGAGGACGCGCCACGAAGGATCCATCGCCACCAGGGCCGCGGCCGTGTCGAGGGCCAGCGGATAATCCTTGGCGGGCTTGATGTGCCCGATCATGCAGGCGATCTTGTGCTCCCCGGGGCCGAAGAACTCGGCGCGATGGTCCACCGTCGTCACTGCTCGGCGCTCGAACTCCTCGATGCGCATGCCGTTCCACACCACGTGCATGTGCCCGGGATCGTAGCCGTAGAGCTTCTCGGCGAAGCGCGCGCCGGAACGCGAGTTGGCCACGACACCGTCCACCAGCCAGTGGGTGAGACGATGGGCCAGGCGCTGGGAGCGCGAGATCTCGTAGTTGTCGCTCCTCTCCGAGTTGAGCACCTTGGCCCCGGTGCCGGCCGCGGCGATGCGCGCGTAGATGTCGCCGTCGAAGAGGAAGCCGTGGACGATGTCGGCGCGCATCGCGCGGATCTTCGCGCGCAGGCGCCGGATCACCGCGAAGTCGAGCTTCGAGCGCTTCTGGTCGCGGATGACCTCCACCCCCGAGCCCTCGAGCTCCGGGGCGCGCGGGGCGTCGTCGTTCAGCGTGTAGATCGCCACCTCGTGCCCGCGCGCGGCGAGCCCGCGGGAGAGCTCGACCACCTGCTTCTGGGCGCCGTGGAAGCCGAGGTCGCTAATCACCAGCAGCAAGCGCACGCGGCTCTCCTTCCTGGACCTTGTGGGAGGTGGTGGTCATCCAGCGCTCGCGCCAGAGCTCGAAGGCGATCAGGTACCAGAGGCGCTGGATGTCCAGCCTCTCGTTGCCGGGGCCGCCCTCGTTGAAGTTCGCGACCGCCTGGGAAACCATGTCGGGGTCGAGGATGCCGGCTTCGCGGATGCGCCGCGGGTCGAGGTACTCGTGCACCAGGGGCGCCAGCTCACCTCGCATCCAGGAGGCGAGCGGCACGCCGAAACCCTGCTTCGGGCGCTCCAGCAGCTGCCGCGGCACGTGCTTGTAAAGGATCTTGCGCAGCAGGTGCTTGGGACCCAGGGGACCGCGGCGCAGCTCGAGGGGAGTGCGCAGCGCGAACTCCACCAGGCGATGGTCGAGGAACGGCTCGCGGCCCTCGAGGCCCGAGGCCATCGTGGTGCGGTCGACCTTGACCAGGATGTCGTCGGGAAGGAAATGGCGGATGTCGCAATGGGCCATCTGCTCCGCGAAGGGGGTCCCCGGGCAGTCGACGCGCTCCCGAGGGAGCGTCCGGCGCGAGAGGAGGCGCTCGATGTCCCAGGGGGTCCACGAAGTCATGGCGAGGTCGTACACCAGCACCCGGTCGAGCTCGGGCAGCATCGCGCGAAGGCGGTCGGCGCGCTCGAGGAAGTTGCGGCGCAGCTGGTGGCGCTGCGGAGCCCCCCCCGGCATGCCCTCGGCGAGCGCGCGGAAGCCCGCGGAGCCGACGCGCTCGAGCGCGCGGCCGAGCATGCGGCGCGCCGTGAGCGGCCAGCGGGCGATGGTGCGCTCGCGATCGGCCACGATGCCGTAGTGGTCGTAACCGTTGAAGAGCTCGTCGCCGCCGTCGGCCGAAAGGGCCACCTTGACGCTCTGCCGCGCGAGCTTGGAGACAAGGTAGGTCGGCACGCCGGAGGAGTCGCCGAACGGCTCGTCGAAGAGGTCGGCCCACTGCCCCAGCACGCCATGCATGTCGGAGGCGCTCACGAACTGCTCCGTATGCTCGGTGCCGAGGTGCTCGGCCACGTTCCGGGCGTGCTCGGCCTCGTTGAACGCCGGGTCGTCGAAGCCGATGGTGAAGGTGTGCACGCGACCCGAACCGTACTTCTGCAGGATCGCGGCCACCAGCGACGAGTCGATGCCGCCGGAGAGGAACACCCCCACCGGCACGTCGGCCACGGTGCGCAGGCGAAAGGCATCCACCAGCAGGAGCTCCAGCTGGCTCTCCAGCTCCGCCTCGCTCGCCTGGAACGGGCCCTCCACCGGGCGCGGGTTCCAGTACTGGTGCGCCGCGGGCTCGCCCACCTCGCCCAGCTCGAGCCAATGGCCCGGCAGCAGCTTGTGCACGTTCCTGTAGATGGTGCGCGGCGCCGAAATGTAGCCGAACTGCAGGTACTCGGCGAGCCCGTCCGGGTCGATCTCGGCCCGCCAGCCCTCGAAGGCGCGCAGCGCCTTCAGCTCCGAGCCGAACCACAGGAACGCGCCGTCCCACGCGTAGTAGAGGGGCTTGACCCCCATGCGGTCGCGCAGCAGCACGAGGCGGCGTTCGTTCTCGCTCCAGAACGCGATCGCGAACATGCCGATGAATTTGTCCGCGGCCTTGATTCCCCACTGCTGGTAGGCGGCGAGCACCACTTCGGAGTCGCCCGAGCTGCGGAAGCGGTGGCCCAGCCGCTCCAGCTCGGCTCGGACGCTGGCGAAGTTGTAGACCTCGCCGTTGAAGATCATGGAAAGGCCGCCGTCGGGCGAGCGCATCGGCTGGTGGCCCAGCGGCGAGAGGTCGAGGATCGAAAGGCGCGTATGGCCCAATGCCACGCGCCCGCCGGGGCGCACCCACACGCCGCTGTCGTCGGGGCCGCGCTGCTTCAAGGTCGCGACCGAGGCGCCCAGGTCCTTCAGCCACGGCGCCGGGTCCCCGCGCCGCGCCCAAAATCCGGTGATGCCGCACATTGCCTGGGTTCCTTAGTTGAACTGGTGCACGGGTCTCGCGCCCGCGGGGTGAACCTTCGACGTCGCCTGGTCCGCTTTCTTCGCCTTCACGTGCCATCCCAGCTTCGCCCGCATGCCGTACATCATCCCCACTGCGAGCCAGAGGAAAGCCTGCGCGGGCACGGGCATCAGGCTCGATCCCGCCATCCCCGCGACCAGGAATGCGAGGAGGCCCGCGGCGGCGCCCTCGAAGAAGCCGCGCAGCTCGAGCGGCACGCGCTCGTCGCGGGAGAGGCGGCGGAAGTCGCGCCAGCAGAAGATCCAGAAGCCGAGCATCAGCGCGAGGCCCACGACGCCCGTGTCCATCAGGGCCTGGAGGTAGGCGTTGTGGGGATGGGCCACGAACATGACGCGCTCGGAAACCATCGCGTCGGACCACATGATCGATCCCAGGCCCTGCCCCCACACCGGGCTCGCGAACACCTCCGGCAGCAGCGGCAGCCAGATGTCGTCGACGCGGCCGGCGCTGATGGCGTTGGCGCCCTGGCCGAAGCCCATCTGCAGGCGGTACCAGACCGCACCCGGCATCAGCACCAGCGCCACCGGCACCGCGGCGCCCGCCAGCAGCAGCGTCTTGGCGTGGCGGCGCGAGAAGAGGTACACCAGGTTCACGAGGATGAAGCCGAAGAAGGCACCCCGCGAGAACGTGAGCAGCAGCGCCATCACCACCACGCCCATCGAGAGGAACAGGAAGGTCTTGTGCATCATGTTGTCGCTGCGGTCCCAGACGAAGAGCAGCAGCGCATAAGCCACGGCGTAGAGGCGCCCGAGGTCGTTGGCGTGCATGCCCAGCGGCGAGAGGAAGTGGCGCGAGTACTCGCCGGAAAGGGACGAGAGCTCCACGCCGGAGGCGACCACGAAGCCCACGATGGTGAGCGCGATGATCCAGACCGAGATCAGCAGCGGGGTGATGAACTTCTCGGGGTTCTTGCTGCGGTAGGCGGCGGCCGCCACCAGCATCGAGAAGAGCACGAACTGCACCGGCTTCAGGAAGAAATCCCGCACGTAGCCCACGGGGGAGTCGAACCCCAGGTCGGAAGCGGTACGGAACGTATAGGGGATCTCGTCCACGTGCCGCATGCCGAGCATGGCGCCCGCGAAGAGCGGCACCAGGTACGGCCACAGGATGCTGCGCGGGAAGAGCGAAGGCCCCTTCTGCCCGAGGGTATTCAGCAGGTACATCACCAGCGTCATGCCGAGCAGCATGTTGAGCGGGTTCATGCCGGTGATGCCGAACATCGCGTGCGGGAACACGTACGAGTTGGCGATCGGCATGATGAGGCAGAGGAGCACCGCGCCGTTCCTGAAGTCGCGCAGGCACATGAGGCAGGCGAAGAGCGACACCGCCACGAGGAGCGCCGGCGTGCCGACGTAGCCCACCAGCACGCCCCAGAAGATGCCGAGGAGGGCGAGCCCGCCATAGAGTGCCGCGGGCCTCACCCACTCCGGGGCCTTCCAGGCGTCCCACCGGTCGCGCAACGCCTCGCGGCGGTCGCGCAGGCGATCGGAGCAGGGAAGCGGGCGGGCGATGGAGGACATGGGGGGCGGCACCTAGGGTGCGGGGGCGCCGGCGAGGCGCACGGCGTCGCCGGATGCCATCGGGGCCAGCATCGCGGCGACGAACGATTGCTGGGCGGCGTAGGCCGCGGGCACGTCGGTGGTGAGGCTGGAGACGCGCACCAGCATGCCGTCCGGCACGCGTCCCGCGAGGCCATTCCTCAGCTGCTCGCGCAGGCGCTCGCCGCGGCCCAGCACCACGCGGTCACCCATCGTGAACCAGTAGGTCACCGGCTCCGATCGATCGCCGCGCAAGGCGTGGAAGCGCGTGGCCGGCAGGTCGCGGCCGGGGGCCTTGAGGCGCGTTTGAGCGAGGCCCTGGATGGTGAAGCCCTGGGCGGAGTAGCAGACCTCCTGGCGGTGGGCCTTCAAGGCATCGCTCTGGTCGCCGCCGTAGGCCACGGTGAGCAGCATCTGCTCGCCGGCGGCATTCACGTAGGTCCGGTTCAGCACCTGGCCGTAGAGGCGGTCGAGGTTCGCCTTCACGTCGGGAGCGGTGCCCACGGCCGCCGCGGCGACATCGAGCTTCCATTCGCCGAACTGCGCCGGGACCAGGGTCTCGAGGTCCGTCACGCGCCCATCGGGCACAGGCTTGAGGAAGGGCGTCGCGGCGGCGGTGGTGGCCATGGCGGCCCCGGCCAGCAGCAGGGCCATGCGCGGCAACACGCTGGGCATGGCGGGCCGCGCAGCTGAACCCTCGCGAACGGCCGCCACGCGGCCGGAGCGCCGGTCCAGCGCCAGCAGCAAGCCGAGGGCCACCACGAACACCATCATGCCGGCGATGGTGTGGAAGGCGCCCTGGGCCGCCTCGGGGCCGAAGTGGACGGTGACGAGCACCAGCCCCAGCACGCGCAGCACGTTGGCGACGATGGCGATCGGCACGATGGCGGCCAGCAGCAGCGCGGTGCGCGAGGGCGCCCGCGGGCCGGTGAGGCGCAGGTAGAGGAGCGAGAGCGCCGCGAGGCTCACCAGCGAGTTCAGGCCCGAGCACGCGTCGGCCACCAGCATCTCGTGGTTGCCCACGGTGAGGACCACGCCGCTCCTCTCCACCGGGTAGCCCAGCAGGCGCACCAGGTTCTCGACGGCGACCGACACCACGCCCTTGAGCGGTTGCGTCACGAGGTCGAGCACGAAGCCCGGCAGCGGGATCACGAAGAAAAGGAAGAGCACCGGGAAGGCGAGGCGGCGCAGCGACGTCCAACCCCCGGCGAGCAGCACCAGCCCCGCCACCACCGGCAGGTGCGAGGCGACCTCGAAGAGCATCAGCGACTGGGTGCGCCCGAGGAGGTACAGCAGCAGGCCCGCGGCGAGCGCCACGCCGCCGGCGACGGGCGCCGGGCGGGAGGCCGCGAGCAGCGCGCGGTCCTTCCAGATGAGCCACGCCACGACCGCCAGGATCAGCGGGCCGTGGGCGTAGGCGTCGTCGCTCCACAACCCCTTCGAGAGGTCGAGGTAGGTCGGCACGTAGAGGAGGGCCAGGCCCGCGAGCACCGCGAGCCAGGCCCCCTGGGGGGCCCGGTCAGCGCGTTGCAGGCTGGGCTCGAGGACCGTCGACATGGCGGTCCCGGAGTCAGTACGCGTTGATCAACGTCCCGACGACACGCGCGCCGGTGTCCGAGAGCTCACGGATCACGCGGGTGGTATCGGCGAGCTTGGTCTTGTTCTTGCGCGAGACGATCAGCGCGTCTCCCGACCGGAAGGTGATGGTCTGCGTGTCCGCGTACGGCTTGGCGGGCGGCGTGTCGATGATGACCACGTCGTACACCGACTGCAGGTCCTTCATGAGGCTGCTGAAGAGCGGGCGCGACAGCAGCTCCTGCGGGTTGGGCGGCAGGGGCCCCGCCGGAAGCACCGACAGGCGCGACAGGCCCGGGACCGGGAAGGTCGCCTTGTGCTCGGAGCGGCCCGACAGGAGGGAGGCGAGGCCATGCGTCGCCGGCAGCCCGAAGATCTGGTGCTGGCGGGGCTTCCTCAGGTCGGCGTCGACCAGGAGGGTGCGGGCGCCCAGCTGCGAGAACACGATGGCGAGGTTGGCGGCGACGTAGCTGCGGCCCTCGGCGTGGTCGGGGGAAGCCACGACCAGCGCCTTGCGCCCGGTTTCCGGCTTGTACCAGCGGATCATGAGCTGGGTGCGAAGCGCGCGCAGCTCCTCGGTGCGCGGATGGAACGGCGCGAAAGCCGCCACCAGCTCGCGGCTCGGCCCCTCGCTCATCGCCGGGGCGAGGTGCGGGAAGTCGAACTGCTTGGACAGCGCGTAGCCGACGTCGGCTTCCGAGATGAAGCCCATGCGCACGGCGGCCTCGCCGAAGCGCATGCCGCCCGTGGCCTGGAAGTCGAGGACGCGGTCGACCTGCGCGTGGGTGAGCTTGCCCTCGTCCACCAGGATCGCGCCGATGCAGCGCTCGGGACGTGCCGCGAGGGCGCGATGGGTATCGATGGGAAGGACGTTTTCCTGCAGGTTCATTTTCTGCGATCTCCGTTAGACGGGGCTGGGAAGCGCGCGGTTGGAGCCGTCGTTGCCGGCGAGCAGCCGGGACGGGCGCCATTCCTGCAGTTCACCCAGCAGCGGCACGTCCAGGCCCGCGTCGAGGTCGTTGGACGAGCGCACGCGGCGGTCGAGGAGCTCCATCAGGAACACGGCGGCGAGGCCGAGCACGAGGCCGAGGATCACGCCGAGGGCGATGTTCACGAGCTTGCGCGGCTTGGCCGGCCGGGTGGGCTCCAGCGCCGGGTTGAGCAACGTCACGTTCGAGACGCGCGCGCCGCTTTCCACCTTGTTCACGAGGAATCGCGCGAGTGCCGCTTCGTAGGCCTTCTGCGCCGTCTCCACGTCGCGGGTGAGGACGAGGGCGGCGTTCCGCGCCTCGCGCATCTTCATCACGCGCTCGCGCTGCGTGGCGAGAGCTGCCTTCATCTCGCCTTCGCGCTGGCGCTGCTGGGAGGTGACGTTGCGCACGCCGCCCACGATGCGGCCCATCTCGCCGTTCAGCTTGGAGCGCAGCGATTCGACCTGCTGGGCCGCCTGGACGTATTCCGGGTGGGCGGGCCCCAGGCGCGTGGCGAGCTGGGACAGGTTGGCCTCGGCGCGCAAAACCTCGCCCTTGAGGGACTGGATCACCGGGTTCGCCAGCACGTCGGGAAGCGTCTCGCTGCCGGAGGAGGTTCCCAGGCGCGACGCGGCGTCGGACGCCGTGTTGGTGGCCGCGAGCGACTGCGTGTCGAGGGCGGCGAGGCGCGCGTACTCGATGTCCACGCGCTCGTCGGTGGCGATGATGCCGTTCTCCGACTGGAATTTCGCGAGCTTCATCTGCGCGCTCTCGAAGGAGGCGCGCAGGCCCTTCAACTGGTCCTCGAACCAGCCCGCCGCCTGCTTGGTGGGCTCGACGCGCAGCGACAGCGTCATGTCCATGTACGCCTTGGCGATCGCGTTGGCGGCCGCGGCGGCGAACCTGGGATCGCCCGACGAGTAGGTGAGCTGGATCACGTTGGACTGGGAGGCGTCGACCTTCAGGCCTGAGAGCAGGCCCTTGGCGAGCCAGTCCTCGATCTTGCCGCCCTCCCCGCTCTCGCGGAACGAGGCCTGCACCGAGGCGTTCTCGGCAAGCTTCATGTCCTCCACGGCCTTCCGCGCCACGCGCTCGCTGGAGAGGATGTCGATCTGGGTCTGCATCCAGCCCACGCGCTCGCGCTGCGAGGCGACGGTGCCGTTCAACGACTGCTCGTCACGGTTGTCGACCAGGATCGCGGCGGTCGCCTGGTAGGTCTTGGCCATGAGGAACGTCACGACGATGGCCGCGGCCACCGTGGCGCCGAACAGGGTGAGGAACACCCCGAGGCGGCCACGCAGGGCGAGGAGGAACTGGGTGATATTCATGGCTTCCCTGGAATTGCTGTTTTCTGGAGGACGTTCAGAACAGGCTTTCGCGCACGTAGATCACGTCGTCGGTCTCGACCGGGTCGGTGAGCTTCACTTCGCGCTGCGTGCTCTTGCCGTCGGCCTTGCGCGTGACACGGATGCCGCGCTCGGTGCCGCGTGCGGTCAGCCCGCCGCCCATGGCGAGGGCCTGCATCACGGTCATGTCCTTCTCGATGCGGTAGGCGCCGCCCTTCTGTACCTCGCCGTAGATGTAGATCATCGGGGCGCGGTGGACGAACACCGTGTCGCCGGCCTCGAGGGCCACGTTCTTCGACAGGTCGCCGGCGCGCAGCATCGAGGGCAGGTCCACGTCCATCGAGCTGGTCTTGCCGTCGCGGGTGGTGACGATCGTCACCTGGTCGCTGCCCGTGGGAGCGATGCCACCAGCGACCGCGATCAGGTCGGTCAGCTTGGCGGTGGAGGCGTCGAGCGGATAGCGCCCGGGCTTGTTCACGTTGCCCAGCACCGAGACGGCGCGGCTGTTCACCTGGAACACCGACACCGTGACCTCGGGGTTCACCACGAACTTGCCGTCCTTCAGCTTCTCGGCGATCTTGGCCCCGGCCTGCGACGACGTCATTCCGTTGACGGGGATCTCGCCCACCAGCGGGAACTGGATCGTGCCGCGCTCCGAGACGCGCGCCTCGGTGGTGAGGTCGGGATTGCGGAAGACGGAGATGCGCACCATGTCGCCGGGCCCAAGGGACTCGAGGCGGTAGTCGCCCGCGGGCTTGGCGCCCGGCTGAAGCGCTTGCACGGGCTGCGCGGTGGGCGCGGCCTGCACGGGTGCGGCGACCGCGGCCTGCTTCTGCGGCGTCGGGGTATTGATCGGCACGAGGGTCGCCGCGCGGCTCTGGGCCTGCGTGGCGCCGGTGAACGCGAATGCTACGACGAACAGCGCGCCGGCGGCCATTGGCCACGACGCGCCCGTGAGGCGGCTATGGGCGGCTTGCGTGAGGGTTTTCATGGTCTCTCTCCTCGTACACGTTGACGCGGGCCGGAAAGCGGCCCGCGGGTCGGGAATCGGATGCGGGCTCTATTCCGCGTCGCGCTTGGCGCTGCGGCGAACGATGAAGCCCACCAGCGCGAGGCCGGCCAGCATCATCGCCCACTGCGAAGGCTCGGGCACCGGCGTGATATGCCCCCCGCCGGGCTTGCCCGAGCGCGCGATGCCGTGCGTCACGTTCGGGTCGCTGAACACCGAGCCGGACGAACCGCTGATGATCGTGTCCTGGGTGCGCATCGGCGTGCCGCCGAAGTTGAACACGTCGCCCGAATTGCGCTGGGCGGGATTGGGCGCCTGGGCGACCGCGAAGGTGGCCGAGGTGAGGGCGATTGCGACTGCGACTGACCGGTAAACTTGTCTCATGTGAGTGCCTCCTGTGATGGGTACAAAGTTATGTGTTGCGCGTGACAGAGACTGTCGGCGAGGCCCAATTGAGGGTAGTCCAAAGGGACTAGTCCGGCGCTGGTTCCGGGGCGAACCTGTAGGCGGAGAGGAGATGCGGGCCTGGTGAGTGCTGGGCGCCCGGCAAGGAGTTTTGCGCCCGGGCCCAGCCCGGGGAAAGCCTCGACCCGGGCGATACGAACCAGCAAAGGCCGCGATGGGATAGCTATTCGGGCGGTGATCCTGTGAGCGACACTCCCCCCCTCTCGAGTCTTTCCCCAAGGGCTGCCCCGAGCTTCCTCCGTCCATGTCGACGGTCACCACGTGATAATTGGTAGTGGCGCTGCGCTACCCCACGCAGCTATCAAGCGGCGCTGCGCTGTACCGCAGCCACAGGCGCAAGTCTTCGACGCTCACGGTGCGGGTAGAAGGCGTCTGTGAGCGGTGCTGCAATGCCATGCCGTGATGCGTGTGCGGGATAGCGCAGCGCCACTTGATAGCTGCGTGGGGTAGCGCAGCGCCACTCCCACAAAAGAGTTGTCGGCGGACATGGACGCGGAGAGACCGGGAGAGGGGTTGCGGGACCTGATCGATCGGCCGCCGAGTGTCGCTCGCAGGATCCCCGCACGAATAGCTATCTCGTCCCGCCCTGCGCTGGAGAGTAGCGGCCGACCTCGATCAGGTCCCGCCGCCTCTGCCCGGGCGCAAAGCAGGACTAGAACCCGATTCGAGCCTCGAGCGTCGCGATGTCGACGGTGTAATCCGAGAACTGCAACGTCGAAGTGCGTTTCTCCCGCGATACGCCGGCCTGCACCAGCACCCGCGTGTACGGCCGCCACGCCACTCCCAGGCCCGCGTTGCGCACCCGGTTCTCGAAGCTGTTGCCGACGACCGCCGTGTATTCCCAGACCGAGTAGCCGAGGTTGCCCTGGACCGAGACCTTGTCGGAGACCGCCCAGGTGCCTTTCGCCGTGATGCCGGTCACGAGGACGAAGCTGGTGTTGATGTCCTCCAGCGGCCCCACGTCGCGGCTGGCGGTGGTGAGGAAGGTGAGCTTGCCGGTGGGCGTGTAGGTCCAGGAGACCGCGAACATCGGGCCCGAGTAGTTGCGGCTCGACTGCTGGTCGTACTCGCGCTTCACGTACTCGACGCGGGCGTCGAGCTGGGTGAGGCCCGAGAGCGTGTAGTGGGCGATCAGCCCCGCACCCACCTGGTCGTAGCTGTTGTCGAAATTCGCGCCGGAGAACACCGAATCGGTGGGCAGGCGCCCCTTCTCCACCCGGATGGCGCCGCCGATGCGGTTGGCCTGGGGCGTCACGTACGAGAGGCCTCCCTCGATCGAGGTGCGCTCGAGGTCCTGCACCAGCCGCTGCGTGGCGGAGTGCTCCTGCTGCGAGTAGATGAACGCCCCGTGCAGGCGATAGCGCGGCGTGAGCAGCCACGCCCCATTGGCGAAGAAGGTCTTCGAGGTCACGAAGTCGGGGATGCGCTCCTGGATGTTGGTGAAGGTCGACAGCCCCTTCTGGTGCGTGGCGCCGACCTCGCCCGTCACCTTGTCCTCGAAGGCGTAGAGGTACGCCAGCCGCCCGAAGCCGCCGGTGAAGTTGAGGTCGTCGAAGCGGTTGTACCGCGTGTGCGTCCAGGTGTAGCTCGCCTGGAGCTTCTGCAGGCTGATCGGGATGTTGGCGTTGAAACCCACCATCGTCGTCGTGCTGGTGTCGGCGAGGCTCGACTCCCCGATGGTGGCCCTGGGGTCGAGCTGGCTCGAGATGCGGAAGACGTTGCTGTCGTAGGTGACGTTCTGCCCGGCGAACACCTCGACGCGGTCCTGGAAGAGCGCCCACGAGGATGGCGCGAACGCAGCCGCGGCCGCCAGGGCGAGTACCCGGATGGCGAGCCTCATGTCACCAGAACTTCCAGTTGCCGGTTGCAAGGATCCAGAGTCCGAGGAGGCCATTGGTGGTCGCATGGGAGACGATGGGGACCCATAAATTGCCGGTTCGCATGTAGGCCCAGTTGTAGGCCAGGCCGGCGAGCAGTCCCGCGAACCATTGGGAATGCTCCGAGGCGAATAGCGCCGAGGATATCGCAAAAGCCGCGATGGAAGCATGCCGCGGGTCCATCGCGAGGAACTCGCGCTTGTCGATCCAGCGCAGGAGGAACGAGCGCCAGAAGAGCTCTTCCATCACCGGAACCAGGAGGGCCAGGCCCGCCAGCCGCAACATCGCGAGCATCGGGTCGATGCTCCCGTCGGGGCGCAGCGGAGAAAACCCCTCCCCCGCGTCGAATGCGGACCAGCCCTCGTGAAAAGTGATCCACGCCAGGAAGACGGCTGCGCCCAGGCCCACGGCGAGGAGCCATTCCGGCAAGCGCAACGACAGCGCCTCGTGCAGCTCGACGTAGTGGCGCCAGAAAATGCCGAGGACGCCCGCCACGGCCACGGCGCGCAGGATCACCAGCCAGCGGATGTCGGCCTGCGAGAGATGGGAGGTGGGACCCTCGGGCCACGAGAGGATCGCAACGAACGCCATGAACACCGCGAACGGCGCGATGCGCGCGAACGCGGGCGTGGCGACGTGGGTGTCGCGCGAAGCGGACATGGGGGGCCGCTTCGGCGCGGGTTACGGGTTCACGATCCGCAGCGCGAGCGCCTTGCCCACCGCCTGCGTGCGGTTGAGCACGTTCAGCTTGCGCAGCGTCTTCTGCACGTGGTTCTTCACGGTGAGCGGGCTGATCTCGAGGATCATGCCGATCTCGATGTTGCTCTTGCCGTGGTAGATCCACTGCAGGATCTGCTGCTCGCGCGGCGTGAGCAGCCCCGTCTTGGCGGGCTTCACGCCCGCGCGGTCGAGGGGCCACGTGACCTGGCTGCGCACCCAGGCCGAATGCAGGTAAGGCACCATCAGGTCGGCGAGGTACTGCTGCTTGCCCGAGAGCGCGCCGGGGCGGCTCGCGAAGACGAACAGGCTCGTCATGTTGCCGGTGGCATCGTGGGTGCCGTGGGCGAGCACCGGCGAGATCCCGAGCCGCGCCAACTCGCGGGCGAGCGTGCCGGCGGCGAACGGGCCGCGGTCGGTTTCGCACGTGATGGCCTGGCAGCGGTTGTCTTCCCACAGCTTGATGAGGTGCGGCACCAGCGACACATCCTGCTGGAACACCTCGCCGAAGCGGGCGGTATCCACGGGGGCGGTCGAGAAGCAGTCGACGCGCATGGAGCTGTGGCGCCCTTCCTGCAGCCCGCAGACGAGCAGCTCGTGGGGGATGAGGCTCTGCAGCGCGCCCTGCACCCAGCTGAAGTACTGGGGGCGGGTGTGCACGCGCAGCGACATGTCGATGTTGAGGAGCAACGCCTCGCGCTCGGAGTCGTTCAGCCGGGTCGCGGTGGACGGTGCGCCATCGATGGTGGGGGAATCCTCGCGCATGCCTTCTCCGGTGAGGGAATTCTCGGTGAAGGGGCCGCGCGCGGGGCTGGGATCGGGTTGTCGGCTGACGAGTCGCATGGCCCGGAGTGTAGGGAGGGATTATTAAATGCTTATGAAGTCCGGCAAGAAAATATTCCCGATGCGCCGCGGATTCCATTTCCAAGGTAGGCGCCCGGGATAGTCCTGAGGGACCAGTCCCCGGAGCATCTAGCTACGCATAGGGGCGATAGGGTTCGCTTGTCGTCATTCACTGACGGCAGCGTCATTGATTCCCGGAGCCCCGACTTGATCGCCACACAGACCCACCCCCGCCTCACCCAAGGTCCCATGCCGCTGGCGGCATTCGCCCGGATGCTGCTCGAATCCGCATCCGCCATCGGCACCCTCGTGGCCGCCGCCGCCTGGTTCCGGTTGCCGTTCGACGGTGCGTACGTGATCCTGGCGCTCCTCGTCTTCTCCCTCACGTTCCCCGGCCATCCGCCCCGGGGCACCAGTACCGGGGCCATCGCACGCGACGTGCTCGCGGGATGGATCCTCGTGGTGGCGCTCCTTCTCACGCTCGGCTGGGCCACGCGCACCGTGGGCTCCTTCGACGAGCGCGTGCTCGCCGCCTGGATCGCCTTCACGCCGGTGGTGATGTTCGCCGGCCACATGCTGGTGCCGATCATCCTGCCGAAGCTCCTCGCCGCCGAAGGCGTGCAGCGCGTGGCGGTGGTGGCGGGCGCCGGAAGCCTCGGGCGCAAGCTCGCCGAGCAGGTTCGCGGCACGCCCTACCTCGGCATCCGCGTGGCCGGGTTCTTCGAGGATCGCTCCGCCGACCGCGTCGAGGGCATGGAAGACGAGAAGGTCCTGGGCTCGCTCGACCAGCTGGCCGAATACGTGAAGCGCAACAAGGTCGACGTGATCTACCTCACGCTGCCGATGGCCTCGCAGCCGCGGATCCTGAAGCTCCTGGAGGAGCTGCACGACACCACCGCCAGCGTCTACTTCACCCCGGACATCTTCCTCTTCGACCTGATCCAGGCGCGGATGGACACGATCGGCGGCATCCCGGTGCTCGCCGTGTGCGAGACCCCCTTCCACGGGATGAACGGCCTCGTGAAGCGCGGCTCGGACATCGTGCTGTCGCTCCTGATCCTCGCGTTGATCTCGCCGGTGCTGCTGGCGCTCGCGATCGGCGTGAAGATGTCGTCCCCGGGCCCGATCCTCTTCCGCCAGCGCCGCTACGGCCTCGACGGCAAGGAGATCCTGGTCTACAAGTTCCGCTCGATGAAAGTGACGGAGGATGGCCCCGTGGTCACCCAGGCGACCAAGGGCGACCCGCGCGTCACCCGCTTCGGCGC